>DNFA01000031.1:30127-35049 GCA_003487665.1 Oscillibacter sp.
CCTGCAGCTTGTCAAAAAAGTCCGAACGGACTTTTTTGACAAGCTGCAGGAATAAAAAAAGAACCGCTCACGCAGTTCTTTTTTTATTCCTTCCGCAGTAGATACAGCGCCGCCAGCGCCTTGCCCTTCAGGAAGGACGGCATATCCGGGTACAGCGCAGGCTCCGTGTCGCCGTCGCGCTCGTTCCATACCGCCGCCCCCGCCGCCGTCACCCGCAGCGCCACCGTGTGCACTCCGCGCACCTCCCGCAGCAGCGGCAGCGCCGCGTAGCTGCACAGGAACACGCCCTCGCCGGGCAGCCGATCCCGGCGGCATGGCGTACAGGTCACGCCGTGGGCGGCGAAATAGTCCGGCAGACGCCGGGGATCGGTGCCCAGCGCGCCGCCCAGCAGCGGCATGCCGTTGTCCTCGAACTCACCGGCCACATCCTCCGGCGACACCGCCGCGCCCAGCAGCGTCATGGCGTTGCAGGCCGCCACCACCTCACCGCCGTTATACCGCAGGGGATAGCCGCCGTAGGTGATGTGCGCCAGCTCCGGCGCACCCTGTCCGGCGATCAGCCGCCCCTCCCCCGTCTCCGGGCGGCAGCGCCAGCCATCCGCTTCCGGGAAGAACACCGCCTCCACCGGCACACCGAAGCACCGGGCGATGCGGATAGCCGCCTCCAGCGACGGGTTGAAGCGTCCCTTTTCAATGGCGATGATCGACTGGCGGGAGATGCCCGCCGCCGCTGCCAGCTCCTCCTGCCTCATATTCCGTTCGCGCCGCAGCTCAGCCACTCTGTTCCTCATACCACCACTCCGTATCATAGCAGATATCCGCCGGTGTGCCGTCCGCCCGGTGATACAGCCGCCCGCCCTCGGCGTAAAACGTCTGATTCATGGGATCGCAGGTCACGACCCACTCCTGCCGGATCACATAGCTCCCCTCGGTGCTGTAATAGCCCACAGGCGTCAGCAGACCGACGTTTTCTATATGGCTCACATACCGCCCGATGTGCAGGCGCACCGTCAGAGTGATCTCCGTGCCGCTTCCGCCCGGCAGGAGATCCTGCTGCCGCTCCGCGCCCCGGAACGTATCCGGCAGCTCCACGCCCCAGCCGCAGGGCAGCTTTTTGAAGGCGGTGCCGTACAGCAGGCCGCCCAGCGCCGTGACAGGCGCACCGTCCACCCTGTCGGGGATGACGTAATCGACGGTGTCGCTCTGCCCGTCCCACGTCAGGTTCCCGGCAAAGGCCGCCTGCCGGTCGCGGCGGACGTAGAGCGTCACACCGTTCTCCCTCTCCGTGTCCTCCCTGTGGTACTCCGCGCCGCGCCAGCACACTGTCAGCAGTCCCGCTCCCAGCAGCAGCGAGAGCAGCATGGCCGTTATCCGTTTCATGCACGCACCTCCGTAAGTAAAGTTCACTTGACATTATACTGCCACACAGCGCCGTAAATGTCAAGTGTTGTTTACTTCTCCGGCGCGTTCACATCCGCGCCTCCGCCCAGTCGCTGAGCTGCTCCAGAATAGGCAGCAGCTCCCGGCAGCTATCGGTGGGGCTGTACTCCACCCGCACCGGCACCTCCAGATACTCCCGCCGGGTCACCAGCCCGTCCCGCTCCAGCTCCCGCAGGGCGCCGGCCAGCACGGTGTTGCTGATGCCGTCCAGCTTGCCCCGCAGGCCGTTGTAGCGGATGGCTCCCGCATTGGCCACGGCGCACAGGATCTGCACCTTCCACTTGCCGCCGATGAGCAGCATGGCGTGGTGCAGCGGGCATTTTTCCATGCAGGGACAGTCGTAATGGGCATCGGACATGGTCAGTTCCTCCTTACTTACCCACAAAAATCTGCGTTCTTGCTTTTTGCGCTGATAGTGCTATGATTATAGCAGGTAAGAAAAAAGGAGTAAATAGGCAACATGAACATCTATCTGCAAGGGCTGACCATGGGGCTGGCCTACGTCGCCCCTATCGGGCTGCAAAACCTGTTCGTCATCAACAGCGCCCTGACCCAGAAGCGCAGCCGCGTTTACCTCACGGCGCTGATCGTGATATTCTGGGACATCTCGCTGGGCGTGGCGTGCTTTCTGGGCGCGGGCGCGCTGATGCAGGCGCTGCCGTGGCTGCAAAAGGTCATTCTGGGCATCGGCAGTCTGATCGTCATCTACATCGGCATCGGACTTCTGCGCTCCAAGGCCAGTCTGGAGGGCGGCCGGGACGTGAACGTACCCATCTGGAAGCTGGCCGCCTCCGCCTTCGTGGTCACATGGCTGAACCCCCAGGCCATCATCGACGGCACCATGATGCTGGGCGCGTTCCGCGCCACCCTTGCACCGGGCGGCGACCTGCCCTTTATCTGCGGCTTCGGCTCGGCCTCGGTGATCTGGTTCCTGACCGTCTCCACGCTGGTATCCCTGCTGGGCAGCAAATTCAACGAGAAGGTGCTGAACATCATCAACAAGGTGTGCGGCGCTGTCATCATCTTCTACGGCGGCAAGCTGCTGTGGAGCTTCGTAAAGATGATGGGCTGGCTCTGATACCGGCACTTCACAAATCACGCCCTTTCTGCTACAATGGAGCGGAAAGGGCGTGATTTTTTATGCAGCAGAATTACAGACTGACCATCGCCTACGATGGCACCCGCTTTTTCGGCTGGGAGCGCCAGCCGGGGAAGGACACCATTCAGGGAAAGCTGGAGGCGGTGCTGGGCGAATTACAGGGCGCGCCGGTGAACGTCATCGGCGCAGGCCGCACGGATGCCGGGGTACACGCCCGCGCCATGACCGCCAACGTGGTGCTGGACACGGCGCTGACGCCGGAGGAGATCCGGGACTACATGAACCGCTACCTGCCTGACGCCATCGCCGTCCGGGAGGTAAAGGAGGCCGCGCCCCGGTTCCACGCCCGGTACAACGCGCTGGGCAAGACCTACCGCTACACCTGCCATGTGGGCGCGGTGAAGCCGGTGTTCGACCGGAAATATGTGACGCTGCTGGACTACGAGCCGGATGTGGCGCGGATGCGCCGCGCGGCGGCGTATCTGCTGGGTGAGCAGGACTTTGCGTCCTTCTGCGGCAACCCCCGCATGAAAAAGAGCACCGTCCGCATGGTGGATCACATCGGCATAGAGCAGCGGCGGGATCGGGTGATCTTCACGTTCCACGGCACCGGCTTTTTGCAGAACATGGTGCGCATTCTGGTGGGCACGCTGCTGGAGGTAGGCCGCGGCTACTGGGAGCCGGAGTATGTGCAGGAGATCCTGCTGGCCAAGGACAGGAAGCGTGCCGGCCCCACCGCCCCGCCGGAGGGTCTGTGCCTGATGAAGGTGGACTACTGACCGAAAAACAGCCGCACGGCGAAGGCGGCGGACAGGAACGCCGCAGCGTCGGCGGTCAGGGCGGCGGGGACGGTGTAGCGGGTCTTTCGGATGCCCGCCGCGCCGAAGTAGACGGCGACGGTGTAGAACGTCGTCTCCGTGCAGCCCAGCATTACGGCGGCGCAGCGGCCGATATAGCTATCCGTGCCGTACTGCCGCATCAGGTCGCTGCCGGCGGCCAGTGCGCCGGAGCCGGACAGCGGGCGGATCACCAGCAGGGGCGCCGTCTCCGGCGGAACGCCCAACGCTGTCAGCAGCGGCGCCAGCAGATGGGTCAGCCCGTCCAGCGCGCCGCTGGCACGGAGCATATACACCGCCGTCAGCAGCGCCGCCAGCGCCGGGAGGATGGACACCGCCACATGCAGACCGTTTTTCCCGCCGCACACCAGCGCATCGTATACATCCACCCGACGGCGGCAGCCCCACAGGGCGGCCACCGTCAGCAGCAGGGGCAGTATCCAGGAGGAAAAAGGCTCCATGTCACGCCCTCCCCAGCCGCCGCAGAAGTCCGGCGCACAGCAGTCCCGCCGTTACCGACACCGCCGACGACAGCCACACCGCCGGGAGGATATCCAGCGGCGCGGCGCAGCCCAGCCCGGCGCGGATGGCCGCCACCGTAGAGGGCAGCAGCTGGATGGAGGCGGTGTTCAGCACCACCAGGCGGCACAGCTCATCGCTGGCCACACCGTCGCAGCCCTGCGCCATGCGCTGCGCCGCCCGGATGCCCGCCGGCGTCGCGGCGTTGCCCAGCCCCAGCAAATTGGCGCTGACGTTGGCACTGAGGGCAGCCAGCGTCTCGCTGTCGTCTCCGGCGCGGGGCAGCAGCCGCCGCAGCACCGGACGCAGCAGGCGGGACAGGCCGTCGGCCATGCCGCTGCGCGCCATGACCTCCAGCACGCCCGACCACAGGCACAGCGCCCCGGCCATGGCCAGCGTCAACTCCACCGCCGCGCCTGCGCCCTCCAGTGCCGCCGCCGTCACCGCCGTCAATCGCCCGTTGACAGCGCCGCACACCAGCGCTGCCGCCACCATCCCCGTCCACAGGATGCCCATTGTCATGCCCCCGCCCCCTTTACGGACAGTCTACGCGCCGCTTTGAGCGGTTATTTGCAAAAATAATCGACAGGTTCCGACTTTCTGTTGACATATTTGGCAAATTGTGTTAAACTGAGGCTGAAAATGCCGCAAATTTATTGCAGCTGTATAGAAGGGGGGAACGGAGTGTGAAGACTTCCGGTATTATCCGTCGCATCGACGATTTGGGCAGAGTGGTCATTCCGGTGGAGATGCGCCGCGTGCTGGACATTGGGGAAAGAGAGGCGCTGTCGATCTCGCTGGAGAACAACGCCATCGTGCTGCGCCGCGCCCACGCCGGGTGCGTGTTCTGCGGCAGCGGCAAGGACGTGGTGGACTTTCGGGGCAAGCTGGTGTGTCCCAGATGTGCGCGCCAGCTGGCCACCGTACAGGCCACTGCGGAATAAAGGACGATAAAACGCGAGCCATCCCCGTCGGGAACGAGTTTGTCAAGATGATTTTTGTAAGTTTTCTAAATTCAAATATTTATC
>DNFA01000023.1:0-161 GCA_003487665.1 Oscillibacter sp.
CGTCGCCCATCTCGATGATGGACACATCGAAGGTGCCGCCGCCCAGGTCGTAGACCATGATCTTCTGCGCCTGCTCCTTGTCCACGCCGTAGGCCAGAGCCGCGGCGGTAGGCTCGTTAATGATACGCTTCACGTCCAGACCGGCGATCTTGCCGGCGTCC
>DNFA01000023.1:330-2859 GCA_003487665.1 Oscillibacter sp.
TCCTTGGTGGCCTGACGCTGGGAGTCGGTGAAGTAGGCGGGCACGGTGATGACCGCCTCGGTGACGGGCTGACCCAGATAGGCCTCGGCGTCGCTCTTCAGCTTCTGCAGGATCATGGCGCTGATCTCCTGCGGGGTGTAGCTCTTGCCGTCGATGGTCACGCGGTGGTCGGTGCCCATCTCACGCTTGATGGAGGAGATGGTGCGCTCGGGGTTGGTGATGGCCTGACGCTTTGCCACCTGACCCACCATGCGCTCGCCGGTTTTGCTGAAGGCCACCACGGACGGGGTGGTGCGGTTGCCCTCCGCGTTGGGGATAACGACTGCCTCGCCGCCTTCCATAACGGCTACGCAGGAATTGGTCGTACCAAGATCAATACCGATAACTTTAGACATAATGATTGCCTCCTGTATATAGATAAATGTTATTTACTATTTGTATTAGAAGATCCTGTTTAATAAGGTCTGTCGGGCATGACCAGCGCCGCGATGATATACGCCAGCAGGCCGCTGCCGCCCAGCGCACAGAACACCACCCAGCCCAGACGCACCAGCGTGGAGTCGATGTTGAAATACTCCGCGATGCCGCCGCATACACCGGCGATCTTCTTGTCCGTGCTGCTCTTGTACAGCTTCTTACCTTCCATAATAGCTTCCTCCCTCTCAGTTGGCTACCTTCACCATGGCGAACCGCAGAACCTTGTCGCCCAGTGTGTAGCCCTTCTGGAACACCTCCACCACGGTGTTTTCCTCCGCGGTGTCGTCCTCTGTGTGCATGACGGCGTTGTGCTTCTCCGGGTCGAATTTCTCGCCCAGCGCCGGTATCTCGGTGACGCCCAGCTTGGTCAGCACCTCGCTGAACTGCTTGCAGATCAGCTCCATGCCCTGCCGGTGTCCGTCGCCCTCCTCGAACTGTCTCACGCCCCGCTCCAGGTTGTCCAGCACCGCCAGAAACGGCTTGATGGTGTCGATCTTGGCGTCGCCGTACAGATGCTCCTTCTCCCGCACCGTCCGCTTGCGGTAGTTGTCGTACTCCGCCGCCAGCCGCAGATACTTGTCATTGGCATCCGCCAGCGTCTTGGCCAGCTCCTCCATCTGCTGCATCTGTTCCTTTGTGACGGTGTACGTCTCCGGCGCGGCTTCGGCGGCTGCCTCCGGCGTTTCGTTCACCGGCTGCTCCGCCGCGGCGTTTTCCTCCGGGGTCTGCTTGCTCTTTTTATCCTTTTCGCTCATTCCGTTGTATCCTCCGGTAGCTGTTTTTTACCAAACATGCGGCTCAGGCTCTCGGCAAAGTAGCTCAGCCGCGCCGCGACTGCGGCATAATCCATTCTCGTGGGGCCCACAACGCCCACCAGCCCGCGCATGTTGTCGCCGATGTCGTAGCTGGCGATCACCACGCTGCTCTCCTTCAGAGCGTCGTTGACGTTTTCCGGGCCGATGAGTATCTGCATGCGCGCGTCTCCGGCGGGCACAGGCAGCTCCTGCTTGTTGTCCACCATGAAGCTCATCAGGTCGTGAGCCTTGTCGATGTCCCGGAACTCCGGGAATTTCAGCAGCTGGCTGGCGCCGCTGGTGTACACCTGCTGGTGGCTGGATTCCTCCAGCAGCGATCCGGCGTATTCCGTCACCTGATTCAGGATCAGGAACCACTGCCCGGACACCTGCTCGCTCAGGCGCATGAGCGTGGCGTTCATCTCCTCGGCGGAAACGCCGGTGAAATGGGTGTTCAGCAGGTGGCTCAGCTGGGGCAGCATCTCTGCCTCCACCGGCAGCGATGTGCGCATCAGCTGGCTTTTCACCCGGTTATCCGACAGCATCACCACAGCGATGAAGCTGCCCGCGTCCACGGCGATCAGCTCGAACCGCTGCACTGTGGCCGCCGTCCGGTGATCCGCCACGGTGTAGGTGGGGTAGCCCACGAAGCTGGACACCATCTGCCCCGCCTGGTCGATGACCTGCTCCACCTGCTGCAGCGGCTTGGCCAGCGCCGTGTTGATGCTGGCCTCCTCTTCTGCCGACAGGGGCTTGCGATCCATCAGCTCGTTGACATACAGCCGGTAGCCCTTGGCGGACGGGATACGACCCGCCGAGGTGTGGGGCTGCTCCAGATAGCCCATGTCCGACAGGTCGGCCAGATCCTTCCGCACGGTGGCGGAGCTGACCTTCTCCGGCAGCTGATCCGCGATGGCCTTGGAGCCCACCGGCTCGGCGGTGTTGATGTAGCTGTCCACCACGATCTTCATTATTTGCTTTTTTCGTCTGCTCAGTGCCATAATATCTTCCTCGTTTAGCACTCCGTATCTTCGAGTGCTAAACGCAGTGTACCACCCGGCGTCCCGGTTGTCAATAGCCGGGGTTTTAATTATTTGTGAACATGTGAAAAGCCGCCCGAAAGGGCGGCTTCAGCGTGTCGATAAACCCACGCCCCTGTCATTCCGAACCAGTGACCGATGTCACTGGTGTGGGAATCCGTAACCTTTTAGCTGGGAATCTGCGGAAAAGTGCAGGAATTATGCGTTTTGGAAACGGA
>DNFA01000023.1:3070-20372 GCA_003487665.1 Oscillibacter sp.
AGGCTTTTTTGACAGACTGAAGCCGCCCTTTCGGGCGGCTTCAGATGACACATTTCACACATTATTCCTCCGGCGGCGTTCTGACCGGCTTGTCGGAGCGGATGAAGTCCTGCACCAGCGCGTATACCACCGAGCATACCGGCACGCCCAGCAGCATGCCCAGCACGCCGAAGGCGCCGCCGCCGACGGTCACGGCTGCCAGCACCCACAGACCCGGCAGGCCAACGGATTTGCCCACCACCCTGGGGTAGATCAGGTTGCCCTCCACCTGCTGCAAAATCAGCAGGAAGATCAGGAACGTCAGCGCCTTGATGGGACTCTGGAACACGATAAGGAACGCGCCGGTGGCCGCGCCGATCCACGCACCGAAAATGGGGATCAGCGACAGGGATGCGATGATCACCGACACCGGCAGCGCATAGGGCAGCCGCAAGATCAGCATACCGATGCAGCACAGCGTGCCCAGAATGAACGCCTCCGTCACCTGCCCGGTGACGAAGCTGGAAAAGGCGTTGTTGGCCAGGCTCAGCAGGTGCATGAGCCGGTCGGCGGCCTTTTGAGGCAGGATGCGCCGCAGCAGGCGGCGGGACTGTGCCAGCAGCGTCTCCTTCTGCGCCAGCAGATACAGGGAGAACACCAGCGCCAGCAGAAAATTCACCAGCGCGCCCACGATGGACGTGGTGATGTTCAGGGTGGTGTTCACCACGCTGTCGCCCTTCTCCTGCAAAAAGCCGGTGATCGTCTCCTTCACCTGATCGGCGCTGAGGGACAGCTCCGGCAGCGTCACGCCGTGCTCGGCGGCGAAACCGCTGAGGTTTTCCCACCAGCTCTGGATCTGGCTGACGTAGGTGGGGATGTTGGCCACCATGGTGGTGGCGGCCTCCTCCAGCCGGGGGATGAGGATGAAGAAGATGGCGAAGATGATGCCCACAAAGAGAACCATGGTCAGTGTCAGGCACACCGGGCGCTTCAGCTTGCCGCGCCACGGGCTGCTCCACTTGGCCAGCGCCCGATCCCACAGCCGCTCCAGCGCCGCCATCATCAGGTTCAGCACAAAGGCGATGCATATACCGAGCAGCAGCGGCGACAGCAGGTTCAACAGCCCGCTCAGAATGCCGCTCAGCCACGACAGGTTGTTCAGTCCCCAGTACAGCAGCGCCGCGAACGCGATCAGCAGCATAATGCGCTTGATGTTTCTCTTGTTCAGCTCCAAATCCATCCCGCCTCTCGGTAATAGTACCTACTATATTACCATGATTCCCGCCAAGATGCCATCCGAAAAGCGGCGGAAAGGGAAAATTTTCTGTGAACAGGGGGACGGGCGGAGCGTTTCTCACCGGCGGTGCGCCTTTTCCAGCGCCAGCAGCGCCGTTTTCATGTCCAGCCCGCCGCCGTAGCCGACGAGAGCGCCACCCGCGCCGATGACGCGGTGGCAGGGCACGGCGATGCATATCGGGTTCGCATGGTTGGCCATGCCCACCGCGTGGAACGCCTTCGGGTGGCCGATGGCCTCCGCAATGTCCCTGTAGCTGCGCGTCTCGCCGTAGGGAATGTCCCGCAGGGCAGCCCAGACCTTTTCCTGAAAGGGCGTTCCGTGCAGCCGGTACGGGAAATCGAAGCGCCTGCGCGTCCCGGCGAAATACTCGTCCAGCTGCCGGAACACCTGCTCCGTCAGCCCGTTGGGCGCGCCCGCCTCCTTTACGTCTGCGCCGGCGCGCTTCAGCGCCGTTATCGCGCCGTCCTCCCAGTCCACCTGCAGGTCGCCCACAGGCGCGTGATAGATGACCGTTCCCTTCATGGCGATGTTCTCCCTTCGTGTTTTGCCGCCATTATAGCACATTTTCCGGCAGAATGCACGGCGGACAGACCGGCTGTCTGATCGGCGGCTCCGCGCGGGAAGCGGTCGGGCTTTTTTACAGCTCCAGGGGCGCCGGCACGGCGTCCGGCGGGATGGGGCAGGTGTACCCGCCCGCCGTCCGCTGCCGGAACTCGGCCTTGGCGGCCTCCAGCAGCGCGGGCTGCTCCAGCAGGTCGATGGCGGCGGCGCACAGCACCTTGCCGGCGTGGACGGTGGCCTTGTGCGCCATGGGCGTCTTGTTGCAGGACACCACCTGCCAGCTGTGGCAGGGGACGTGGTTGGGCCACAGCGCCACATGGATCTGCGCCGTAGGGCACTGATAGCTGACATCGCCCACGTCGGTGGAGCCGGCGTTGAAGGCGGGACCCTGATACAGCGGCATCAGGAAGTCGTTGAAGTGGCTGGTCTGCATGGCCTTCACCTTTTCGGCGAAGGCGGGGTCGTTCTCCGCGCCCACGCCGCCGGGGATGTCCCGCCCCTGGTAGGTGGCGGACAGCGCCTCCATGAAGGCGTGCTCCTCCGCCGTGCAGGGCGGTACGCCCAGCTGGGAGAAGTTGTCGTACAGCACCTGCTCCAACGCGTGGTTGCACACGGTGTCGGACAGGCCGTCCACGAAGCGGCGCTCGATGGTGGTGTCCGTCATCAGCGCCGCGCCCTGCGCGATCTTGTCCACCCGCTGGTGCAGAGCCATGCAGTCCTTAACGAAGTTGGAGCGGATCATGTACAGGACGCTGGCCTGGTGCTGCACCACGTTGGGGCTTACGCCGCCTGCGTCCAGAATGGAGTAGTGTACCCGTGCGTCGCGGGGCATGTGCTCCCGCAGGAACTGCACGCCCACATTCATCAGCTCCACTGCGTCCAGCGCGCTGCGTCCCCGCTCCGGCGCGGTGGATGCCTGAGACGCCAGCCCGTGGAACGTGTAGATCATCTGGATGCAGGAGTTGGTGGAGCCGGTGGTCACCTCGCTGCTGTCGCCGGGGTGCCACGTCAGCGCCGCGTCCAGCCCGTACCACAGACCCTCCCGCGCCATATAGGCCTTGGACGCCACGCCCTCCTCGCCGGGGCAGCCGTACAGGATGACGGTGCCGCTTTTGCCGGTCTGGGTCAGATAGTGCTTCAGGCCGATGGCGGCAGCCATGGCTCCCGCGCCCAGCAGATTGTGGCCGCAGCCGTGGCCGTTGCCGCCCTTTACCAGCTCGTGGTACACGGTGCTGCCCGCCTCCTGCGAAAGGCCGGACAGCGCATCGTACTCCGCCAGCAGACCGATGACCGGTTTGCCGCTGCCGAAGGAGGCGGAGAAGGCGGTAGGGATGCCGCATATGCCCTCCTCCACCTGAAAGCCCTCGTCCTTCAGCACCTTGACGAACAGGGCGGCGGACTTCACCTCCTGCATGGACAGCTCGGCGTAGTCCCAGACGGCGTCCGCCACCTGCGCCACCAGTTCTTTCTTCTCGTCAATGGCGGCCAGCGCCGCCTGCTTTTCTGTGTTCATAATAGATCTCCTGTCTTGAAATGCGACGCTCCCCGCCCCGCGAAGGGACGGGGAGCACCAAAAAGGAAGGAAGTAAACGGCAGATATATGCTTTCAGCGCCGCTATTACAGGACTTTTCTCAGGAAGTCCTGCAGGCGGGCACTCTGGGGATGGGAAAATATGTCCTCCGGGCTGCCCTGCTCGGCGATCCTGCCGGCATCCATGAACAGCACCCGGCTGCCCACCTCCCGGGCAAAGCCCATCTCGTGGGTGACGACCACCATGGTCATGCCGCTCTGCGCCAGCTCCTTCATGACCTCCAGCACCTCGCCCACCATTTCCGGGTCGAGAGCGCTGGTGGGCTCGTCAAACAGCATGACCTCCGGCTCCATGGCCAGCGCCCGGACGATGGCCACCCGTTGCTTCTGCCCGCCGGACAGCTGGGCGGGATAGTCGTTGGCTCTGTCCGCCAGCCCCACTCTTTGCAGCAGCGCCATGGCCCTGGCCTCCGCCTCGGCCTTGGGCGTCTTTTTGATCTTGATGGGCGCCATGGTCAGATTCTCCAGCACGGTCTTGTTGGGGAACAGGTTGAAGTGCTGGAACACCATGCCCATCTTTTGCCGGTGCAGGGGGAGATCCATCTTCTTGCCGGTGATGTCCACCCCGTTGAACAGGATGGAGCCGGAGGTGGGCGTTTCCAGCAGGTTCAGGCTCCGCAGGAACGTGCTCTTGCCGCCGCCGGAGGGCCCGATCACCGCGATAACGTCGCCCTTGTACACGTCCGCCGTCACGCCGTCCAGCGCCTTCACATCGCCGCCGTTGTAATACTTTTTCAGGTCGTGTACCTCGATCAGCTTCTGTGCCATCAGACATGCACCTCCCGCTGCTGCTTCCGCTTGCGCTCATAGCCGCTGTGCCGGTCGGCCTTCTGCATCTTCTTTTCGAAGTGGCCGAACACCTTGCTGAGGATGAACGTCATCAGGAAGTAGATGACGCCCACGATCACCAGCGGCTCGATGGGCAGGTATGTGGCGCCCTTGACCACCAGATACTGGGTCATCAGGTCGCCGATGAAGAACGTGGAGCCAAGGGACGTGTCCTTGATGATCATGATGAACTCGTTGCCCAGCGCCGGCAGGATGTTCTTCACCGCCTGGGGCACCACCACGAACCACATAGCCTTGCTCTCGCTGAAGCCCAGACTCAGCGCCGCCTCCCGCTGACCGGGATCCACGGCCTGAATGCCGGAGCGGATGACCTCGGACACGTAGGCCGCGCTGTTGCAGATCAGGGCGATGGCGATGCACAGAAACTTCTGCTTGTTCAGCACCGGGATCAGCATCGGCAGGCCGAAATAGAAGAAGTACAGCTGCAGCAGCATGGGCGTGCCGCGGATGATCTCGATATAGATGGTGGACAGCCACCGCAGCGGCGGTATTTTGGACATCTTCATCAGCGCCAGTACCGACGCGAACACCGCGCCGAAGGCCACGGTGATGGCCGCCAGCGCCAGCGTGTACTCCACGCCGTCGATGAGGAACTTGTCCCAGTATTTCAGGAACAGGGCGGCCAGCTTTTCAAAGTCGATGAATTTCATGGGGTGTCTCCCTTATCTTTGATGGCGGCGGGCGCGGTGTCCGTACCCGCCGCCGGAAGGTGTACCGGTATCAGCCCAGAGTCAGCTCCTGCGCGTTCTCGCTCTTGCCCAGCTCCACGGCGTCCTTGTACCAGCCGTCGTAGAGGTTGGCTTCCTTGGCCTGTGCCAGAATGGCGTTCACTGCGTCCAGCAGCTCCGTCTCGCCCTTCTGCATCATGATAACGTTGGCGGAGTACTCGGCCTTTACGTCGAACTCCCAGGTGCAGATGGCCAGATCGGGGTTGGCGTCCACGATCATCTCCGCATTGCCGTAGGCCACGGCCAGCGCCTCGATGTTGCCGCTCTTGAGCTCCATGACGCCCACGGTGATGTCGCCGATGGAGATGGGATTGGCGTCCGTCAGCTGCTCCGTCACCAGCTGCATCTGCAGGGAGGCGTTCTGCGCGCCCACGTCCTGACCGGCCAGATCCTCAGGGGAGGTGTACTTATCCGCGTTTTCCTTCTTGATGAGCAGAGCCTGTCTCGTCTCGTTTTCGCCGGCGTAGTAGTAATCGCTGAGCTCATAGTTCTCGGCTCTGTCCTCCGTCCAGGAGTAGCCGGAGATGCTCATGGGGACGGAGCCGGTGTACACGGCGGTCTGGCTGGCGTCGAAGCCCATGGGCTCGATGACCAGCTCCACGCCCAGATTCTCGGCGATGTACTTGGCCAGCGTGATATCAAAGCCTACATACTGATCCTGACCGGTCTTGGAGGAGTCCACAAACTCCATGGGGGAGAAGTCGGGGCTGAGAGCCACGGTCAGCACGCCGTCGGCCTTGATCTTTTCCAGCGCGTTGGCCGGCTCTGCTGCGGCGGGGTCATCGGTCTTGTCATCGGCTGTCGTATCGGCCTTGCTGCCGCAGGCCACCAGAGAAAGCGCCATAACCAGCGCCAGCATCAGTGCAAAAAACTTTTTCATGGTCGTATATCCTTTCTGTATACCCTGTATGGGAGATGTATATTTATTCATCTATATGCATATTGCATCCATCTGCGTTACGCGGCGTGATGTCGTCGCTGGCTCTGTCGTCGTCGCAGTATAAGCAGGGCGCTCACCCTTGTTTACAATGGCTTATCATGGGTATACCGCCTTTCCGGTGATGTGCCTTGCCGCGCCCGGTGCGGGAATGCTCGGCTGTGTCTCTCTCGTTGATGGTGCATACTTTACCACCGGCAACTGGAAATGTCAAGGCGATTTTTGCATATTTATCCGCTGTTTATGGGAATTTGGTGAATATACATGCAACACCTACCGGACAGGTGGGCGGCTCCGTGCAAATTGACAAAGGCGGGGCGCTCCCGCCCCGCCAAGATAAAGTTGCAATCCCCACGAAAATGGGCTATGATAGAGCCACTTATACTCCGGGAGGAACTGAAATTATGTGGTATGCGATCCTGCTGGCGGGTGCCATCGGCCTTGACCAGCTTTTGAAATGGTGGGTCACGTCCCATTTAGAGGTGGGACAGTCGGCACCGCTGCTGCCGGGCGTGGTGCAGCTCACCCGCCTGCACAACACCGGCGCGGCGTGGAGCAGCTTCTCCGGTAAGACCGGCCTGCTGGCGGCGGTGACGGTGGTGCTGCTGGCCGCCGTGGTGTATCTGGTGCTAAAAAAGATCGTCCGGCACCCGCTGGGGCTCAGCGCCGCCATGCTGGTGCTGGGCGGCGGCATCGGCAACATGATCGACCGTATTTTCCGCGGCTATGTGGTGGATATGTTCGACCTGCAATTCATGGACTACCCGATTTTCAATCTGGCGGACATCTTCGTGGTGGTGGGCGTCATTCTGGGCGCTGTGTACTACCTGTGGTTCTACGACAAATACGACAAGCGCAGCGGGAAGGAGCCGGGCGATGATACGGCAGCTGACAGCCACAAGTGAACACGCCGGCGTCCGGCTGGACGCCTTTCTCTCCGCGGACGGACAGCTGTCCCGGTCGCAGGCGGCGCGGCTCATCGAAGAGGGGCGCGTCGCCGTGGACGGCCGCCCGGCGGCCAAGAGCTGCCGCGTGGCGGAGGGTCAGCAGGTGACGGTGGACATCCCCGAGGTGAAGGACACCGCCGTGGAAGCCCAGGACATTCCGCTGGACGTGGTGTATGAGGACGGGGACGTGATCGTGGTCAACAAGCCCACCGGCCTTGTGGTGCACCCCGCTCCCGGTCATCCGGACGGCACGCTGGTCAACGCCCTGCTGCACCACTGCGGCGACAGTCTCTCCGGCATCGGCGGCGAAAAGCGCCCCGGCATCGTCCACCGCATCGACCGGGACACCAGCGGCCTGATCATCGCCGCCAAGAACGACGCCGCCCACGCCGCCCTCAGCGCCCAGCTCAGCGACCATACGCTGGCGCGTACCTATGAGTGTCTGGTCAGCGGCAACATGAAGCAGGACAGCGGCACGGTGGATGCACCCATCGGACGCAGCAGCGCCGATCGGAAGAAGATGGCCGTGGTGCCCGGCGGCCGCCGCGCCGTGACCCACTGGGAGGTGGTGGCGCGGTATCCCGGCGTGACCCACCTGCGCTGCCGGCTGGAGACGGGGCGCACCCACCAGATCCGCGTCCATCTGGCGTACATCGGCCACCCCATTCTGGGCGACACGGTCTATGGCGCAAAAAAGCCCGTGCCGGGGCTGACCGGTCAGTGCCTCCACGCCACGGGGCTGCGGTTCCTCCATCCCCGCACCGGGGAGCCGGTGGAGCTGCACTGCCCCCTGCCGGAGGAATTCACCCGCATGCTGGAAAAGCTGGAGAAGAAGCAGTAGGGGACGGCGTCCTCGACGTCCCGCTGCAGGCGCTTCCAATTAGCAAAAGAGACGGCTTACGCCGTCTCTTTTTCTATATATGTCCCTCCGGCAGGGGCTGGCTGTGGAGCATCACCCGCCCGAAGCAGGTCAGGCTCCGCCCGCTGCCCCGGTGGAAGACCACGTCCATGCCTGAGCGCTTTCTGTTCAGCGAGAACAGATACACCATGCCGAAGCCGTCCCGGTAATACTGCTTGCACAGCATGTCGCCGTCCACGCAGAAGATGCCCACGTCGCCGCTTTGCACCGGGTCGTGGTTCACATACACCACCGACCCGTCCTCGATCACCGGCGACATGGAATCCCCCTGGATGCGCACGGCCAGCTCCGCGCCCGGCGGCACGTCGCCGCTGACCTGTATCAGCTCGTAATCCTCTCCGAACACCGGCGCGGCAAAGCCCGCGGCGGCGGGGGAGGTATACAGCGGGATGGTGCGCACCTCGGCGGCGGGCGCGGCAGCGCGCAGCTCGCCGGTCATCACCGTCAGCGCGTCCACCAGCGAGTGGACGGTCTGCCGCCCGGACAGCGGCAGGTCGCGGTATTTGGCCAGCAGGCGGCGCTCCTCGTCGCTGTGGCTGTCCTCCCCGCCCCGGAAGCTGCCCCGGTAGAGATAGTTCGGCTCGGCCTCCAGCGCGGTGAACAGGCGCAGCAGCACCTCCTCCTTGGGGGCGCTGACGCCCGTTTCATAGTTGCCCACCGCGGACACGGACACGCCCAGCCGCTGCGCCAGCTGCTGCCGGGTCATCCCCAGCTCCTCGCGCCGCCGCCGCATCTGCTCACCAAAAGACACACAGGCCACCTCCTCGCCGGTTTTCGACAGATTTCGACATTCTCTGTTCGTATACTACTCTGAATTTTTGGTTTTGTCAATGGCAAATCACAAGATTCTTGTGATTTTAGCCTTGACATCACAAGAATCTTGTGATACAGTAGCTTCACAAACAAGTTTCTTGTTTTCTGTGCGGGTTATTCACAAGAAATTTGTTGGCAGTCTGCGCAAAAATGCCGCCGCGCACAGGCGCGGCGGCAGAGGCCGTCACATGGCATATCACGCATCCAACGGGTCGGTGATCTCCACATCGTCCCCCAGCAGGTGGGCGCCCGGCCAGTGGCGGACGCCCGGCGCGGCGGCGCCGGTCTTGCTGCCGCAGGCGCACAGCATCAGCAGTGCCAATATGACAAAAAGGGAAGTGAGCTTTTTCATGCCGGTACCTCCTGCTCATCCGATATATCCCCATTATACCGTACAGCCGCCGTTTTGACAACAAAAAAGCGCCCTGCAGGGCGCGGAACGCGGCGGCGTATAAAACGGGACGTCGCACCCCAAGGGCACTTGTTTCGCTGCGCTCCACTGCGAGGACGCCGTCCCCTACAGACGTTCCACGCAAAGGCGGCAAAAAGGAAAACAGCACTCGCAAAGCAAGTGCTGTTTTCTGGTGGGGGATGGTGGATTCGAACCACCGAAGGCGTTGCCAGCAGATTTACAGTCTGTCCCCTTTGGCCACTCGGGAAATCCCCCATATACAATATGGAATTGGAGCTGGTGGACGGATTCGAACCCCCGACCTGCTGATTACAAATCAGCTGCTCTACCAGCTGAGCTACACCAGCATCTCACCAGCGAACCGTATTATAACAGAGGTTTTCTGAATTGTCAACTACAAACTTCGCACGAAAGTAGAAAATTTATCGCTTTAAAGCTATGCAACATCCACAAACGTACATAAGAGGGGGAATCACACCAATGACACTGATGGAAATGTCCGCGCTGTACGACGACAGCGCCCTGCTGATCTCCGGGCGGCTGGCGGAGCTGCGCAGCGCTCTGCGCGTCTGCGGCAGCGAGGACGAATCCCGCCGCCTGCGCCGCCGCATGGCGGAGCTGAAACCCATGCTCACCCAGTGCCGCAAGCTGTCCTGCCTGACGGCGCGGTACTACGACCGGGACTTTTACGGCTATGACGAATACCGGTTATGATTTTGCGGACAGGGCGGGGCTTCAGGCGTGGCTCCGCGCCCAGTCCGGCGACAACAGCCAGCGCCGCCAGCGGCTGCTGCGGAACCTGCCCCGGGCGGTGGCGGCGGAGCTGACGCCCCGCCAGCGGGAGATACTGGCGCTGTACATAGACCGGGGCATGACCATGTCCCAGATCGCCCAGCAGCTGCGCATCAACAAATCCACCGTCTCCCGCTCCCTGCGGCGCACGTTCCAGCGGCTGCGCCGCTGCCTGGAATACAGTCTGTAACGGCCGCAGAAGCCTGTCATTGCGCGCCAGTGCGTACACTGGCGCGGCCATCCGTCTCCGGAATGCATAAGTTAGCATTGCTGCGGATTTATCGCAACCGGGATTAGGGATTCCCACGTCGCTTCGCTCCTCGGAATGACGCAAATAAATCCATAAGCAAGCTAAGAAAGCCCGGAATATCTCGATTTGGCTCCGTAAGAAAGCACTTGTGCCGCCGGGCGTTTTCCGCTATACTGTTGGTGCGGGCAGATCGCGCCGCAGTATTACGCTGTGTCGGGAGGGATGAGGGCTGAAAAAACGAACCGTCACGCTTCTTGCGCTGGCTCTGGCGCTGGCGGCGGCCTTCGGCCTGTGGCTCGATGGCAACGTCTACAAAAACGGCTCCCGGACGCTCCCCTGCGAGGAAAGCGGCCTGATCCTCTCCATCACGACCTTTGACGGCGAGAGTGAATCCACGCCCCTTGTCAAATGCTTCGGCCATACATGGATATCCCTTGACAACCGCTCCGGTCACCCGGTATATCTGAAGGACTGCGAGATCAGGGAGGGCGAGCAGGTCACGCTCTCCGTCTGGGCGGTTCGCGGGCTTTCGGGGCTGCTTTTCAACATGGAGCCGGGCTATATCCGGGACTATGGCCGGTATGTGGGCAGACGCTCCCTGAGCGCGAACATCGGGGAGGAGCAGCTGCGGACGATCGAAGCGTACATCGACCGGGAGGACGGCTGGACGCTGGGCGGGAATTGCAGCCGCTGGTCGCTCCGCCTGTGGAACGCGGTGGTGGAGGAGGACTTCGCCCTGAAAACGCAGACCCTTGTCTACACGCCGGAACGGGTGGAAAAAGCCCTTTGCGAATTCGACTGCGTGGAAACGGACAGAGATTTTTCCCGGGCGGGAGATATCTTCTGCTTCCGTGACGGGGTCAGAACGGAGCTGGCATTATGTTCCTGAAAATGAAAAGCCGTGTCCTGCGGATGCTTGTATGCGCGGCGGCGGGCGCGCTCTGCCTGTACAGCGGCGCGGCCTGCGCTGCTACCTTATATAAAGCCCACGGGCAGCCCTATCTGCTGGCGGGCACAGAGCGGTTTGACTTTACGGGCTATTACATGGTGGCCGCCCTATGGGGCACGGTCTGCGTCCTGCTGGTCGTGTGCCTTGTCCTTTTTATCAGACGGTGCCGGAGGGCGGGGACTTGACTTTTCCGCCTCCGTCGCATACTATATCAGAACCCGACCACACCAAAGAAAAGGAGTGACTGCTCCATGTATCAAAAGCTGCTTCACACAAGAGGGCTGCGTCTGCTGGGCGGACTGCTGGGCTCCCTGCTGCTGGCCGCCGCCATCAACGTGTTCATCGTTCCCCAGGGGCTGTACGGCGGCGGCGCCTACGGTCTTTGCCAGGTGATCCGTACCCTGGTGCTGCGGGCGCTGGATCTGGAGCTGCCCTTCGATCTGGCGGGCGTGCTGTATTTCTTCGTGAATATCCCGCTGTTTATGCTGGCCTTCCGCGCGCTGGGACGGGAATTCTTCCTGAAGGCCGCCATCTGCACCGCCGCCAACTCCCTGTTTCTGGCCATCATCCCCTCCCCTGCCGTGCCGGTGATCCCGGACATGCTCACCAGCTGCATGGTGGGCGGCATTCTGGTGGGCTTTTCCGGCGGACTGGTGCTCAGCTGCGGCTGCTCCACCGGCGGGCTGGACATTCTGGGACTGTATCTCAGCAAAAAGGGCAGCCGCTTCACCGTGGGGCGGTTCTCCATCACCTTCAACGCCGGACTGTACACCCTGTGTTTCTTCCTGTTCGACGCCACCACCGCCATCTACTCCGCTATATATAATGTGCTCAGCAACCTGTTTCTGGATCGGCTCCACCGCCAGAACGTCACCGTGCAGCTGCTGATCTTCACCAAGAAGAACGACCCGCAGCTGCCCCGGTACATCATGGAGCAGCTGGATCGCGGCGTTACCAGCTGGGCGGCCAAGGGCGGCTGGACGGGGGACGATGTGCAGGTGCTGTGCGTCTGCCTATCCAAGTACGAGATCGACACCCTGCGCCAGGTGATGCAGCAGGTGGATCCCGACGCCTTCTACATCGTGCAGGAGGGCGTCCACGCCGGCGGCAACTTCAAGCGCCATCTGGGGTAAAGACCCTTCAAAATGCCGAAGCACCACTCGTCAGAGTGGTGCTTTTTGCTGTCTTTATAGGAAACCGGACGCGGCAAACGGGTACATTTTGCGCACTGTTTACGTCCCGCGAACGTCAACCGGGCGTCACGTCCGCCTGTGCTGCACAAATGAGAGGTAAACGAAATCCCGCGCAGAGCGGTAACGTTATCATAGTATCACATTCCTTTACGCAAATCAACTAATAATTTACATAAACTTAATGGTCAAAAATTGTTCATTTTTACGTCTTGAAAGTTGAAAAATGGCGGCGTATATTTATGTTTGCCATCCGGAACGCCATTTCATGGCGTAAATATATGGAAATGCAACTATTTCCATGCGCTTCTTTCACGATTTTAATTGCGAAAGACGCGCGCTTCTGCGCGCCGGGTGTTAAGAAACCGTTAGGGAACAGGAGGCGCTTGTTATGACCAGACAGGAGGCTGTCGATCGTCTGTGCGACGTGTACGCCGGCAGCTACGATGTGACCCGCTGCGACGAGAACGAACATTCTCTCGCCGCCACCATGGACTTCTACGCCACCGCAGAAAAATACGTGCTCTCCAAAAAGGCCAAGCTCTGGGAGGCCAACAGCTTCGAGTATGTGTACCTGTTCAACGTTCCCCATCTGACGAAGGAGATCTACGAGAAGTGCGAAAAGCTGGCCTACGAGCAGGGCATGGCGCGCATCTCCCCCAACCCCAAGCACATGTACACCTATATTACGGCGCTGTTCGTCTGCGACAGCTGCGACGAGGATGCCCGTAAGGCGCTGAAAAAGTGCCGGCTGTACAAGAGCTTCAAGATGTCCTACTGGGGCTGGATGGATTTCCACACCGGGCTGGTGGTGCTGCCGGAGGAAAAGATCAGCACCAACGCCAGCGGCCATTGTGCAGCACAGGTTTTCGAAAGAGGCCTGTTTCATAAGCAAAAGAGATCGTTATTCAGAAAGGAGAGAGCTATATGAATGCTGCGTTGTTCCTTATTATCGGCTGCGCTGTCCTGATCGTAGGTTATATCTTCTACGGCGGCTGGCTGGCCAAGAAGTGGGGCGTGGATAACTCCCGTCCGACTCCCGCTCACACCATGGAAGACGGCAAGGACTACTGCCCTGCCAAGGCTCCTGTGCTGATGGGCCACCATTTCTCCTCCATCGCCGGTGCCGGCCCCATCAACGGCCCCATTCAGGCCGCTGTGTTCGGCTGGGTGCCCGTGATGCTGTGGGTGCTCATCGGCGGCATCTTCTTCGGCGGCGTCCACGATTTCGGCGCCCTGTTCGCCTCCATTCGTCATAAGGGCGAGTCCATCGGCGAGGTCATCGGCGACGCTATCGGCGCCAAGGCCAAGAAGCTGTTCATCACCTTCGCTTACCTGACCCTGATCCTGGTGGTGGCGGCCTTTGCCTCCATCGTGGCCAACACCTTCAAGGCCACCTACACCGCTGACGGAGCTATCGACTATGCCGCTTCCTCCGCCAACGCTTCCACCGCCATCATCTCCATCATGTTCATCCTGATGGCCATTCTGTTCGGCTTCTTTGTCTATCGCCGCAACGCGCCTCTGGGCATTTCCACGGTCATCGGCGTCATCGGCATCGTGGTCTGCATGGTCATCGGCCTGAACTGGCACCCCATCTACCTGAACTACACCGTGTGGATGATCATTGTGGGTCTGTACATCGGCGTGGCCTCCGTCACTCCCGTGTGGATCCTGCTGCAGCCCCGTGACTACCTGAGCTCCTTCCTGCTGTACGGCATGATGGTTCTGGCTGTGGTGGGTATCGTCGGCTGCGCTCCCACTGTGGACATGCCCGCCTTCACCGGCTTCTATGACACTCTGGCTCCCAGCGGCACCTCTCTGGGCTACATGTTCCCCGCTCTGTTCGTGACCATCGCCTGCGGTGCTGTGTCCGGCTTCCACTCTCTGGTTGGCTCCGGCACCACCTCCAAGCAGCTGGATCAGGAAAAGGACGCCAAGCCCATCGCTTACGGCGGCATGCTGATCGAGTGCGCTCTGGCTCTGATCTCCGTCTGCGCTGTTGGTTACATCTGGGCGCAGTATGCTGACGGCACCACCACGACTCCTACCGTCGTGTTCGCCACCGGCCTGGCCTCCATGTTCTCCAAGGTGTTCGGCTCCGGCTGCTACAACGTGGTGTACTCCATGCTGATCCTGGCCGTGTCCGCTTTCTGCCTGACCTCCGTGGATACCGCCACCCGTCTGGCTCGCTACATGTTCGCTGAGTTCTTCGTGGAGCCCGGCAAGACCCGCGAGGATCTGACCGGCTGGAAGCGCGTCATCACCAATCCCTATGTGGCCACCGGCATCACCGTGGTGGCTGGCGTGGCTCTGGGTCTGACCGGCTATGCCAAGATCTGGGCTCTGTTCGGCGCTGCCAACCAGCTGCTGGCTGCTCTGGGTCTGCTGGCTGTGTGCTGCTGGCTGGGCAAGATCGGCCGCAACAACAAGATGTTCTACTTCCCCATGTTCTTCATGCTGATCGTCACCCTGACCTCCCTCGCCTTCACCATCAAGGCGCAGATCACCGGCATCATCGCCGGCGGCGAGGGTGTGGTGTGGTGCTACATCCGCGGCATCATCGGCGTCCTGCTGGTGATCCTGGCCATCGACCTGGTGGTAGAGGGCATCCGCGCTCTGGGCCGCAACAAGAAGGCTGCCCAGGCCGCGAAGTAAATCGCTTATCAGGAGCGTCCGCCCCTGCGCAAGCAGACGGCACCGTTTCTTCCCTGATATCATTTTCTCCTCACAAAAAGCACAGGCTCCGGCGAAAGCCGGAGCCTGTGTCTGTCTAAGCGGGGATTGCTGTCGTTCTGTAGGGGACGGCGTCCTCGCAGTGGAGCGCAGCGGAACAAGTGCCCTTGGGGTGCGACGTCCCGCCCCGCAGAAAAAAAGACCGGCTTAGGCCAGGTGGCCTAAGCCGGTCTTTTTGCGCTCTTATTCAATGGCGATGATGTAGTAGTACACGGGCTGCCCGCCGGGGAGCGCCGCTACCTCCGCATCGGGGCAGGCGGCAGCGAACAGCTGCGCGGTGCGGTCGGAGTCCTCCTCCGTCACGCCCTCGCCGGCGTAGACGGTGATGAACTCGGCGTCCTTATCCACAGCCACCTGCGCCAGCTTCTCCAGCAGGACGTTCAGGTCGCGGTCGGTGCCCAGCAGCTTGCCGTCGCACAGCGCCAGATAGTCGCCCTCATTGATGGCGAAGCCGTCGAAGTCGGAGTTGCGGGCGGCGTAGGTGATCTGGGCGGTGGTGACGTGGGACGCGGCCTCGGTCATGGCCGCCAGGATCGCCTGGGGATCGTCGTTGTCGGGATCCACGGCCATCATGGCGGAGATGCCCTGGGGCACGGTGGCGGTGGGCACCACGATGACCTGCTTTTCGGTCAGACCCACGCACTGCTGGGCGGCCATGATGATGTTCTTGTTGTTGGGCAGGATGAACACCACCTCGCTGGGGGTGCGGTTCACCTCCTGCAAAATGGCCTCGGTGGAGGGGTTCATGGTCTGCCCGCCGGAGACGATGCGATCCACGGTCAGGTCGCGGAACACCGCGGCCAGACCCTCGCCGGCGCAGACAGCCAGAAAGCCGTAGCGCTTTTCCGGCGCGGCCACCGCCGCCTCGCCCTTCTCCAGCTCCTCCTCGATGGCGTCCAGATCGTCGGTGCTCTGCGCCTTGCGCCCCGCCGCCAGATCGGCGGCCTGGGTGCGCATGTTCTCGATCTTGGCCAGCTCCAGCGTGCCGTATTTCTGCGCCTCGTTCAGCGCGTCGCCGGGGGTGTCGGTGTGGACGTGCACCTTGAAGGACTCGTCATCCTCGCCGATCACCAGACTGTCGCCGATGCTGCCCAGATAGGCGCGCAGACCGTCCAGCGGCTTGTCGGAGGTCTTGCGGACGATGAACACGGTGTCGAAGGCGAAGGTGATGTCCTCGTCGCCGATGGCGGCGAAGTCCGCCTTGTCCTCGGCGGTGTCCTCCACCTCGGGCACAGGCTCGCCCCGCAGGGAGCGGAGCATGCCCTCCAGAATGATAAGGTAGCCCTTGCCGCCGGCATCCACCACGCCGGCCTTTTTCAGAACGGGGTTCATCTCGATGGTCTCCGCCAGCGTGGAGTAGCCGGTCTTGATAGCCTCGTCCAGCACGTACTCGGCGGAATTCTGCTCGCCCGCCGCCTCCAGCGCGCGCTGGGCAGCCAGACGGGAGACGGTGAGCACCGTGCCCTCGGCGGGCTTCATCACCGCGCCGTAGGCGGTGGTGACGCCCTCCTGCATGGCGGCGGCCAGCTGTGCGCCGTCCGCCTCGGCCAGCCCCTTGAACACCTTGCTCATGCCCCGGAACAGCAGGGACAGGATAACGCCGGAGTTGCCGCGGGCGCCCCGCAGCAATCCGGAGGCCGTGATCTTGGCGGCCTCCTCCAGTGTGGCCGGCTCCACCCGCCGCAGCTCGGTCACGGCGGTCTGGATGGTCAGGGACATATTGGTGCCGGTGTCGCCGTCGGGCACCGGGAAAACGTTCAGGTCGTTGATGGCCTGCTTCTGGGCGGTGATGCAGGCGGCGCCGAAGGCGACCATCTGCTTGAAAGCACCGCCGCTGATCCTATCTGTCATGTCTTTTCTCCTTCCGGGCGCGTCACACGGTGACGGAATCCACGCAGACGTTCACCGCCTTGACGGTGACGCCGGTGTTGAGGTTGACCACATATTTGACCTCACCCATAATGGAGCGGCAGACTGTGGCGATGTTGACGCCGTTTTCCACGACGATGTGCAGCTCGATGGACACGGTGCCGTCGTCGTTATAAGTGACCTTCACGCCCTTGCTCATGGACTCCGGGCGCAGGAGATGCACCAGACCGTCGGTCATGCTGCGCTGCGCCATACCCTTGACGCCGAAGCAGTTGGTGGCAGCCGCGCCGGTGATGGTGGTGAACACGGCATCGCTGATGGTGATCTCGCCGTTTTCGGTGGGAACTTTTATCATAGCGAACTTCCTTTCTGCGGAATAGGCACAATACTACATAATAATATAGGTTATTATATACCAGTTTCCGCCGGAGTACAAGAGGGATTTTTTCACGGAAAAGGCTGTCCCCGCCGAGAAATCGGCGG
>DNFA01000023.1:20565-20715 GCA_003487665.1 Oscillibacter sp.
AAAAAGCCTGTCATTGCGAGCCAGTCCGCAGACTGGCGCGGCAATCCATTTCTAAAACGCATGATTCCCGCACTTTTCCGCAGATTCCCAGCTAAAAGGTTACGGATTCCCACACCAGTGACATCGGTCACTGGTTCGGAATGACAGGGG
>DNFA01000023.1:20916-33959 GCA_003487665.1 Oscillibacter sp.
GTCCCCGCCGAGAAATCGGCGGGGACGTTTCAAAAGGAATGGAGGGTGTGTCAGAAGAAGATCGTGCTCCTGCCGGCGGCGCAGTGGTCAGGTGCGCCGCAGAGCGCTCCGGTGCGGCTCAGCCGCGGTTGCCGAAGAAGTAGTTGTAGAAATCCTGCCAGTTTTCGGGGATCTGCCCGTTGTAGCCGCCGTTATTGCCGCCGCTCTGGGAGGTGTCCTCCTCCGTGTCGGTGCCGGTGATCTGGGGCTGCTGGTCGAAGGTGATGTCGGTGGTAATGTAGCTGCCGTCGCGGAACACGGTCAGGGTGGCGGTGTCGCCGGCGCGGTAGCTCTTCAGCGCCGCGGACAGATCCTGCCGGCTGGTGAGGGCGGTGTCACCCATCTTGGTGATCACGTCGCCCAGCCGCAGACCGGCCTTGTCACCGGCGCCGCCCTTGACGACGGAGTAGACGAACACGCCCTGGTCGATGTCGATGCTGTACTGGGCGGCCATCTGGGAGTTCATGGTGCCCACGGTCACGGCCATGTAGGCCTTGCCGGTGACGGCGCCGTTCTCCATGATGTCGGTGATGATGGACTTCACATCGTCAATGGGGATGGCGAAGCCCAGACCCTCCACCGTGGTGGTGGAGTAGGTGGAGTACTTGGCGGACACGATGCCCACCACCTCACCGTACAGGTTCATCAGGGGGCCGCCGGAGTTGCCGGGGTTGATGGAGCAGTCCACCTGGATCATGTTGAAGGGGGTGCCGTCCACGTTGATGGCGCGGTTGCAGCTGGACACATAGCCGCCGCTCATGGAGAACGTCAGCTCGCCCAGAGGATTGCCGATGGCCAGCACGGAGTCGCCCACGTTCACGTCGGCGCTGTTGCCCAATGTCACGGGGGTCAGGCCGGTGGCGTTGATCTTCAGCACCGCCACATCGTAGTCGCTGTCGCCGCCGATGACGGTGGCGTCGTAGGTGTCGCCGTTATACAGCGTCACCTTCACGGAGGAAGCGCCGTTGATCACATGGTAGTTGGTGACGATATAGCCGTCCTCGCTGATGATAAAGCCGCTGCCGCTGGAGGCGGACTGGGTGGTCTGGCCGAAGATGTTGGTGCTCTGGGAGGAGCAGTTGATGGACACGGTGGAGTTCACCGTGGAGGCATAGACCTCGGCGGGCTGCATCTTGGTCTTGCCGTCCACCTTCTTGACCTCCACGGCGGTGACGGTGCGGTCGCTCTCGCTGATGGCGGTGCCGCTGCCGGAGCCGCCCTTGGCCAGCGCCGCGCCGCCGTAGCCCGCTGCGCCGCCTGCCACGACGCAGGCCAGCACCAGCGCGGTGATCTTCACCCACGTGCGGTGGAAGAAGCCGGACCTCTGCGCCGGGGCTGCGGGGGTGTTCTCCTGCCGGGGCGCGGGCGCGTAATCGTCGCGGGGCACATCCCGGTTGGTGAAGCGGTACATATCGTTGTTGTTGAATTCGTCGTTATACATGGTCGTTACCTCCTGTGGTGCAGTTTCGTATAAGGATCGCGTTCCCGTCTTGCCGCAAGGGGGAAAGCGTGGTATGATGGAGGAAGCAGACAGGAAGAGGACCATCTGCCTCGGAGGAGCCGTATCGCTCTTTCTGTTTTATAGAATACTCGCTTTTCTTAATTCTACCTTTAAGTTTTCAGACAAAAAAGTGAATTTTTTTTGAACGGAGGGCACAAAAGTGCTGCGGATAGATCAGATCAGGCTCCTGCCCGGCGACAGCGAAGCGATGCTGCCGGTCAAATGCGCCAGAATACTGCGCCTGCCGGCGGAGGACATCGTGTCCTGCGCCGTGCTGCGCCGCGCCATCGACGCCCGCGAGGGGCTGACGCTGGTGTATACGGCGGCGGTGGAGGTAAAGCGGGAGGACACCGTGCTGCGGCGCTGCCGGGACAAGCGCGTGTCCCGTTACGCGCCGGAGACATACGCCCTGCCTGCCGCCGTGACCGCGCCGGAGATACCGCCCATCGTGGTGGGGGCAGGCCCGGCGGGTCTGTTCGCCGCGCTGGTGCTGGCTCGCTGCGGCGCACGGCCTATTGTATTAGAGCGAGGCCGCCCGGTAGAACAGCGGCAGGCGGACGTGGAGCGCTTCTGGAGCGGCGGTGCGCTGGACACCGAGAGCAACGTCCAGTTCGGCGAGGGCGGCGCCGGTGCGTTTTCCGACGGGAAGCTGAACACCGGCACCCGTGACGTGCGCCACCGGTTTATTATGGAGACGCTGGTGCGCTGCGGCGCGCCGGAGAGCATCCTCGCGGACGCCAAGCCCCATGTGGGCACCGATATGCTGCACATCGCCCTGCGCAGCCTGCGCCGGGAGCTGACCGAGGCCGGGGCGGACATCCGCTTCGGCGCGCGGTTGGAGAGCCTCCGCACGAAGGACGGCGCGGTGTGCGGCGTGACGGTGCGGCAGGACGGCGCGGTGTACGACCTGCCCGCCCGGCAGGTGGTGCTGGCGCTGGGACACAGCGCGAGGGATACCTTCGAGATGCTGTATCGCGCGGGGCTTGCCATGGAGCAGAAGCCCTTTGCCATGGGCGTGCGCATCGAGCACCGGCAGGCGGACGTGGACGCGGCGCAGTACCGGGCACTGGCGGGGCATCCCGCCCTGCCGCCCAGCACCTATAAGCTGTCGTGCCATCTCCCCAACGGGCGCAGCGCCTTCAGCTTCTGCGTGTGCCCCGGCGGGCAGGTGGTGGCCGCCGCCTCGGAGACGGGACGCACCGTCACCAACGGCATGAGCGAATACGCCCGGAACGGGGAGAACATCAACGGCGCGCTGCTGGTGAACGTCACCGCGGAGGACTTCCCCTCTCCGCACCCGCTGGCGGGCATCGCCCTCCAGCGGCAGGTGGAGGAGGCGGCCTTTGCGCTGGGCGGCGGCGACTATCGGGCGCCCTGCCAGCGGGTGGAGGACTTCCTGCGGGGCGCGCCCTCCGCGGGCGCGGGGCGGGTGACACCCAGCTACCGCCCCGGCGTGGTGTATACGGACATGGCGCGGTGTTTGCCGCCGTTCATCGCGGAGACGCTGCGGCTGGCGCTGCCGGTGCTGGGCAAAAAATTGAAGGGCTACGATGACCCGGACGCGCTGCTGACCGGCGTGGAGACACGCTCCTCCTCACCGGTGCGGCTGGTGCGGGACGACCGTTACGAAGCCAACATACGGGGCATCTACCCCTGCGGCGAGGGCGCGGGCTATGCCGGAGGCATCCTGTCCGCCGCCGCCGACGGGATGCGGTGCGCCGAGAAACTTTTGGAGGTTTGCAAATGAGAAAGATCGCGGTATATGACAACTTCACCGAGCCGAAGCACCGGCAGCAGATCGACGGCACCGCCGCCCGGTACGGCTTCACCGTGGATTACTACCCGGCGCCCCAGTCGGTGCCGGAGGAGAGGCGCGGCGAATACGAGGTCATCTACGGCATGCCCAAGCCCGGCGAGCTGAAGGACTTTACCAATCTGAAATGGTTCTGCGGCAGCTTTGCCGGTGTGGACGCCTATCTGGACGAGAGCCTGTACCCCTCCCCGGCGGTGATGCTGTCCAACTCCTCCGGCGCTTACGGTGTGACCATCGCGGAGCACATCGTCATGGTGACGCTGATGCTGCTGCGCCACGCGCCGGTGTACTGCGCAGAGCAGGCCGCCGGACGCTGGGGCGAGGTGATGCCCATGCGCTCCATCATTGGCAGTACCATCACCGTGGTGGGCACCGGCGACATCGGCACGGAGTTCGCCCGCCGCGCCAAGGCGCTGGGCGCTAAGAGCATCCGGGGCGTGCGCCGGACGAAGAAGGCCGGCGACCCCGCCTTTGACGAGATACACACCAACGACGAGCTGGACGGCCTGCTGCCCGACACCGACATTCTGGTGCTGGCGCTGCCCGCCACCGGCGAGACGAAGGGCATCCTGTCGGCGGAGCGCATCGCCCTGCTGCCCGCCAGCGCCTATGTGGTGAACGTGGGGCGCGGCAGCGCCATCGATCAGGCGGCGCTCATCGACGCGCTCAACGGCGGACGGCTGTCCGGTGCCGCGCTGGACGTGTTTGCGCAGGAGCCGATCCCGGCGGGCGACCCGGCGTGGACGGCGAAGAACCTGCTCATCACGCCCCATATCTCCGGGCAGATGAGCCTGGGCTACACCCGCGACCGGAACGTGGAGCTGTTCTGCGAAGATCTGGAGCGGTACGGCCGGGGCGAAAAGCCCCTGCGCCTGGTGGATCGGAAAATCGGCTACTGAGAGGGCATACCTGACGGCGGGAGGTGATGACCGTGGGCGATCGGGTGATCCTGCACTGTGACCTGAACTGCTTTTTCGCGTCGGTGGAGCTGCTGGACAAACCGGCGCTGTGGGAGGTGCCGGTGGCGGTGTGCGGCGACCCCAAATCCCGCCACGGCATCATCCTGGCCAAGAACGAACCGGCCAAGCGCCGGGGCGTCAAAACGGCGGAGACGATATGGCAGGCGCGGAAGAAATGTCCGGGACTGGTGCTGCTGCCGCCCCACCACCAGCTGTACCGGGAATATTCCCGGCGCGTCAACGAAATATACGACCGGTTCACCGATCTGGTGGAGCCCTTCGGCATTGACGAGAGCTGGCTGGACGTGACCGGCAGCCTGCACCTGTTCGGCGGCGACGCCAGAGCGCTGGCGGATCGCATCCGCGCCACGGTGCGGGCGGAGACGGGATTGACGCTCAGCGTGGGCGTGTCGTTCAACAAGGTGTTTGCCAAGCTGGGCAGCGACCTGAAAAAGCCGGATGCCACCACGGTGATCCCCCGCAGCGGCTGGGAGAGCATCGTGTGGCCGCTGCCGCTGGGGGATATGCTGTTTGCCGGGCGCGCCGCCACCGAGACGCTGAAGAAGTACGGCGTGGAGACCATCGGTCAGCTGGCGGCCTGCGACCGGGCGCTGCCGGAGCAGCTGCTGGGCAAGATGGGACGCCAGCTGTGGGAGTACGCCAACGGGCTGGACACCAGCCCTGTACGTCCGCGGTATCTGGCCGAGCCGGTGAAGTCCGTGGGCAACGGCACCACGTTCCCGCAGAATCTGGTCAAGTGGGAGCAGATACGGGCGGGGCTGCTGCCCCTGTGCGACAGCGTGGCCACCCGCCTGCGGCGGCAGGGGCTGTACGCCGGCGGCGTCAGCGTAGCGGTGAAGGACGCGGAGTTCCGGACGGCCAGCCGCCAGACGCGGCTGACCGCGCCCACCCACCTGATGCGGGACATCTACCGCACGGCGCTGGAGCTGACCGGCCAGATATGGAAGCCGCCCACGCCGGTGCGGGCGCTGACAGTGACGGCGCTGTATGTGACGGAGGAGGGGGACTCCTTCGAGCAGATGGATCTGCTGGGCGGCGCGAAGCGCAGGCAGGATCGGCGGCAGGAGCAGCTGGAGGGCGCCATGGACGCCATCCGTCGCAAGTACGGAAGGAGCGCCATCGCCTTCGGCGACGGCGAGGAGGGGGAACCCCATACGGAGGAATAGCAGGAGCCGCGGCAGCGGCTCCTGCTTTTTGCGTATAGGGACAGTCCCGGCGGGCATAGGGTGAGGTGAAAGGAGCGATGTATATGCTGTCTGCGGCTCTGCTGCTGCTGTGCAACAGCCTGTTTCTGTCCCTGCACCTGTCCGGCTCCGCCGGCTCGTTCCCCAAGCCCCTGCCCCCGGAAAAGGAGCGGGAGTGTCTGGAGCGGTGCGCCGCCGGCGATCTGGAGGCCCGCAATCTGCTGGTGGAGCACAACCTGCGCCTCGTGGCGCATATTATCAAAAAGATGTAGTCCAAAATGCCAATCGGAAAGTTGGAACGCGGAAAAATGCGGGGCGGAAGAAAACTCGGCGGAAGATTGGTGGCGTACATCTACCCTAAGTGTTGCACCGCCAAATGCGGAACAACTGCTGTCCGGCAGCCTGAGAGTAGACAGCTATATACTTTCTTGCTAATTTCTGCCTTGGTATTAGCAGGAAAGACGCCGTATCTTTGGGTTGCAAACGATTCTGCTGAGTAGTACAATTAGAGAAAGGCAAATTGATATACGAAAGGGCTTGTCATCGTGTTGATCAGATGTGCGGAGGAAAAAGATTTTCGGGAACTACGGCAGTTTTATGACCGTATGTGTGAGGTTCTGGGAGAAAAGGACTTTCTGCCGGAAGGCGATAAGGGGGGCTTTCCCTCGGACGAAATGGTCAAAAATGCGATTGCAGAGAAGGATCAGTTTATCGGCATAGAAGATGGCCAAATCGTTGCCGCGTATATCATGAATCATGACTGCGACGAGGCTTACCACACAGTTCGATGGCTGACAGATGCGGAAGACAAAGAGATGGTCGTTCTCCATGCTCTGCGAGTGCTTCCCGAATATGGCGGTCGCGGGTATTCCAAGCAATTGGTGCAGCACGCAATCGATACCGCAAGAGAAAGAGGGCTGAAATCCATTCGCCTTGACTGCATAGAGGGAAATGATATTCCACAGAAAATGTATATGTCGTTTGGATTTGCCTATGTAGATACTGTCGAAATCACATATGTGGACATCGGAATACCGAGGAAATTCCTTTTATATGAGTTTGCACTCTGACAATATCTTATGCATTAGGGTAACATCGAAGAAAAGCACCGGTTTCCGGTGCTTTTCTTTTGCCCAAAAGGAGAAAACACATGGAAATCAAAATCAACAAAGAGATACGCAGCTATAAGGAGACTGTCTACTTCGGCCTGACAGCGCGGAAGCTCATCTGTTCGCTGCTGGCCGTGGGTACGGCGGCGTGGCGATCTCCCATCGGACTGGCTTCGAGACAGCCGCAAGGCTGGTGTGGTACGAGGATGAATAGAGGGCAGAGGAATTTCCTCTGCCCTCTATTTTTCATGTTTAGGATTTCCGACCTTTCAGCATCTTGCCAGGGATCATAGATGCACTGATAAGGTCTGCGGGATCAACTTCCAAAGCGTCCGCAATGTTAAAGAACACACCCAGCGTGAAGTTGTGTGCCGTTCCGGACGCTTCGATGACGCTCAGAAGTGAACGACTGATACTCTGCCAAAAATGCGGCACACGCAAGCAGCAACATCCACATTTCAACATTTCTCAAAATTTGATGTTCGTGTCCTTTACGAAGTTCTGCGTACCGTACAGCGCCAGCGTATCGGTGATACCGTTCTCTTTGGCGTACTCTACCACATCACCATTGAAGAAGCGAAGGTCGATCACATGGACTTCCGCATAGTCCTCCACGGGGAATTGGGAAAAGGTGTTGCCGTAGGAGTCTTTAATAAGCAGGAGCTTACCGCTCTTGCCGCTGCCCTCGATAACGGTCTGTGCCTGGTTGGAGTTCAGAAACACAGCGTACTGGTCGCTGCCGGACAGGTACTTGCGCTCGTAGATGCTGTCCGTCTCATACTGACCGTTGTTGTAGGACACACTTCTATTTTTGTGCTTATACCATGCGGTGATCTCCTCGGCGGGGACGGAGGGCAGCGGAACTTTATTCCAAGTCGTGCCGTGGAAATTATCGCAGAGAATTTCCTGCGTCCACTCATCCGCGTTCGGCTCGATGCTGCGCCACGCGCAATAGGCATAGTAGGCCCCAAGGCTCGTCCAATGGTGGTCGGTACGGTAATAGATGTTCTCGCTGCTATGAGCGGCGAGAGCAGAAAGCACGTCTGTTGTGTCAACGCCCGCATCGGTCAGCACTTGCAGAATAGCGGTGTAGTCCGCCACGGGCGCATAGGCAGGGAGTTTCTCCGTCAGCACTTGTGCCGCCATAGGGACAAGGATCGTATTCATGGAGATACCCTCTGCCGCAAGTTTTTCCTGTAATTCAGCAAGGGCGGCTGCGTTGGCGGCAAGCTGCTTTTTACTATAAGATGTAAACTTGTCCATCAGATACTGATCCTTGCAGATATAGACACCGCCGCTTTCCCGTTTACCGATGGCCAGTTCCATGTAGGTTTTCATCGTGACCCAACCGTCCCGCAGGGGCACTTGATCGGTAAGATACTTTTCCAGTTCGCCACTAAACTCTCCGGAGATAAAGTCGGCAACAGTAAATTTGGGCTTTTGCGTCAAAGTGCGTTTTTCACGTTCCGAGTAATACCGATCCGGCATCAGCAGCCCGATGAGCGCAGACACCGCCAGCAGCAGGCAGAAAAAAGAGGTTATGATTTTATTTCGCATTTTTCTCACCTCAGAATCGGAAGTACAGGAACGGATTATAGCTTCCGCTGACAAGATAGGCCGCAGCCATCACCAGCACACAGGCAAGGCCGCCGCAGTCAACCACGGTCAGCGTCCGCTGTCCCAGCCGTGTGCCGAGCTTTTCATAAAAGCGTTTTCCCAGCGGTGTGGCTGCCAAAGCACAGATTGCCAGCATTGGCCCATACGTCAGCAGGAGATACAAACTGCCGCTGTCAAACGGTACCCCAGAGAACATGGCCTTGCACCACGCGGCTCCTTTGCTGATCTCTGTGAACGCAAAGAGTGTCCAGCTGATCGTTACCAGCACCAGCGCGTAGATGTGCCGCAATACGGCGGGCAGCCTTTTGAGCCAGCGCAATAGAAACAGCTTTTCCAGCACCAGCAGTATTCCGAAATACACGCCCCATAGGACGAAGTTCCAGCTTGCCCCGTGCCAGAAGCCCGTCAGCAGCCAGACGATGGCAATGTTGCGGAGCTGCTTTGCAAGGCCGCCCTTGCTGCCTCCCAGCGGGATATAGACATAATCCCGGAACCATGTCCCCATGGAGATATGCCAGCGCCGCCAGAAATCGGTAATACTGTCGGCAAGAAACGGATAGTTGAAGTTCTCCAAAAAGCGGAACCCCAGCATCCGTCCAAGGCCGATGGCCATGTCGGAATAGCCGGAAAAGTCGAAATAGATCTGGAAACCGTAGGCGATGACACCCAGCCATGCCGTCAGCACTGTGGGAGCAGCCTGCGCGGATGCTGCCTCCCACAAAAGACCGATGTTATTTGCCAGCAGCACCTTTTTCCCGATACCGCAGGCGAAGCGCTTCACTCCCTCGGCAAAGAGGTCAGCGGTGCAGTCCCGGTGCTCCAGCTCGTCCGCTACCGTCTGGTAGCGGACGATGGGGCCCGCAATCAACTGAGGGAATAATGTTACATACGCGCCGAAATTGATGATATTCTTCTGCGCTTTTGCCTCGCCCCGATAGACATCAATGGTGTAACTCATGGTCTGGAACGTATAGAAGCTGATGCCGATGGGCAGCGGCAGATTCGGCTGGGGGAGCGCCGTGCCGAACATCGAATTGACCGTACCGATAAGGAAGTCGCTGTACTTGAACACGCCCAGCAGTCCCAAATTGGCACAGAGTGACACCAGCAGCGCGATCTTTGCTCTCCGCTGTCCCCGGTGCCGCTCTGCCATTTGCCCGCAGGTGTAGTCCAACGCGGTGGAAAACAGCATCAGCACCACATAGACCGGCTCGCCCCATGCGTAAAACAACAGGCTGAACAAAAACAGTGTACCGTTGCGCCATTTCTGTGGGACAAGGAAATACGCCAGCAGACACAGCGGCAGAAAGCATTGTAAAAATGTCAGGCTGGAGAAAACCATAGTTAGCCGCCAAGCACCGGATCGTCGGTCATATCAAAAAAGCCACCGTTGTTGTTGCTGCTGCCATCCTCCTCCGGGATCGTAATACCGTTGTCAGCAGAACCGAAAATACCTCTCCATACTTCGTCCACCTTGGCAGCCTCCTCAGCAGCAAATTTGGCCTGTGCCTCATCACTGGCCTCCCAGTCACCTTGCGCACCGAGGATCAGCAGCGCCACATAGTTGCCGTTCACGAACAAACGTGCCTGCAAGACCTTCTGCAAATCCATGTTGTACATCCGGGAGTAGCTGAGAATTTGCTCATAGCCAGTCTGCAAAAGTGCGGCAGCATCCTGTGCGTAGCCGTCCTTAACTTTAACAATAACAGCGTAACTGGAATTGACTGCGGAATTGGAATTGCTCATAGATGCCCAGCTTTCCACTTGCGTCATATCCAGTCCCCAATAACCGCTTATGTTATCTTCGGTTTCAGCGACGTCGCATCCAAAACTGTCACCCAGCTTTTCTTTCAACGTGTCCATAATCTCCTGTGCAGTCATGTCCACATCGGTCTTCCCGTTGCTGTCATCAGCTTTGCTGCCGCAAGCAGCGAGAGAAAATACCATTACCACGGCCAGTAAAAAAGTCAAAATCCGTTTCATCATGTTCTACTCCTTAAAATTTAAAATGGCTTTATGAGGACGGTGAGGCTGCGTCTCCGGAAACGCCGCCCTCTTGCCCATCCATATATCCATACGATTCAGCATGTAGAAATGTTGGAACGGAAAATAAAAAATTTCGGAGAGCACACCGCCCTCCGAAATTCCGCAGTTTTTGCTTTAATTTTGCCCCATCAGCAGTTGCGCCGCAGCGGTAATTGCTTCTTCACTCGCACCGTCAAAATTAGAAAGATAATAATTGACACCTTCTTTGCTCCAATGCGCCCGCCATGTGTCAGGTGATAGACAGTCGAGCGTTGCGCCATACTCTGCATTGAGTACGGTACTGCCCACAGCATCTCCCTCTGCCCGAGAAAAGTTTCCGTCCAATTTGGCGGCTTCATAGGTGTATTCGTGACCATCCAGCGTAAAATCAACGCGGGCAATCTTACCATCATAAATGCAGTAATACAAGTTTTCTGCATTCTCCGGCGCGTCAATCGTAAACCCCAGTTTTTCAAATCCTTCAGGACCATCTACATCTTCAAAGGGGGACCCGACAAATACAGGTGGGTCATCCGGCTCTGATTGGTCGAGGAAATGAGGAAGTACAAATCCGGCGGCAATCACAATAGCAAGGCAGGCGGCTAAGCTGCCCCAGCGCCGCCACATCGGGACGGTTCGGCGTTTTTGAGCTGTAGGCTGCTTTTCTTCGATATTCTTTTCGGCATTCTGATCTTCTTTTTGTGCCGCTGCTTTTTTCAGAATATTTGCATACATACGCTCCTGCGCACCGGGTTCCGGTTCTATATGATCAAATGCGTTTTTCACTTCATTGTCATTCATATACGCTCACCTCCTAATGTGAGTTTCAATTTTGCACGGGCGTCCCGCAGTTGACCGCGCACCGTAGAGGGGGAACGATTCAGCATCAATGCGATCTCATCCGTCTGATAGCCCTCATAATAGTGCAGCCAAACAACCTCTTTGTATTTCACCGGCAGCGCCATGACCGCTTCCACGACCTCGCTCTTTTTATCCGGTTCGGCGGCGATTTGCTCGGCCTCTTCATCGAGGTCCGTTACCTTCTGCCGCCACCAGTGCTTGAGCTTGTCCTTGCAGATATTCATAGCGGTGGTCGTCAGCCATGACCGTTCGTGCCGCTCATTTTCAAAGGAAATGTCACAGGACATTGCTTTCACAAAAGCATCCTCTGTGCAGTCCTCAGCGTCCTGCGCATTTTTCATAAAGGCATAACAAACACGGTAGATTGCCTTAAAGTGTCGCAGATAGAACGCTTCAAAATCCTCCTGCATGGCTTCGCCTCCCTCTCTATAGTTTGATACGATTTAAGAGTACAGATTGTTGGATGGAAAGTCAAGATTTGCATTGCAAATCAAGCACAAGCCGTTGTCAGTATGATCCAGAGCGGTCTGCGAAGTGCTCCACTGTCCGTAATGGGACTACGCAGTGCTTCGGCACTGCGGCACAGGAGGGAACTGCATCCGCATTTGCGGACGCAGCTCCCTCCTGTTTTGCCGTTCACAGCTTATTCAGTTTTTGCGTGACTTCATCCACAATGCGCTGACGTTCCTCTTCGCTCTTCGCTCTGTCATATTCCTTCAGCGCATCGCCCCGCAGCGTCTCCATTTTCCGGGACCACACTTCAAACACGCCCTTGCTCATCGTCCCCTTTCGGGTGCGGGCAAAATATTTTTTGTAGGCCCGCTGATGAGCCTTCCAAACATCGTTGTTCTGCACCTTGCTGCGGAAGCTGCTGGTGGCTCCGATCTCCCGGCAGGTCTTGCCGTCCTGCCCCGGCGCCGGTTCGCCGCAATAGGCGTAGGTCATACCCGGCATCTGCAAGAACCAGCGTCCGCAGTTGGCACAGCGTTTCGGCACAAAGCCCTTCTGCAACCCCTTCATAAGCTCCACATAGACGAAATCCAGCAGCCGGTCAAAATACATCTTTTCAACTACCTCGGCATTTTCTCTTTCGCCCCGGATACGGTACTGCGCTCTTACCAGCGGCGCATCTACCTCCGGGTTCTTCCCCAAGCTGACACCACTGACAAAAGCCTCATAACCGCTGGAATAGATCAGCTGCGCCAGAGATTCTTTTCTCTGGCCTTTTTTCTTTTCAAACACAGCGTTTGCAAAAACCCGATCCAAAAACCACGCATACCGCTCCTGAATGAGCTGAATATCCTTGATCTGCTGCTGCATGAAGGACGGTATTTCGCGCTCCTCATTGATCACATATTCCGCAAATGCCTCCCGCGCTTCCTCACCCACAAATTCCTCGATCTTCATATCTCCGAAATAACGGAAGTCCATCAGATACAAGAGGTAGAGCGGCAGAGATCCAAAACCCTTCTGCATGTCCATATAGGCACGCGGAGCGTCATCATAATTCTTTTCGTGGACAGCCGTGTTCAACCTGTCCAGCAGTTTCTGAAAAGGTGTGACATCCAGATTTAGGATCTCCGTCAGCACAGTTCCGTAGGGCTGCATCTCCGGAACCATCTCCACCCAGTAGCCGGATGCGCCAAATTCCACTTTTGTGTTCGTGTGCGAACGCTGAAAATCAAACAGGTCTTTTCCCAAAACAGACATAAGCCCTCTCCCAGTAGATAATGTATTCGTCTTGATATAGTGTATGTAGTAAAATGATACATTACCTATTTTCAAAAGTCAATCCCCATGTTACGATACAAGCACAGGCCTGAAAGAAATAAACACTCCAACTCAGAAAGGAGAAATTTTTATGAACCGACTGCAAACCATCGACGCGGACACGCTGCAAAGCACCGCTTACGA
>DNFA01000032.1:0-7963 GCA_003487665.1 Oscillibacter sp.
AGGTCTGGATCAAGATCTTCCCCGACAAGCCCATCACCGAGAAGCCCGCTGAGACCCGTATGGGTTCCGGTAAGGGTTCCCCCGAGTATTGGGTCGCAGTAGTCAAGCCCGGCCGTGTCATGTTTGAGATCGCCGGTGTTCCCGAAGAGGTCGCACGCGAAGCCCTGCGTCTGGCCAGCCACAAGCTGCCCATCAAGACCAAGGTCGTCAAGCGCGAGGATCTCGACGCCCAGGAAGTAGGTGAATGAGATGAAGGCAACTGAAGTACGTGCAATGTCCGTGGAGCAGCTGAACGAGAAGCTGGACTCCCTGAAGAAGGATCTGTTCTTCCTGCGTATGCAGCACGCAACCAATCAGCTGGACAATCCTCTCAAGATCGCTGAAACCAAGCGCGATATCGCCCGCGTGAAGACCGTTATCCGTGAAAAGGAGGAGAACTGAAATGGAAGAGAAGAGAATTTCCTCCCGCAAGACCAGAGTCGGTAAGGTCGTTTCCGATAAGATGGACAAGACCGTGGTCGTCGCTATTGAGGACCGCGTCGCCCATCCTCTGTATAAGAAGATCGTCGGCCGCACCTACAAGCTGAAGGCTCATGACGAGCAGAACACTTGCGGTGTTGGTGACATCGTGAAGGTGATGGAGACCCGCCCCCTGTCCAAGGACAAGCGCTGGCGCGTGGTCGAGATCATCGAGAAGGCTAAGTAAGGAGGTGCCGTTAGTATGATCCAGCAAGAGTCTTATCTGAAGGTTGCCGATAATACCGGCGCCAAGGAGATCAAGTGCATCCGCGTTCTGGGCGGCTCTAAGGTCAAGTACGGCAACATCGGCGACGTGATCGTTGCCTCCGTGCGCAAGAGCACCCCCGGCGGCCAGGTGAAGAAGGGCGAGGTCGTCAAGGCCGTTATCGTCCGCTCCGCCAAGGGCGTCCGCCGCGCCGACGGCACCTATGTCCGTTTCGACGACAACGCTGCCGTCCTCATCAAGGACGACAAGAACCCCAGAGGTACCCGTATCTTTGGGCCGGTCGCTCGTGAGCTGCGCGACAAGGATTACATGAAGATCCTGTCCCTCGCTCCCGAAGTTATTTAAGGAGGGGACGGACACATGAACAATCTGAAGATCAAGAAGAACGACAAGGTCGTCGTTCTGTCCGGCAAGGACAAAGGCAAGACCGGCAAGGTGCTGGGCACCGTTCCCAGCGAGCGCAAGGTCGTTGTGGAGGGCATCAACACCGTGACCTGCCACATCAAGCCCCGCAAGCAGGGTGAAGAGGGCGGCATCGTCAAGCGCGAGGCGGCCATCTACGCCAGCAAGGTCCAGGTGGTCTGCCCCAAGTGCGACAAGGGCACCCGCGTGGCCTATGAGATCAAGGACGGCAAGAAAGTCCGCGTGTGCAAGCACTGCGGCGCCGCTCTGTAAGAAAGGAGAGAGTAAGTAATGGCACGTCTGAAAGTCAAGTATACCGAAGAAGTGGCTCCCGCTCTCTTCAAGAAGTTCGGCTACAAGTCTACCATGCAGATCCCCAAGATCGACAAGGTCGTCGTGAACGTGGGCTGCGGCGAGGCTCGTGAAAACGCCAAGGTTCTGGATGCTGTGTGCGGCGATCTGGCCACCATCACCGGCCAGAAGGCCATCGTCACCATCGCCAAGAAGTCCGTTGCAAACTTCAAGCTGCGTGAGGGCATGCCCGTGGGCGCCAAGGTCACGCTGCGCGGCGACAAGATGTGGGAGTTCCTGGATCGTCTGTTCAACGTGGCGCTGCCCCGTGTCCGCGACTTCCGCGGCATCAGCGCCAACGCCTTCGACGGCCGCGGCAACTATGCCCTGGGCATCAAGGAGCAGCTGATCTTCCCCGAGATCGAGTATGACAAGATCGACAAGATCCGCGGTATGGACATCGTCATCTGCACCACTGCCCAGACCGATGAAGAAGCCCGCGAGCTGCTGACCCTGGTCGGCGCTCCCTTTGAACGCTGATTAGGAGGAGAACGAAATGGCTAAGAAGTCTATGATCCTGAAGCAGCAGGCGCCTGCGAAATTCTCCACCCGTAAGTACAACCGCTGCAAGCTGTGCGGCCGTCCCCACGCCTATCTGCGTGACTACGGTGTGTGCCGTATCTGCTTCCGCACGCTGGCGTACAAGGGCGAGATCCCCGGCGTCCGCAAAGCTTCCTGGTAATCTTTTTTCCTCATACTTCGTTGGCAAGGCTTGCCGTACACAAAGTACGGCTGCGCCATGCCGCCTCGTCTGAGAAAAAAATCTTCACCAGGAGCAGGCGGAGGAAATGCTCTCCGCCGAACCCATGTACCCAAGAGCCGCAAGGCTCCGGTAATACAGGATGGCGAAAGGTCGCTGGTAATTAAACACTGGGGTCAGCTCCGGCGAAACAAATTATCAGCGATACCTCGCTGCCTCAACAGGCTGCGGCCTGTAACTCTAAAATAGGAGGAAACACTAGTATGCACATCACTGACCCTGTTGCCGATATGCTGACCCGTATCCGCAACGCCAACAACGCCAAGCACGAGACCGTCGACGTTCCTGCTTCCAACATGAAGAAGAGCATCGCTCAGATCCTGCTGGATGAGGGCTACATCAAGTCCTTCCAGGTCATCGAGGACGGTACCCAGGGCGTTATCCGCATCACCCTGAAGTACAATGCCGGCAAGGAGAAGGTCATCTCCGGTCTGCGCCGCGTGTCCAAGCCCGGTCTGCGCGTCTATGTGGGCGCCGACGAGCTGCCCCGCGTGCTGCGTGGCCTCGGTATTGCTATCGTATCCACTTCCAAGGGCGTCATGACCGACAAGGCTGCTCGCGCAGCGCACGTCGGCGGCGAAGTCCTTGCGTTCGTATGGTAAGGAGGTATTTGAACAATGTCGAGAATTGGTAGAATGCCCATTACCGTCCCCGCCGGTGTGGAAGTCACCATCGCGGAGAACAACGTTGTTACCGTCAAGGGTCCCAAGGGTACTCTGACCCAGGCTCTGCGTCCGGAGATGATCCTGGAGCAGGACGGCAGCACCATCCACGTCAAGCGTCCCTCCGACGACAAGCTGCACTGCGCTCTGCACGGCATGACCCGCGCTCTGCTGCACAACATGGTCGTCGGCGTCAGCGAAGGCTTCAAGAAGGAGCTGGAGATCAACGGTGTCGGCTATCGTGCCGCCAAAGAGGGCAATGAGCTGGTCATGAACCTTGGCTACTCTCACCCCGTGAAGATGGCGGAGATCGACGGCATCACCATCGATGTCCCCGGCCCCAACAAGGTCGTGATCTCCGGCCCCGACAAGCAGAAGGTCGGCCAGTTCGCGGCGGAAGTCCGCGAGAAGCGTCCTCCCGAGCCGTACAAGGGCAAGGGCATCAAGTATGTTGACGAAGTCATCCGCCGCAAGGTCGGTAAGACCGGCGCTAAGAAGTAAGGAGGTGTGCCGATATGATTAAAAGACCCGATACCAACGCGCAGCGTCTGAAGCGCCATAAGAGAGTCCGCGCCAAGCTGTCCGGCACTTCCGAGCGTCCCCGTCTGAACGTTTTCCGCAGCGAAAAGAACATCTACGCGCAGGTCATCGACGATGTGGCCGGCAACACTCTCGTCTCCGCTTCCTCTCTGGATAAGGAGATCGAGGGCAACGGCGGCAACAAGACCGCTGCCCGCGCTGTGGGCAAGCTGGTGGCCGAGCGCTGCAAGGCCAAGGGCATCGACAAGGTCGTGTTCGACCGCGGCGGTTACCTGTACCACGGCCGTGTGGCTGAGCTGGCAGAAGGCGCCCGCGAGGGCGGCCTGGAATTCTAAGGAAGGAGGACTTATCAATGGCTAGATTTGAAAGAGAGCAGAGCGAGTACATTGAAAAAGTAGTCGCTACCAATCGCGTTTCCAAGACCGTTAAGGGTGGTCGTGTCATGAAGTTCTCCGCCCTGATGGTGGTCGGCGACGGCAAGGGCAAGGTCGGCTACGGTCTGGGTAAGGCCGCCGAAGTGCCCGAGGCCATCCGCAAGGGCATCGAGGACGCCAAGAAGAACATGATCAACGTGTCCCTGTCCGGCAGCACCATTCCCCACGAGATCATCGGCGAGGCCGGTGCAGGCCGCGTGCTGATGAAGCCCGCCGCCCCCGGTACCGGCGTGATCGCCGGCGGCCCCGTGCGTATCATCATGGAAGCCGCGGGCATCAAGGATATCCGTACCAAGTGCCTGCGTTCCAACACCGCTGTCAACGTGGTGGCCGCTACCTTCGAGGGTCTGAAGTCCCTGCGCACCCCCGAGGAGGTCGCCCGCACCCGCGGCAAGAGCGTGGACGAGATCGTGGGTTAAGGAGGGACTGAACAATGGCTAATCTGAAGATCCAGCTCGTAAAGAGCCTCAACGGGAGACTGGAGAAGCACATCGCTACCGCCAACTCCCTGGGCCTGCGTAAGATCGGTGATACCACCGTCCAGCCCGACAATGCCCAGACCCGCGGCAAGGTCGCCAAGATCGGCTACCTGCTGAAGGTCACTGAAGAATAAGGAGGTGCGAGAGAATGAAACTGAACGAACTGTCTCCCGCAGCCGGCTCCGTTAAGGAAGCCTACCGCAAGGGCCGTGGTCACGGCTCCGGCAACGGCAAGACCGCAGGCCGTGGTCACAAGGGTCAGAAGGCCCGCTCCGGCGGCGGCACCCGCATCGGATTCGAAGGCGGCCAGATGCCTCTGGCGCGCCGCATCCCCAAGCGCGGTTTCAACAACATTTTTGCCAAGCCCCTGGAGATCATCAACCTGAGCGCCCTCAACAAGTTTGAGGACGGAGAGATCGTCACCGCGGAAGCCCTGCTTGCTAAGGGTATCCTGAGCAAGTGCGAGTACGGCTACAAGGTCCTGGGTAACGGCAAAGTTACCAAGAAGGTGACCGTGCAGGCCGCTGCTTTTTCCCAGGCTGCCAAGGAAGCGATCGAGGCAGCTGGCGGAAAGGCAGAGGTGATCTAAGTGCTTCAGACGATCAAAAAAGCGTGGGCGATCCCCGAGCTTCGGAAGAAGATCGTCTTTACCGCCCTGATCCTGCTGATCTTCCGCATCGGCAACGCGATCCCCGTTCCCTACGTGGACACCGGCCTGCTGAGCACCTATCTGCAGCAGATGAGCACCACCGTGCTCGGCCTGTATGACGTGATGTCCGGCGGCGCTTTCGCCAGCGCCACGGTGTTCGCACTGGGCGTACAGCCCTATATCAACAGCTCCATCATCATCCAGCTGCTGACCATCGCCATCCCCGCTCTGGAGCGGATGGCGCGTGACGGCGGCGAGGAGGGCAAGAAGAAGATCCAGTCCATCACCCGTTACGCTACGGTGGCTATCGCCATCCTGCAGGGTTGGGGCTACTATGCTCTGATGAAGAACGCCCACATCCTCACCAACACCGGTGTGTGGGCGGCGCTGGTCATCATCATCTCCTTCATCGCCGGCTCCTCCTTCGTGATGTGGATGGGCGAGCAGATCACCGAGTTCGGTATCGGCAATGGTATCTCCATCATCCTGTTCGCGGGCATCCTGTCCCGCGTGCCCAGCATGGTGTCCTCCATGAGCATCTCCCTGAAGTCCGGGGCAATGCAGTGGTGGCACGCGGTCCTGGTGGTGGTGGGTATCCTGGCGCTGATCGTGCTGATCACCTGGGTCAACGGCGCCGAGCGCCGCATCCCCGTGCAGTACGCCAAGCGTCAGGTGGGTCGTAAGATGTACGGCGGCCAGGCGTCTACCCTCCCCATGAAGGTGAACATGTCCGGCGTTCTGCCCATCATCTTCGCTCAGTCCATCGCCATGATCATCCCCACGGTGGCGGCGTTCCTGCCCGCACCGGAGAAGGGCACCTTCGCCTACTCCCTGGTGAATGCAGTGGACAGCAAGAGCGTGCTGTACATGATCGTCTATTTCCTGATGATCATTGCCTTCAGCTACTTCTATGCGACCATTCAGTTCAACCCCATTGAGATCTCCAACAACCTGAAGAAGAACGGCGGCTTTATCCCCGGCTTCCGTCCCGGTAAGCCCACCGCCGACTTCATCAAGAAGGTGCTCAATAAGGTCACGCTGTTCGGCGCCATCTATCTGGGCGTTGTGGCGATCCTGCCTCTGCTGATCGGTAAGATCGTAAACGTGGCAGCGCTGTCCATCGGCGGTACCTCCGTCATCATCGTGGTCGGCGTGGCGCTGGAGACTGTACAGGCATTGGAATCCCAGATGCTGATGCGTCAGTACAAGGGCTTCCTGGAATAATTTGAGGTATTACCATGAAACTGATCCTTTTAGGCGCTCCTGGTGCCGGTAAGGGCACGCAGGCAGACATCATCAAGAAGAAGCTGAACATCCCCACCATCTCCACCGGCAACATCCTGCGGGCGGCTGTGAAGAACGGCACGCCCACCGGGTTGAAGGCCAAGGAGTATATGGATGCCGGTAAGCTGGTGCCCGATGAGGTCATCATCGGCATCATCAACGAGCGTCTGCAGGAGTCTGACTGTGCCAACGGCTACATTTTGGACGGCGTGCCCCGCACCATCGCCCAGGCCGAGGCTCTGGAGCAGGCAGGTATCAGATTCGACGCCGTGGTCGCCATCGAGATCCCCGATGAGAAGATCATCGCCCGCATGGGCGGACGGCGTGTCTGCGAAAGCTGCGGCGCCAGCTATCACATCGTCAATATCCCCCCGAAAAAAGAGGGTATCTGCGATGTGTGCGGCGGCGCGCTGAAGCAGCGCAAGGATGATGACCCGGAGACGGTCAAGGATCGTCTGGCGGTCTATCATAAGGAGACGGAACCCCTCAAGGGCTTCTATGAGGCCAGAGGCGTTCTGAAAACCGTGGACGACCAGCCCACTGTGGAGGGTACCACACGGGAGATCCTGCGGGTGTTGGGAGTGGCAGAATGATCACGCTCAAATCACCCCACGAGATCGAGCTGATGCGCCGGGCGGGCAAAATTACCGCGGCAGCCCGTGCTCTGGCACGGGATATGGTAAAACCCGGCGTCACCACCGCTCAGATCGACAAAGCAGTGTTCCAGTTCATCAAGGAGCAGGGTGCGACCCCCTCCTTCCTGCACTACAACGGCTATCCCGCCAGCGTGTGCGTCAGCGTTAACGATGAGATCATCCACGGCATCCCCGGCAAGCGGGTGCTGCAGGAGGGCGATATCGTCAGCGTGGACGTGGGTGCGTTCATCGGCGGATTCCACGGCGACTGCGCCGGCACCTACCCCTGCGGGCAGGTGTCCGACGAGGCGCTGCGGCTGATCCGGGTGACGCAGCAGAGCTTTTTCGAGGGCATGAAGTATGCCCGCGAGGGCTACCGCCTGTCGGATATCTCCGCCGCGGTGCAGGCGTACGTGGAGGCCAACGGCTTCAGCGTCGTCCGGGAATACGTCGGTCACGGCGTCGGACGGCAGATGCACGAGGCACCCGAAGTCCCCAACTATGGCAAACCCGGCCACGGTCCCCGGCTTCTGCGGGGCATGACCATCGCCGTGGAGCCCATGGTCAACGCGGGGACGGCAGCCATCAGGCAGATGCCTGACGGCTGGACGGTGAGAACCGCCGACGGGAAAAACGCCGCCCACTACGAAAACACCGTATTGATCACAGCCGGAGAGCCGGAGCTTCTGACGGATCCGGAGAAATCATTGGTGTGAGATGGACATTGTCAAAGCAAATGTCGTAATATCCACTGCCGGCAGGGATAAGGGAGAGCCTTTCTTCGTCCTGGGGACGGAGGGGGACTTCCTCCTGCTGGCGGACGGAAAGACCCGGCCGGTGGAGCGGCCGAAGCGCAAGCGGCGCAAGCACGCGAAGCTGTATCGCTCCGACGGCGGCAGTCTTTCCGGGAGGATCAGAAGCAGCGAACAAATCACCAATAGTGAGCTTCGTAAAGCCATAGCCGCGTTACGCGGCGGTAATCAAGATCAGGAGGGATAACACTTGGCAAAATCCGACATGAT
>DNFA01000032.1:8187-11396 GCA_003487665.1 Oscillibacter sp.
GACATTGGAAATGGACACACGATCTTAGCGCATATTTCCGGAAAGCTCAGAATGAATTTCATCAGGATTCTGCCCGGCGACAAGGTGACAGTTGAAATGTCTCCTTACGATCTTACCCGCGGTCGAATTACCTGGCGCAGTAAGTAGGAGGTTTATCAAAATGAAAGTAAGACCGTCCGTGAAGCCCATGTGCGAGAAGTGCAAGGTGATCCGTCGTAAAGGCCGTGTCATGGTCATTTGCGAGAATCCCAAGCATAAGCAGAGACAGGGCTAAGTAGAAAGTGGAGGTGCTCTAAATTATGGCACGTATTGCCGGTATTGACCTGCCCAAGGATAAGCGAATCGAGATCGGTTTGACTTATATCTATGGTATTGGAAGAAAGAGTGCTCAGGACATCCTGGCACAGACAGGCATCAACCCCGACACCCGCGTCAAGGATCTGACGGAGGCCGATGAGGCCAAGCTCCGTGAGGCCATTGACCACGGTTACATCGTCGAGGGTGATCTGCGTCGTCAAGTGGCGCTTGACATCAAGCGCCTGACTGAAATCGGCTGCTATCGCGGCATGCGCCACCGTCGTGGCCTTCCCGTTCGTGGCCAGCGCAGCAAGACCAACGCACGCACCCGCAAAGGCCCCAAGAAGACCATCGCTAACAAGAAGAAGTAAAGGAGGGAAGAATAGATCATGGCTAACGTAAAAGGCAAGAAAGTCATCCGCCGCCGTCGCGAAAAGAAGAACATCGAGAAGGGTCAGGTTCATATCCGTTCTTCCTTCAACAACACCATGGTGACCGTCACCGACTCTCAGGGCAACGCTCTGTCCTGGGCTTCCTCCGGTGGTCTCGGTTTCCGCGGCAGCAAGAAGTCCACTCCCTTTGCCGCCCAGAGCGCCGCTGAGACGGCTGCCAAGGCTGCTATGGAGCATGGCCTGAAGACCGTTGAGGTCTTCGTGAAGGGTCCCGGTCAGGGACGTGAGGCGGCTATCCGCGCGCTGCAGGCCGTGGGTCTGGAAGTGACGATGATCAAGGACGTCACCCCCATCCCCCACAACGGCTGCCGTCCCCCCAAGCGTCGTCGCGTGTAATCGGAAGTAAGGAGGATATTGAATCATGGCTAAGAATATGCAGCCTGTCGCCAAGCGTTGCAAGGCGCTGGGTATTTCTCCTACCGTCATGGGTTACTCCAAGAAGGAGACCAAGCGCAACCCCGGCGGCCAGATGAGAAAGAAGAAGAGCGAGTATGCCATTCAGCTGAACGAGAAGCAGAAGGTCAAGTTCGTGTACGGCATTCTGGAAAAGCAGTTCCGCGCGTACTACGAGAAGGCCACCACCATGCCCGGCAAGACCGGCGAGAACCTGCTGAGCCTTGTGGAGCGCCGTCTGGACAACGTGGTGTACCGCCTGGGCTTCGCCATGACCCGCCGCGAGGCGCGTCAGCTGGTGAACCACGCCCATTTCACCGTGAATGGGCACAAGGTCAACATCCCCTCCTATCTGGTGCGCGTGGGCGATGTGATCGAGGTCAAGGAGAGCAGCCGCTCCTCCGTGGCGTTCAAGCGCCTGACCGCCGAGGATGCCCCCATGGTCACCGTCCCCAAGTGGCTGGAGCGTGACAAGACCGCCCTGAAGGGCACCGTCGTCACCCTGCCCGCACGCGAGGACATCGACATGCCCATCGAGGAGCATCTGATCGTCGAGTTGTACTCCAAGTAATAGGGTTCTGACCCTCACGAAGCACTGGAATCAAATAGGACGCGGCCAATGCCGCGCCGCCAATAGAATGAAGGAGGGTACTGCATGATCGAAATTGAGAAGCCCCAGATCGAGTGTATCGAAACACCCGGCGACGCTTCCTATGGAAAATATGTGATCGAACCCCTGGAGCGCGGATACGGAACGACTTTGGGCAACGCCCTGCGGCGTATCCTGCTGTCCAGCCTTCCCGGAACCGCTGCCACCAGCATCAAAATTGCCGGTGTCCAGCACGAGTTCTCCACCATTCCCGGTGTGAAGGAAGACGTGACAGAGATCGTTCTGAACGTGAAGAATCTGCTGACAAAGCTGCACAGTGACGCTGTCAAGACCGTGTTCATCGAGGCGGTCGGCCCCTGCGAAGTCACCGCAGGCGACATCAAGGGCGACGGCGAGGTGGAGGTGCTCAATCCTGAGCTGCACATCGCCACGCTGGACGTGGGCGCCACTCTGAGCATGGAGATCACCCTGAGCCACGGCCGCGGCTACGTCTCCGCCGACAAGAACAAGGCGCAGCGTCCCGGCGTCATCGGCGTGATCCCCATCGACAGCATCTACACCCCCGTTTATAAGGTCAACTACACGGTGGAGAGCACCCGTGTGGGCGCATCCAGCGACTACGACAAGCTGACGCTGGAGGTCTGGACGGATACCACCATCGCCGCGCGCGATGCGGTGTCTCTGGGCGCCAAGATCCTGTGCGACCACTTTGCTCTGTTCACCGATTTGTCCGACAATCTGGGCGACAAGTCCACCGTGGTGGAGAAGGCGCCGGATTCCAAGGACAAGATGCTGGAGCTGACCATCGAGGAGCTGGATCTGTCCGTGCGCAGCTTCAACTGCCTCAAGCGCGCCAACATCAACACCGTCGAGGACTTGATCTCCAAGACCGAGGACGAGATGATGAAGGTACGCAATCTGGGACGCAAGTCCCTTGAGGAAGTCATCAACAAGCTGGCGATGATGGGTCTGTCCCTGGCCAGCGACGACAACAACTAACGATCCAGCGCGTACCGCGCCCGATCATAACAAGGAGGAAACTGAAATGCCCGGAACTCGTAAGCTCGGTAAGACTACCGATCAGCGTATGGCGATGCTCCGTCAGCAGGTCACCGATCTTCTGGACAACGGCCGGATGGAGACCACCATCACCCGCGCCAAGGAGATCAAGCCCCTCGCCGAGAAGATGATCACCCTCGGCAAGAAGGGCGACCTGGCCGCATACCGTCAGGCGCTGAGCTTCATCACCCGCGAGGATGTGGCCAACAAGCTGTTCAAGGAGCTGGCTCCCAGCTACGCCGAGCGCAACGGCGGTTACACCCGCATCATCCGCACCGGCATCCGCCGCGGCGATGCTGCCGAGACTGCCATCATCGAACTGGTGAAGTAAAATTGCTTTCATAAAAAAAGAACACGCCGACAGGCGTGTTCTTTTTTTCAGCGTGTCGATAAACCCA
>DNFA01000016.1:0-669 GCA_003487665.1 Oscillibacter sp.
AGGTCTCCGAGAAGAAGGATATGCAGGACAACACCGTCAAGGGCAGCCAGTTCAAGCAGCCCATGCTGGAGTTCTCCGGCTCCTGCGCCGGCTGCGCCGAGACCAGCTACGCCCGTCTGGTCACCCAGCTGTTCGGCGACCACATGTATATCTCCAACGCCACCGGCTGCTCCTCCATCTGGGGCGGTCCCGCGGCTACGTCTCCCTACTGCACCAACAAGGACGGCCACGGCCCCGCATGGTGCAACTCCCTGTTCGAGGATAACGCCGAACACGGTCTGGGCATATTCACCGGTCAGAACAAGATCCGCGAGGATCTGGCTGACGAGACCCGCCAGCTGATCGCCGTGGAGTGGGCGCGTCCCGAGCTGAAGGCCGCTGCCCAGGCATGGCTGGACACCATGAACGACGGCACCGCCAACGCCGAGCCTGCCAAGGCCTACGTCAAGGCGCTGGAGGAGAGCATCACCACCGTGGAGGAGCTGGCTGCCATCCCGCAGTTCGCGGAGCACGCTGCCGAGCTGAAGGCCAAGGGCGCTCTGTTCTGCGACTGCGCCGCCTGCACGCTGGCTGCTGATATCCTCAGCAAGAAGGAATATCTGGCCAAGAAGTCCATGTGGATCTTCGGCGGCGACGGCTGGGCCTACGACATCGGCTTCGGTGGCCTGG
>DNFA01000016.1:905-2806 GCA_003487665.1 Oscillibacter sp.
CCGGCGGACAGGCTTCCAAGGCCTCCAACATCGGTCAGGTGGCACAGTTCGCCGCCGCCGGCAAGGAGATCAAGAAGAAGAGCCTCTCCGAGATCGCCATGCAGTACGGCTATGTGTACGTGGCACAGGTGGCCATGGGTGCAAACCCCGCGCAGACCATCAAGGCCATCACCGAGGCCGAGGCCTATCACGGCCCGTCCCTGATCATCGGCTACAGCCCCTGCGAGATGCACTCCATCAAGGGCGGCATGATGAACTGCCAGAAGGAAATGAAGAAGGCCGTGGACTGCGGCTACTGGAACCTGTTCCGCTACAATCCCGAGGGCGAGAAGAAGTTCACGCTGGACTCCAAGGCGCCCGCCGGCGGCTATCAGGAGTTCCTGATGAACGAGGCGCGTTACAGCCGCCTGACCCGCGAGTTCCCCGAGCGCGCGGACGTGCTGTTCCAGCGCAACGAGGACGAGGCCAAGGCACGCTACGAGCACCTGCTGAAGCTGGTGGAGATGTACGACAAATAAGCCGTAAGCCACCCATATACCCATATAGCAAGAGGGAGACAGCCGCAAGGCTGTCTCCCTTCAGCCTGTCAAAAAACCTGCCCGGTTACAAGTATCGGAGGGAAGGATAGTGTGAAAGGGAACCGTCAGGGTTCCCTTTCGCCAACAGAAGCGCGTTGTTTCGGTATGCCCTTGCGGGCAGGCTCCTACATGGAAGATACTGGAATCACAAGAATCTTGTGATTCGAACAAATGTTTTACAAGAATCTTGTGATTCTAAGTTAATTTCAGCTGAAAACGTATGCCTAAAATTATATTTGGATGCGTGGTATTAGCGAAATTTCGTTTCTTTCAAGCGGAATTCGTGATGCATTGAGAGAGCGCCGGGGAGCGACAGCGACAGCGGAAGTGCCCTGTCATGCCCTCTCGCGCACTCCCAGTATATCACGATCACGGCGGCAAGGGTGATACAGAGCGGGGGCACGCCCCCGCCCTTGCCCTGCCGTGATGTCCTGTCGTGCCGCGAGACGGCAGAAAGGACGGTACAAAGACATGAAACGGAATATGGGTGCCAGCATTGACAACAAGACCCGGCGGGCGGTATACGAAAGGGATGGTTTCCGGTGCGCTCTGTGCGATTCGACGGATGGTTTGCAGATTCATCACGTCAAGCCGCGCAGGGAAGGTGGGGCAGATCATCCCATGAACCTCATAACGCTGTGCTGGCGGTGCCATGCTGCGGCTCATGGGGATTTCTTCTATTCGTCCCCGGATATGTTTGACCGGTCGCTGCTGGGGAATGCTTCGGTGGAAAAGTGGAATGTCCGGCGGTGGCTGATGGAATCAATGGAGCTGGAATGCGTCAGATATGTCTCCGACTACTACGCCGAACGGGGGGAAGAATGGTACCCGTGGGAAGGGTGAGGGGCTGCCCCTCTCCCTTTTTTTCGTTGGCAGTCGCAGGGATGAATGGTGCGTCACGCATCAAAAGTTGTGGCGCGGCGGCTCCCCCCCTCCGGCCTGTTTGGTTTTTTTGGTGCGGTGGCCGGGCTGACGCGCCCCCCAGCCGCCGCGCTATTGAATCTCCGGCGTCCCGGCCGCCTGACGGCCGGGCGCGCCTGCGCGCCAGGCTTGCGGGGGACGCCTGGCTTGCGTCTCGCGCCGCCGCCGCTGTATTGAATCGGGGGGAAGGTGGCGGCGGCGCTTTGTCCTGTCGGTGGAAGTCCCTGCTCCTTTTCGGTGGTGCTCCGGTCAGCGCCGCGCCGGTCGTGGCCGTGTCCCGCCGGTCGTGGCCGACGGCCGACGGCCGCTGTCGCGTCCGACGGCCGACGTCCCCGCCCGGCGTGCCCCGTCCCCGCCCGGCGCTGGGGGTACGGGGGTAAAAGGATAGTGTGAAAGGGAACC
>DNFA01000016.1:3012-40740 GCA_003487665.1 Oscillibacter sp.
CCTTTCGCGTTCCATCACCCGCCGCAGCGACCAAAATAGCAAAATAAAATGTTGTTTTTATTTTGCTGTTTTGCAGGCAGCTTGACGGAAAGAGCCGAATGGACTTTCCGTCAAGCTGTCCGCAGCGGTTCACGCTGCGGCCTTTTTTATGTTTTGTACAAATCGGACAAGAAAAAACAGAATAATTTGGAACACAAGACTATTTACATTAGCTTGGTAAAGTGGTAAATTGGTAGCGTAGTAAACAGAGCGCCGGAACACCGGCAGAAAACAAGACAAAGACCGGACTTCCGGCGGAAAAGGAGAAAAAACAATGAAAAAAATACTTGCAATGATCTTGGCCATGGTAATGGCACTGTCTCTGGCGGCCTGCGGCAAGACCGAGCAGAAGGACGAGAAGAAGGACGACTCCGCTGCCGCAAAGACCTTTATTATGGGCATCGACGCGGAGTACCCCCCCTTCAGCTACTTAGATGAGAACGGTGAATACACCGGCTTCGACGTGGAGGTCTGCAAGGCCGCCTGCGACCTGCTGGGCTGGGATATGCAGGTGTTCCCTGTGAACTGGGATCAGAAGCTGGTGCAGCTGGATGCCAACGAGTGCGACTGCGTCTGGTCCGGCATGACGATCCTGGACTCCATGAAGGAGGCCGGCTATGTGCTCTCCGCCCCCTACTATGACAACACCCAGGTCATCATGGTCAAGGAGGGCAGCGACATCAAGTCCTCCGCTGATCTGGCCGGCAAGGTCGTGGCTGTCCAGCTGGGCACCTCCGGCGAGGCGCTGCTGGCCGATGGCGGCGACCTTGCTGATCTGAAAGCTACCTTCGCTGAGCTGACCACCTGCGACAGCTTCCTGAAGTGCTTCACCGAGCTGGGCGGCGGCGCTGTGGATGCCGTGATCGTGGACAAGCCGGTGGCTGTGTCCTACGCTGAAAAGAACCAGGGCTTCACGGTGCTGGACGAGGGTCTGGGCGCTGAGCAGTACGGCATCGCCTTCCGCGCCGATGACGCCGAGCTGTGCGAGCAGATCGAGGACGCCGTGGCACAGCTGGTCGCCAACGGCACCTACGCCGAGATCGCGGCCAAGTACCCCGACATCGTGAACAACCTGACGCTGCTGGGCTGATCCCGCAAGGTCACTGACGGAATAACATACCGGCTCCCGGAGGCGGCCTCGCCTCCGGGAGCGTGTGTGCGTGAATTGAGGATACGATATGACCTTACTGACAATGATCGTGAAGATGGGCGAGGGACTTTCCAAAACCTGCGCCATTTTCTCCCTGACGCTGCTGTTTTCTCTCCCCCTGGGCATGATCGTTGCCCTGCTGCGCATGAGCAAGAACTGGCTTGTCTCCAGCGTTACCCGCTTTTTCATCTCCATCCTGCGCGGTACGCCGCTGATGTTGCAGCTGCTGGCTGTGACCTACGGCCCGTATTACCTTTGGGAGGTGCCGGTGGCGCGCAACAAGCTGATCCCGGTGGTGATCGCCTTTGCCATCAACTACGCGGCCTACTTTGCCGAGATATACCGCGGCGGTATCGAATCCATGCCGGTGGGACAGTATGAGGCGGCGGAGGTGCTGGGCTACACCAAGGCGCAGACCTTCGTCCACATCATCCTGCCGCAGGTGTTCAAGCGCGTCATGCCCAGCATCACCAACGAGGTGGTCACGCTGGTGAAGGACACCTCCATGGCCTTTACCGTCTCCTATCAGGAGATGTTCACCATCGGCAAGCAGATCTCAAACTCCGAGGCGAGCTTCGTGCCGTTCCTGGTGGCGGGCGTATTCTACTTTGCGTTCAACGCGGTCGTGGACTTCGTCATGGGCAGAGTAGAGAAGCGCATGAGCTATTACAAGTAAGGGGGAGACTATGAAACTGTTACAGATGAACCACGTGCAGAAGAGCTTCAACGACGAGACGCTGCACGTACTGAAGGACATCAGCCTCTCCGTGGAAAAGGGAGAGGTGGTGGCCATTATCGGGCCCTCCGGCAGCGGCAAATCCACGCTGCTGCGCTGCGCCACGCTGCTGACCGAGATGGACTCCGGCGAGCTGATCTACGGCGACATTCAGGCCGTACACAACGACGCGGACGGCAAGGCGGTCTATGCCGATAAGGGCGAGCTGAAGAAGGTACGGGAAAAGTTCGGCCTCGTGTTCCAGAGCTTCAACCTGTTTCCCCACTATTCGGTGCTGAAAAATCTCATGGATCCCCAGATACGCGTGCTGGGCCGCGACAAGGGCGAGGCGCAGCAGCGCGCCCGTCAGCTTCTGGAAAAGATGGGGCTGTCCGACAAGGAGAACGCCTATCCCTGCGAGCTGTCCGGCGGACAGCAGCAGCGTGTGGCTATCGCCCGGGCGCTGGCCATGGATCCGGAGATACTCTTTTTCGACGAGCCGACCTCCGCGCTGGATCCGGAGCTGACCGGCGAGATCCTGAAGGTGATCCGTGACCTGGCGGAGGAGCACATGACCATGGTCATCGTGACCCACGAGATGTCCTTTGCACAGGATGTGGCCGACCGGGTGATCTTTATGGCCGACGGCGTCATCGTGGAGGAGGGCACCCCGGAGGAGGTCATGGTGAACACCCGCGAGGAGCGGACGCGCCAGTTTTTGGGACGGTACCAGAGATGAGAAAGCTGCGTATCGTTCGGGCCGACCCCGCCGGAAATATCACCCTTTTCGTGCTCACACCGGTGGAGAAGGCGCAGTGCGCCGCCGTTGCCGCCGAACTGATGAAGATCGGGGAGCTGAAGGCAGAGCAGGTGGGATTCGTATTCCCCAACGGCCACATGGAGATGGAGGCGGGGGAGTTCTGCGGCAACGCGTCCCGGGCGTATGGCTACCTGCTGGCGAAGCAGCAGGGGCTGACCGGACGCCATACCATGCACCTGTCCGTCAGCGGGTGTGACCATCCCATCGCCGTGACGGTGGATATGGACGCGGGTACCTCGGAGGCGGAGATGCCTCTGCCGCGGTTTGTGCGGCCGGTGAACGTGGACGGCACAGCCGGGACGCTGGTGCATCTGGGCGGTATCGCCCATCTGGTGGTGCAGGGCGTCACGCCCAGCCGGGAATTCTTCGAAAAGGCGGAGCCGCTCTTTGAAAAGGAGCCGGGTCTGGAGGCCTACGGCGTCTGCTTCCTTGCGGGAGAGCGCATGACGCCGCTGGTCAAGGTGCCCGAGGCGGGCACGCTGGTGTTCGAGGGCAGCTGCGGCAGCGGTACGCTGGCCAGCGCCATCGCCCTGAGCGAGGGGCACGAGGGGCGGTTCTCTGCTGCGCTGACACAGCCGGCGGGGACGGTGTGCGCCTCTGTCACAAGACAGGCGGGCGCGGTCGTGGCGGCGTCCATCGGCGGAGCTGTCACGCTGGGCGAGCCATTTGAGGTCACGATCTGAAAAATCACTGAAAAATCACACCCTGCGGGGTGTGATTTTTTGTTGTACAATGGCTGGCAAAGAGGTATAATATACCAGTTATAAGTAATGCGTCAAACGGAGGGATACCACATGACTTTGCGTGACTATATAGAGAGCCTGCGGCACAAGACCGTGGCGATCATCGGCATCGGCGTCAGCAACACGCCGCTGCTGGAGCTGCTGCTGACGGAGGGCATCCGCGTCACCGCCTGCGACAAGCGCAGCCGGGAGCAGATGGGCGAACAGGCGGAGCATCTGGAGCGGCTGGGCTGTGAGCTGCATCTGGGCGCGGACTATCTGAAGGACTTGGACGCGGACGTGATCTTCCGCACCCCCGGCCTGCGTCCGGACGTGCCGGAGATCGCCGCCTGCGTGGACAGGGGCGCCGTGCTCACCAGCGAGATGGAGGTGTTCTTTGAGGTCTGCCCGTGCACCATCATCGCCGTTACCGGCTCTGACGGGAAAACCACCACCACGACCATTATCGCCGAGCTGCTGAAGGCCGCCGGCAGGCGCGTGTGGGTGGGCGGCAACATCGGCCACCCGCTGCTGTGCGAGGCGGACGGGATGCTGGCTACGGACTACGCGGTGCTGGAGCTGTCCAGCTTCCAGCTGATGACCATGAAGCACAGCCCCCACATCGCCGTTGTGACCAATCTGGCGCCCAACCATCTGGACATTCACCGGGACATGGCGGAGTACGTGGCCGCCAAGGAGAATATCTTCCGCCACCAGAGCGGGGAGGACGTGGCTGTGTTCAACGCAGACAACGCTGTCACCGCGGAGCAGTCCCGCCGGGCGCCGGGACGCGCCCGGCTGTTCAGCCGGCAGGATGAGGTGGCCGACGGCGTGTTCCTGCGGGGCGAGGATATCGTCTGCCGCAGCGGAGGGCACGAGCGGGTCGTTATGACCGCCGGGGATATCAAAATTCCCGGCGTACACAACGTGGAGAACTACATGGCGGCCATCGCCGCCGTGGACGGCCTGGTGCCGGATGAGGTCATCCGCCGCTTTGCCAGGGAATTCGGCGGCGTGGAGCACCGCATCGAGCTGGTGCGGACATACCGGGGCGTGCGGTACTACAACGACTCCATCGCCTCCAGCCCGTCCCGCACCATCGCGGGGCTGCGGTCGTTCCACGAGAAGGTCATCCTCATCGCCGGAGGGTATGACAAGCACATCCCCTTCGACGTGCTGGGGCCGGAGATCGTGGAGCATGTGAAGCTGCTGGTGCTGTGCGGCGCTACGGCGGATAAGATCCGCGCCGCCGTGGAGAACGCGCCGGGGTACCAGCCGGGCAAGCCGGAGATACTGGACGTGACGCCCTTCACCGCGGCGGTGGAGGCCGCCCGCGACCGGGCGCAGCCCGGCGACGTGGTGACGCTGTCGCCCGCCTGCGCCGCCTTCGACCAGTTCAAGAACTTTGCCGAGCGGGGCAAATTCTTCAAGAGCATCGTCAACGGCTGGCAGGAATGAGGAAAAGCCGTGCCGTCATACACTCCCCTGAGAGGGGGTGGCTGCATGGGACGGCTGCGGTATATACGGCTGACGCGGCGGCAGAGGGTACGCGTATGGGCAGCGGTGGTGCTGATAACGGTCACGGGGCTGCTGACGGCGATCCTGCTGCACCTGCGCCCCATGCTGGTGAAGCTGGCCACGGCGCGCTGCTCCAACACCGTCAGCCGCATCGTGGTGGCGGCGGTGAACGACGCTGTGGAGCAGGGCTGGATGGAGTACGGACGGCTGGTGAGCTTCGACAAGGACAGCGACGGCCGTGTGACGGCGCTGCGCAGCAATATGGCGGAGTTCAACCGGCTGCAAACGGCGGTGGCGGACGATGTGCTGGAACGGCTGGGGCAGGTGTCCGCCAGCGAGCTGGCGGTGCCGCTGGGTACGCTGACAGGCTCGCCGCTGCTGGCAGGCCGAGGGCCGAAGCTGACGGTGAAAATGGAGACCATGGGCACGGCGGCGGCCGCGTTCCGGGATAAATTCACGGCGGCGGGCATCAACCAGACAAAACACCAGATCCTGCTGGATGTGGACGTCTATGTGACCATCCTGCTGCCGGGCATCACCACCTATACGAAGGTCAGCAACGAAATATCCGTGGCGGAGACGGTGATCGTGGGCAGCGTGCCCCAGACGTACACCTACTTCAGCACCACGGAGGATAAGATCGAGGATTACGCCGACGAATACATTATGAACAACGGATGAGGGCTTGACTATGGACTATCGCAAGGAGATACAGGAGCTGCGCCGCACGCTGACGGAGAACGGATACCTCTATTATGTGCTGGACGCGCCCACCATGTCGGACTACGAATACGACCACCTGCTGCGGCGGCTGGAGGAGCTGGAGGCGGAGCACCCGGAGGAGATCACCCCGGACTCTCCCACCCAGCGGGTGGGCGGACAGACGCTGACGGAGTTTCAGCAGGTGACCCACGCCGTACCGCTGGAGAGTTTGCAGGACGTGTTCAACGACGACGAGGTCTGCCGCTTTCTGGAGAAGATACCGCTGGAGGACGCGGCTTACAGCGTGGAGCCCAAGGTGGACGGCCTGTCTGTGGCGCTGGAATACCGGGACGGCGTGTTCGTCCGGGGCGCTACCCGGGGCGACGGACGGGTGGGGGAGGACGTGACGGAGAATCTCCGAACCATCCGCTCCATTCCCATGACGCTGCCGGAAAAGCTGCCCCGGCTCATCGTCCGGGGCGAGGTCTACATGGCGCGCAGCGTGTTCGAGGAGATCAACGCCCGGCGGGAGATCGAGGGCAAGCCGCTGATGGCCAATCCCCGCAACGCCGCCGCCGGCTCCCTGCGGCAGCTGGATCCCAAGATCGCCGCCCAGCGGCGGCTGGACATCGCGGTGTTCAATCTGCAGCTGGCGGAGGGGCGGACATTCGCCGCCCACACGGAGACCATCGACTATCTGGCCAGCCAGCATTTCAAGGTCATTCCTCACAAGCGGCTGTCCAGACCGTCGGACATTCTGGCGGAGATCGCGGCGCTGGGCGACGGGCGGGAGCAGTTCCCCTTTGACATCGACGGCGCTGTGGTGAAGCTGGACGACCTGCGCCAGCGGCAGGAGATCGGCAGCACGGCCAAGTTCCCCAAGTGGGCCATCGCGTACAAATACCCGCCGGAGGTGAAGCCCTCGGTGGTAAAGGATATCATCATTCAGGTGGGGCGCACCGGCGTGCTGACGCCCAAGGCGGAGCTGGAACCGGTGCGGCTGGCGGGTACCACCGTCACGTTCGCCACACTGCACAATCAGGATTTCATCACCCAGAAGGACATCCGCATCGGGGACACGGTGCTGGTGCGCAAGGCGGGGGAGATCATCCCGGAGGTGCTGGAGGTGGTCATGGACAAGCGTCCCGCCGGGACGCAGCCCTATCTGCTGCCGGAGACGTGCCCAGTGTGCGGCGCGCCGGTGGTGCGGGACGAGGACGGCGCGGCTCTGCGCTGCACCGGCGCGGAGTGCCCCGCCCAGCTGCTGCGGAATTTGACCCATTTCGCCAGCCGGGGCGCCATGGACATCGACGGGCTGGGGCCTGCGGTGATGCAGCAGCTGATCGACAGCGGCCTTGTGAGAACCGCCGCCGATCTGTACGGCCTGACGCCGGAGCAGCTGGAGCCGCTGGAGCGCATGGGCAAAAAATCCGCCCGGAACGCGGTGGAGGCCATCGCCAGAAGCCGGGACAACGACCTGTGGCGGCTCATCAACGCGCTGGGCATCCGGCAGGTGGGAGAGAAGGCCGCCAAGACGCTGGCGCAGCGGTTCGGCACCATGGATGCGCTGGCCGCAGCCACGGAGGAGGAGCTGACCGCCGTGGACGACGTGGGGCCCATCACCGCGCGGTATCTCTGCCAGTGGATGGAAAGCCCGCAGTCCCGCGACCTGCTGGCGCGGCTGAAGGCCGCCGGGGTGAATATGAGCTGCAAAGAGGAAGCGCATGACAGCCGCTTTGCCGGGATGACCTTTGTGCTCACCGGCGCGTTGGAGAAATTCACCCGGGACGAGGCGGGAGAGATGATCGAAAAGCGGGGCGGCAAGGCGTCCGGCTCCGTGTCCAAAAAGACCACCTATGTGGTGGCGGGCGAGAATGCCGGCAGCAAGCTGCAAAAGGCGCAGGAGCTGGGCATCCCCGTGCTGACGGAGGATGAATTTCTGGAACTTCTGAAATAGGAGGCAAAAGAGATGGCACAGAATACGGACAAGACCCTGATGCACAAGCTGATCTACAGCGTATTTGTGCGCAATCACACGCCGGAGGGCACCTTCCAGGCGCTGGAGGGCGATCTGGATCGCCTGCGGGCGCTGGGAACGGACATTGTGTGGCTCATGCCCATCCACCCCATCGGGGAGGAGGGGCGCAAGGGGACGCTGGGCAGCCCCTACGCCATCCGGGACTACCGGGGCATCAACCCGGAGTACGGCACCATGGAGGACTTCCGCCATCTGGTGGACGCCATCCACGACCGCGGTATGAAGTGCATCATCGACGTGGTGTACAACCACACGTCGCCGGATTCCGTTCTGGCGCACACCCACCCGGAGTGGTTTTTCCACGATGAGCAGGGCAGACCCAGCCGCCATGTGGCGGACTGGTGGGACGTGGTGGATCTGGACTACGGAAACAGGGAGCTGTGGCGCTATCAGATCGACACGCTGAAAATGTGGGCGGAGATCGTGGACGGCTTCCGCTGCGACGTGGCCAGCAGCGTGCCGCTGGACTTCTGGACGGCGGCGCGGCAGGAGGTGGAGACTGTCCGCCCCGGATGCATCTGGCTGGCGGAGAGCGTCCACGGTCAGCATGTGCTGGGGCTGCGGAAAATGGGCGCCTACTGCGCCACGGACACGGAGCTGTACCGGGCGTTCGACATGACCTACGACTACGACATCTGGCCGTGGTTCGAGGGCTACCTGACCGGGAGGAACACGCTGCAGCAGTACATCGACATGCTGAACTATCAGGAGCTGACGTACCCCTCCGGGTTCATCAAGATGCGCTGCGGTGAGAATCACGACACCCCGCGTTTGGCGCAGCGGGTGCCGGAGGAGCGCCGCCTGCGGCACTGGCTGGCGTTTCTGTACTTCTGCCGTGGCAGCATGCTGCTGTACGGCGGCACGGAGTTCGCACCGCAGCATCAGGTGGGGCTGTTCGACGCCGAGGACAATTTCGGCGACAAGCGGGCCGACTTACAGGGCTTCCTGCGCCGCTGCAAGGACATGAAAACGTCCCTGCCGCTGGACGGCGCGGTGTGGTACGAGGTCAGCGGCGGCGCTGTTATCGGGCACTACAAGTCCCCGGCAGGGGAGCGCACCGGCGTGTTCGATCTGTCCGGCTGCGGCGGCCGCGTACCGGTGGAGTTACCCGACGGCGTGTACAAAAATCAACTGGGCGGTGATTTGACCGTCACCGATGGGCAGGTCGATATCAGCGGCGAGCCGATGGTCATCTGAGTTGTACTTTTCACCAAAACAGGGAGCGATTTTGTAGCAGTTGTTACAGAATCGCTCCCTTTGCATTGATTATTTAAAGCGTGAATGGTATAATTAACACTGTTTTAATGCGCCCGCCCGGAAAGCGGGATACTTCTATTTTTATAGAGGAGGAAAGAAAAGAATGAGCAAAATCATGAAGATCTGCGACGGCAACGAAGCGGCGGCGTATGTGGCATACGCGTTCTCCGAGGTCGCAGCCATCTACCCCATCACCCCGTCCAGCCCCATGGCGGAACACGCCGATGCGTGGTCGGCCAACGGCAAGAAGAACATCTTCGGTCAGCCGGTGCGTCTGGTGGAGATGCAGTCCGAGGCCGGCGCCTGCGGCGCCTGTCACGGTGCGCTGGAGGCCGGTGCGCTGGCCACCAGCTTCACCGCCTCTCAGGGTCTGATGCTGATGATCCCCACCCTGCACCGCATCTCCGGCGAGCGTCTGCCCGGCGTGCTGCACGTGGCATCCCGCACCGTGGGCACCCATGCGTTCTCCATCTTCGGCGACCACTCCGACGTGATGAACTGCCGTCAGACGGGCTTCGCCCTGCTGTCCAGCGGCAGCGTCCAGCAGGCCGCCGATCTGGCTGCCGTGGCGCACCTGAGCGCCATCAAGGCGCGCATCCCGTTCCTGCATTTCTTCGACGGCTTCCGTACCAGCCACGAGATCCAGAAGATCGACGTGCTGACCTACGACGAGTACGCCAAGCTGGTGGACTACAACGCGCTGGCCGCCTTCCGCGCCAACGCCCTGAACCCGGAGGATCCCCGGATGCGCTCTCTGGTGGATAACCCCGACATCTACTTCCAGCTGCGCGAGTCCAACAACACGGCCTACGCTGAGCTGCCCGACATCGTGGAGGGCTACATGGCCGAGATCAGCAAGCTCACCGGCCGCGAGTACCATCTGTTCAACTACTACGGTGCGCCCGACGCCGAGCGCGTCATCGTGGCTATGGGCTCCGTGGGCGGCTGCGCCCAGGAGGTGGTCAACTACCTGAACGCCAAGGGCGAGAAGGTGGGCTTCCTGCAGGTACACCTGTTCCGTCCCTTCTCCCGCAAGCACCTGATGGCTGCCATGCCCAAGACGGTGAAGAAGGTAGCCGTCCTTGACCGCGTGAAGGAGATCGGCTCCATCGGCGAGCCGCTGTACGAGGACATCTGCGCCGCCTACATCAACGAGAGCGACCGCCCCGCCATCTACGCCGGACGCTACGGCCTGAGCAGCAAGGACACCACCCCCGCCCAGCTGAAGGCCGTGTTCGACAACCTGCTGCTGGATGAGCCGAAGAACCACTTCACCATCGGCATCGTGGACGATGTGACCCATCTGTCCCTGCCCGTGGGCGCGCCGCTGCTGACCGAGCCGGAGGGCACCATCTCCTGCAAGTTCTGGGGTCTGGGCTCCGACGGTACCGTGGGCGCCAACAAGAACTCCATCAAGATCATCGGCGAGACGACGGACATGTACTGTCAGGCGTACTTTGAGTACGACACGAAGAAGTCCTTCGGTATCACCAAGAGCCACCTGCGCTTCGGCAAGAAGCCCATCAGCTCGACCTATTACGTCTCCAACGCGGACTTCATCGCCTGCCACAATCAGACGTATCTGACCAAGTACGACATCATCCACGAGCTGAAGCCCCACGGCAGCTTCCTGCTGAACTGCGAGTGGAAGGAGGACGAGCTGGAGCAGCACGTCCCCGGCGAGATCCTGAAGTACATCGCCGACAACGACATCAAGTTCTACATCATCGACGCCAACAAGGAGTCGCAGGCGCTGGGTCTGGGCAACCGCTCCAACATGGTGCTGCAGGCCGCCTTCTTCAAGCTGGCCAAGGTCATCCCCGTGGAGGACGCCGTGGAGCACATGAAGGCCGCCGTGAAGAAGACCTACGGCCTGAAGGGTGAGAAGGTCGTCAACATGAACATCGCCGCCGTGGACGCCGGTATCAACGCGCTGGTGGAGGTCAAGGTGAAGTCTGAGTGGACGAACCTGACCGGCAAGGCGCTGAAGCCCGCCGACGAGAGCCTGCCCTACGTCATCAAGAACATTCTGGTGCCCATCAACGCCCAGAAGGGCGACGAGCTGCCCGTCTCCGCCTTCAAGGGCATGGAGGACGGCACCATGCCGCTGGGCACCTCCAAGTACGAGAAGCGTGGTATCGCCACGCACCTGCCCGTGTGGGACGCTGCCGAGTGCCTCCAGTGCAACATGTGCTCCTTCGTCTGCCCCCACGCCGTCATCCGCCCGTTCCTGCTGGACGAGGGTGAGGTGAAGGCGGCTCCCGTGGACATGACGCTGGTGGACGCCAAGGGCCCCGGTCTGGCCGGGCTGAAGTACACCATGGGCGTGTCCACGCTGGACTGCACCAGCTGCGGCAGCTGCGTGGCCTCCTGCCCCAAGAGCGGCAAGGCGCTGAAGATGGTGCCCGCCCACGAGGTGTCTCTGGATCAGACCGACTGGAACTTCCTGACCACCGTGAAGGAAAAGACCTCCCGCGTGGACAAGTTCACCCTGAAGGGCAGCCAGTTCAAGCAGCCCCTGGTGGAGTTCAACGGCGCCTGCGCCGGCTGCGGCGAGACGCCCTATATCAAGCTGCTGACCCAGATGTTCGGCGACAAGATGTATCTGGCCAACGCCACCGGCTGCACCCAGGCCTGGGGCGCGGCTATGCCCTGCGTGCCGTACTGCAAGAACGCCGAGGGCAAGGGCGTTGCGTGGAGTAACTCCCTGTTTGAAAACAACGCCGAGTTCTCCTACGGTATGTGCCTGGCTGTCAAGCAGCTGCGCGACTGCGTCACCGGCTACGTCAAGGAGCTGGACGCTCTGACCAAGGACGAGGCCGTCAAGGCCGCCATCGCCAAATGGCTGGAGACTTACGACGATCTGGATGCGTCCACGCCCGCCACTGCGGAGCTGGTGAAGCTGCTGGAGAGCACCAAGTTCTCCGCCGAGGAGCAGAAGCTGGTGGACGAGATCCTCAAGCGCAGAAAGGATCTGTCCAAGAAGACCATGTGGATGTACGGCGGCGACGGCTGGGCGTACGACATCGGCTACGGCGGTCTGGATCACGTGTTCGCCATGGGCGAGGACGTCAACGTCCTGCTGGTGGACACCGAGGTCTACTCCAACACCGGCGGACAGTCCTCCAAGGCCACGCCTGTGGGCGCGGTGGCCCAGTTCCAGGCCAGCGGCAAAAAGACCAAGAAGAAAGACCTTGGTATGCTGATGATGACCTACGACAACGTCTATGTAGCCCAGTGCTCCATGGGCGCCAATCCCAACCAGCTCATCAAGGCCATCAAGGAGGCCGAGGCTCACAAGGGCCCGTCCATCGTCATCTGCTACGCGCCCTGCATCAACCACGGCATCAAGAAGGGCATGAACAACGTCCAGCAGGAGATGAAGGACGCCGTCAACTCCGGCTACTGGAACCTGTACCGCTACAGCCCGGAGACCAAGACCTTCACGCTGGATTCCAAGGAGCCTACCATGCCGCTGTACGACTTCATGAAGGGCGAGGTGCGCTACGCCTCCCTGGAGCTGAGCTTCCCGGAGAACGCCAAGGTGCTGTTTGCCGAGGCGGAGGAAGCCGCCAAGGAGAAGTACGAGTCCTACAAACGCCGCGCGGAGAAGCAATAAGCGTAAAGCGTTAACACTTAACAGCGCCCGCAGCCGTCGGCTGCGGGCGCTGCTTCTGCGGGAGGGGCGGAGGAAAAGAAAAATGCGCTGTTTTTGTGAGAAAAAGTGCAAATTTATCTTGCATTTTCCGGCGGCGTATGGTATTCTATCATGGCGTGAAAAGGGTGGTCCTCTGCCGCCGGTGTCCCGGAATGTGCGCGGATACCGCGAAATGGCGGCATGAACACCTATAATTTAGGAGGAAATATCCATGGATCTCATCAAAGCACTGAGCGAAAAGCAGCTGAAGGAAGTACCCCAGATCCTGGTGGGCGACACTGTGCGCGTCCACGTGAAGGTGAAGGAAGGCGCCCGTGAGCGTGTGCAGGTCTTCGAGGGCACCGTCATTGCCAAGAAGCATGGCGGCATCGAGGAGACGATCACCGTCCGCCGCCTGTCCTACGGTGTCGGCGTGGAGAAGGTTTTCCCCGTCCACTCTCCTTCCATCGAGAAGATCGAGACTGTGCGTCACGGCTATGTCCGCCGCGCTAAGCTGTACTACCTGCGTGACCGTGTCGGCAAGGCCGCCAAGATCCGCGAGAAGCTGTAAGCATCGATCAAAAAAGAGAGCATCCACCGGAAAGTGGGTGCTTTTCTTTTTGCGGCGTGTGTGATATACTTGCTCCAGAATGCGTCTGAGGTGAAGCTATGCAGATCGAAAACCTGAGTTGGTTCCCCGGTCATATGACCAAAACCAAGCGGATGATATCCGCCGAGATCAAGAATATGGACGCCGTCTGCGAGATCGTGGACGCCCGCATCCCCCTGTCCTCCCGCAACCCGGACGTGGACGAGCTGACCGCGGGCAAGCCGCGGCTCATCGTCCTCAACCGCGCGGATCAGGCCGACCCGGTGCAGACCCGCCGGTGGACGCAGTACTTCCGCGGGCAGGGCTTCGCCGTGTTGGAGGCCAACGCCAAAAACGGCGTGGGCACGGAGAAATTCTCCGCCGCCGTCCGGGAGTTGCTGCGGGACAAGCTGGCCGCCGCCGCTGCCAAGGGGCAGGTAGGCAAGGTGGTGCGCGTTATGGTGCTGGGCGTTCCCAACGTGGGGAAGTCCACCTTCATCAACAAGGTCGCCCACCGCAAGACCGCCCGCGCCGAGGATCGCCCCGGCGTGACCCGCTCCAAGCAGTGGGTACCGGTGGACGCCGCGCTGGAGCTGCTGGACACCCCCGGCATCCTCTGGCCGAAGTTCGATGACCCGGAGGTTGGCAAGCGCCTTGCCTTTACAGGTGCCGTCAAGGACGACGTGCTGGACATCGAGGAGCTGGCCTGCTACCTTATGGACTATCTGGCCGCCCACTACGCCGACACGCTTACCGAGCGGTATAAAATAGAGGTGGAGCCGGGCGACACCGGCTACGAGCTGCTGGAAAAGGCCGGGCGCAAGCGCGGGTTCCTCATGCGCGGCGCGCAGGTGGACACCGAGCGCATGGCGCGCATCCTGCTGGACGAGTTCCGCGCCGGCAAGCTGGGACGCTTTACACTGGAGACGGTGGAGGGCTGACGATGGAGAGCATGATTTACGAACAGCAGGCGCATGAGCAGGGCTTTGCACTGGTCTGCGGCGTGGATGAGGCCGGCGCGGGTCCCCTCATGGGGCCGCTCTACGCCGCCGCCGTCATCCTGCCGGATCAGTTCGACCTGCCCGGCCTGAACGACTCGAAAAAGCTGACGGAGAAGAAGAGGGAGGCGCTGTTCCCCCTGATACAGCAGCAGGCCGTGGCGTGGGCGGTGGCATCCGTCTCCGCGCGGGAGATCGACGAGACGGATATTCTCTCCGCCCGCATGAGAGCCATGCAGCTGGCCATTGACGGTCTGTCCGTTCGCCCGGAGCTGGCGCTGATCGACGGGAACCGGGATCACGGCCGCACGGCGGCCATCGTGACGCCTCACCGGTGCATCGTGGACGGCGACGCGCTGTCGGCCTCTATCGCCGCCGCGTCTATTCTGGCCAAGGTCAGCCGGGATCGGTACGTCTGCGATGTATTGGACAAGCAGTATCCGGAATATCAATTTGCAAGGCACAAGGGCTACGGAACCAAGCTGCACTACGAGATGCTGGATCAGTACGGCGTCTGCCCGGAGCACCGCATCAGCTTCCTGAAAAGCTGGTTTGCGCGGAAGAAGTGACGGGCAGCGGACGCGGAACGAAGGGGAGGTCGCGGTAATGAGCCGGGCAGAGGGAGCATGGGGCGAGGCGCTGGCGGCGGAATACCTGCAAAAGCACGGCTATAAGCTGGCGGCGCACGGGTACCAATGCCGCTTCGGTGAGATCGACCTGATCGCGTGGGACGGGGACATTCTCTGCTTTGTGGAGGTCAAGACCCGCACCAATTTGCAGATGGGGCTGCCGCGGGAGTATGTGACGCCTGCGAAGCAGCGGCGCATCAAAAAGACGGCGCTGTTCTATCTGGCGGCGCACGATCTGGATTGCCCCGCCCGGTTCGACGTGGCCGAGGTCTACGCGGAAAAGCCGGGGGATAAGAACGGCGTGCGCATCGAGTATCTGGAGGATGCGTTTCAGTGAGGGCGAAAAGCCTGCATTTCTTTGAAGGAAAGGTCGATGTTTGTGACAGAAATTCGAAATATACCCTATTTTGACGGACATTGCGATACGATATACGAGTGCATGGGCAAGGGGCGCAGCCTGCGGGAGAACAGCGGCCACGTTGACCTCATGCGGGGACAGCGGTATGGGCGGCGCGCCCAGTTTTTTGCCCTGTTCGACAACGTAAGGGAGCTGCCGGAGGGCACCGCGTGGACGAAGCTGTGCCAGATGCACGACTGGTTTTGCGCGCAGGCGGCGGAAAATGCCGATGTGATGGCTCTTTGCAGAACCGGAGCGGAGGTGGACGCTGCCGCCGCCCAACACAAGACCGCCGCGCTGCTGAGCATTGAGGGCGCCGATCTGCTGGACTGCGACATGGCGCATCTGGAGACGGCGGCCTCATGGGGCGTGCGGCTGCTGAACCCGGTGTGGAACAACGCCAACGCCCTGTGCGGCTCCTGCGCGCAGGAGCCGGAGCGCGGCCTGTCGGCCAGGGGCGTGGAGTTTGTGGCAAAGATGGAGGAGCTGGGTATACACACCGATGTCTCCCACATCTCCGACGCGGGGTTCTGGGACGTGCTGCGCCGGGCGAAGCGGCCTGTGACGGCGTCCCACTCCAATTCCCGGGAGCCGGGGCTGTGCCCCCACCGGCGGAATCTCACCGACGACATGTTCCGCGCCATCCGGGACACCGGCGGCGTGGTGGGCATCAACCTGTATGCGGACTTTGTGGGCGGCGACAGCACGGAGCAGCTGATCGCGCACATCGAGCGGTTCCTGTCGCTGGACGGGGAAAAGACGGTGGCGCTGGGCGGCGATCTGGACGGCTGCGAAGCGCTGGCCGCCGGGTTCAGCGGCGTGCAGGACGTGGCGAAGCTCTATCAGGCGCTGGAGGAAAGAGGGTACCCCCAGACGCTGCTGGAGGATATTTTCTGGAACAACTGGCGACGCATACTGTAAAGTGAAATTGCATTACATGTGATGCAATAAAAGGAGGTGAACGCATGGCACTGTATACCATCGGGGATCTGCACCTGTCGCTGGGCAGCAACAAGCCCATGGACATATTCGGCGACAGATGGCAGAATTATGTGGAGAAGATCCGCCTTGGATTCTCTGCGCTGACGGAGGACGATACGACGGTGCTGTGCGGCGACCTGAGCTGGGGCATGAGCCTGGAGGAGTCACTCCTTGATTTTCGGTTCATCCACGCCCTGCCGGGGCGCAAGATCATCCTGAAGGGCAACCACGATTACTGGTGGAACACCGCGTCGAAAATGCAGCGCTTTTTCGCGGACAACGGGCTGGATTCTATTGAAATTCTCCACAACAACTGCCTGTTTTACAACGGAACGGCGCTGTGCGGCACACGGGGCTGGTTCTATGAGCTGGACAACGAGGGGACGCACAACGGCAAGATGCTGGCGAGGGAGGCCGGACGGCTGGAAACATCCCTGAAGGCGGCGGGGGACGCGGAAAAGATATGCTTCCTGCACTATCCGCCGCTGTATCAGGGCTACGAGTGCCCGGAGATACTGCGCCTTTTGCAGCGGTACGGTGTGGGGGAGTGCTATTTCGGCCATCTGCACGGCGCGGCGCAGAAGCGGGCGCTGGAGGGAGTGCATTACAACACGGATTTTCATCTTGTGGCGGGCGACTATCTGAACTTTCTCCCGGTGAAGGTGCGCGATTGACATTCGCGCCGGGGCATACAGGGAAAACGTGTGAAAAAAAGTGGTAAAAACGAAAAATAACAGTGGAAATTCCCGTTGAATTCTGTTATCATACTATATTGCATTGGTGTTGGTAGCGATACAAAGGCCGGTGCGGAACGGAGGAAATAACAAATGACTGTGAAAAGCTGCGAGAAACTGGAAAAGAGCAGGGTCGCACTGACCATCGAGACGAGCGCCGAGGAGTTCGAGGCCGCCGTCAACAAGGCGTATCTGAAGATGCGCGGTAAGATCAACGTACCCGGCTTCCGTGTGGGCAAGGCTCCCCGCAAGATCATCGAGAAGATGTACGGCGCGGAAGTGTTCTATGAGGAAGCCGTCAATATCCTCCTGCCGGACGCCTATGAGGACGCCGTAAAGGAGAAGGAGCTGAACGTCGTGGGTTATCCCGAGGTGGAGCTGGAGAGCTGCACCAAGGACGGCGTGGTGTTCAAGTGCACCGTGGCCGTGTATCCCGAGGTGAAGCTGGGTCAGTATAAGGGACTTGAGGCGCCCAAGGCGGAGGTCAAGGTGACCGCTGCCGATGTGACCGCCCGCCTGAAGGAGATGGCCGACCGCAACAGCCGTCTGGTGTCCGTGGAGCGCGCCGTGAAGAAGGGCGACACCGCCGACATCGATTTCGAGGGCTTCGACAACGGCGTGCCCTTCGACGGCGGGAAGGGCGAGAACTTCGATCTGGAGATCGGCTCCGGCAGCTTTGTCCCCGGCTTCGAGGATCAGCTCATCGGCATGAAGGCCGGCGAGGAGAAGGATATCGACATCACGTTCCCGGAGAACTACACCCCTGAGCTGGCGGGCAAGCCCGTGGTGTTCCATGTGAAGGTCAACGAGGTCAAGGTGAAGGAAGTCCCCGCCATGGATGACGAATTTGCCAAGGACGTGTCTGAGTTCGACACGCTGAAGGATCTGAAGGCCGATATCAAGAAGAAGCTGACCACCGAGCGCACCGAGGCCGCCCAGCGCGCCTTTGAGGACGTGCTGATGGCCAAGGTCGCCGAGAGCATCGAGGCCGAGATCCCCACCGAGATGGTGGAGCTGCAGGCCGCCCAGATGACCGAGGGCTTCAAGCAGCAGCTGGCCTCTCAGGGCATCCCCTTTGACCAGTATCTGAAGATGACCAACACCACCGAGGCCGACTTCACCAAGCAGGCCTACGGCCCCGCCGAGCAGCAGGTGAAGATGGATCTGGCCGTCCGCGCCATTATCGACGCCGAAAAGCTGGACGCCACTGACGACGAGGTGGAAGCCGAGATGAAGAACGTGGCGGACAAGTACGGTATGGATCTGGACACCGTGAAGAAGTACCTGCGCCCCGAGGAAGTGAAGGAGCAGGTCATCCGCGAGAAGGTCATCAAGGTGGTGGCCGACAGCGCCAAGGCCGTGGCGCCCGCCGAGGAGAAGGCCGAGCTGGAGGCCGAGGGCGAGATCGTGGAGAAGAAGCCCGCGAAGAAGGCCGCCAAGAAGTCCGCTGACAAGGCGGAGGAGGCCGAGGGCGAGGAGAAGCCCGCCAAGAAGACGGCGAAGAAGAGCACCAAGAAGGACGCGGAGTAACGCGGCTTCAGGAGAGAGAAGGCCGGCGCGGCGGGGCGAGATATTTGCCCCGCCGCCGCGGGCTATTATGAAAATCATGCACAGGTGGGTATAATCAGGCATCTATCTTTTGCAGGAGGTATTTTTATGAGCTTAGTTCCTTACGTTGTGGAGCAGACGAACCGCGGCGAGCGTTCCTACGACATCTTTTCCCGGCTGCTCAATGACCGTATCGTATTTCTTGGCGAAGAGGTGAATGATACCACCGCCAGCCTTGTGGTGGCGCAGCTCCTTTATCTGGAGGCGCAGGATCCCGACAAGGACATTCAGATGTATATCAACAGCCCCGGCGGCAGTGTGACCGCGGGAATGGCTATCTATGACACCATGCAGTACATCAAGTGTGACGTGTCCACCATCTGCATCGGTATGGCGGCCAGCATGGGCGCGTTTCTGCTGTCCAGCGGCACCAAGGGCAAGCGCATCGCGCTGCCCAACGCGGAGATCATGATCCACCAGCCCTCCGCCGGTACCCAGGGCAAGGTGACGGATATGGAGATCGACGTGGAGCATTTCCTGAAGATCAAGCAGCGCCTGAACCGGATCATGGCAGAGAACACCGGCAAGACGCCGGAGCAGATCAAGAGCGATTCCGAGCGCGACAACTGGATGATCGCGGAGGAAGCCCGGGAATACGGTCTGGTGGATAAAGTCATCTATAAGAGGTAACATAAATGGCAGACGATAAAAAGACGCTGCGCTGCTCGTTCTGCGGCAAGCCGGAGAGTCAGGTACACCGCATGATCCAGGGTCCCGGTGTGCGGATCTGCGACGAGTGCGTGCAGCTGTGCATGTCCATTCTGGATGACGGGTACTCCGCTGCGGCGGAGGACGGCATCGAGGACATGAACGACCTGCCCACGCCCCGTGAGATACACGAGGTGCTGGATCAGTATGTGATCGGACAGGAGGCCGCGAAAGTGGCGCTGTCCGTGGCCGTATACAACCATTACAAGCGAATTTACTTCGGCGGCGACGAGGACGTGGAGCTGCAGAAGAGCAACATCCTGATGATCGGGCCCACCGGCTCCGGCAAGACGCTGTTTGCTCAGACGCTGGCGCGGGTGCTGAAGGTGCCCTTCGCCATCGCGGATGCCACCACCCTCACCGAGGCCGGTTATGTGGGCGACGACGTGGAGAATATCCTGCTGCGGCTTCTGCAGGCGGCGGATTTCGACGTGGAGCTGGCGGAGCGGGGCATCATCTATGTGGATGAGATCGACAAGATCGCCCGCAAGAGCGAGAATACGTCCATCACCCGCGATGTGTCCGGCGAGGGCGTGCAGCAGGCGCTGCTGAAGATCCTGGAGGGCACCGTGGCCAACGTGCCGCCTCAGGGCGGGCGCAAGCACCCCCATCAGGAGTTCATCCAGCTGGACACCAGCAACATCCTGTTTATCTGCGGCGGCGCCTTCGATGGGCTGGAGAAGATCATCGAGGATCGCGTGGGCAAGCGGAGCATGGGCTTCGAGAACACGGTGCAGAGCCGGAAGGAGCGCAGCACCGGTGAGCTGTTCCAGCAGGTGCAGCCCCACGATCTGCTGAAGTTCGGCATCATCCCCGAGCTGGTGGGACGTATGCCGGTGATCACCGCCCTGCAGGGGCTGACCCGCGAGGATCTGGTGCGCATTCTCACCGAGCCGAAGAACGCGTTGGTGAAGCAGTATCAGAAGCTGCTGAGCTACGACGGCGTGGAGCTGCATTTCGATCAGGATGCGCTGGAGGCGGTGGCGGACACCGCGCTGGCACGGAATATCGGCGCCCGCGGCCTGCGGGCGGTGATGGAGGGACTGCTGACCAAGGTCATGTACGATGTGCCCTCCGACCCCACCATCACCGATGTGACCATCACAAAGGCGTGCGTGGACGGCGAGGCCGAGCCTACGGTGCTGCACGACCCGGAAAAGGTGGCGCAGCGCGCTAAATTCAAGACCGGCACAGCGGACAAGCCCGCTGCCCCGGCGTCTTAACGAGACTCAAGACTCAAGAGGGGAGAGGCGCCGCCTCTCCCTTTTTCCCAACGCCCGCCCAAGCCCGGCGGGAGAAAGGAGACATATATGGAAACGATCACCCGGAATATGCCGGTGCTGGCGCTGCGGGGGCTGACGGCCTTCCCCGGCCAGACCATGTCCTTTGACGCGGAACGGGATATTTCCATTTTCGCGCTGGACAACGCCATGGAAAACGACCGGCGGCTGCTGGCCGTCACCCAGCGTGAGCTCTCCACGGCGGAGCCGGGAGAGGAGGAGCTGTACACCATCGGCACGGTGTGCCACATTTTGCAGATCATCAAGACCTCCGACACCACGGTGCGTGTCATCGTGGAGGGCGAGTGCCGGGCGCGGCTGCATCGCCTGTGGCAGAAGAAGCCGTTTTTGCAGGCGCAGGCGGAGCTGCTGCCGGAGACGGAGAGCCGCCATACCGCCCGCAGCGAGGCGCTGATACGGCGCACCTACGTGCTGTTCGGAGAGTACCGGGAGCTGGTGGGCAGCAGCATCAGCGACGATTTCTCTGCGGCGGTGCTGGATTGCGGCGACACCGGCCGACTGGCCGATCTTATCGCCCAGAACATCAACCTGCGGCATCAGGATCGCCAGCGGGTGCTGGAGGAGCTGCACCCGGATAAGCGGCTGCGAATCGTCAACGACATCCTGACCCACGAGGTGGATGTGCTCTCACTGGAATCCGAGATGGAACAGAAGGTTCGTATGCGCGTGGCGCAGGTGCAGAAGGACATGATCCTGCGGGAGCAGGTGAAGGTGCTGCAGCACGAGCTGGGCGACGACGGCGACGAGGAGATAGAGGAATATACCGCCCGGATCGAGGCTGCGCACCTGCCGGACGAGGTACATAAAAAGCTGACAAAAGAGGTGGAGCGGCTGGCCAAGCAGCCCTTCGGCAGCGCCGAGGCGTCGGTGATACGGAACTATCTGGACGTGTGCCTGGAGCTGCCGTGGAACAAGTCTACCCGTGAGCGGGCGGACGTGGCGCAGGCGCGGAAAATACTGGACAAGGAGCACTACGGGCTGGACAAGGTGAAGGAACGGGTGCTGGAGTTCATCGCCGTGCGGCAGCTGAATCCGGACGCCAAGGGGAAGATCCTGTGTCTGGTGGGGCCTCCCGGCGTGGGCAAGACCTCCGTGGCCATGTCCGTGGCGCGGGCTATGAACCGCAAGTGCGCGCGGCTCAGTCTGGGCGGTGTGCGGGACGAGGCCGACATCCGGGGACACCGGAAAACGTACATCGGCGCCATGCCGGGACGTATTATCGAGGCGCTGGGCAGGGCGGGCACCATGAACCCGCTGCTGGTGCTGGATGAGATCGACAAGCTGGCCAACGACATGCGGGGCGACCCCGCCGCCGCGCTGCTGGAGGTGCTGGACAGCGAGCAGAACGGTGCGTTCCGCGACCACTTTGTGGAGGTGCCGGTGGATCTCAGCCGTGTGATGTTCATCACCACGGCCAACACCACATCTACCATTCCCCGGCCGCTGCTGGATCGCATGGAGGTCATAGAGCTGGGCAGCTATACCGACGAGGAAAAGCTGCACATCGCCCGGGAGCACCTGCTGCCCAAGCAGATGAAGGAGAACGGGCTGCGCCGGGGACAGCTGCGGCTGGACGACGATGCCCTGCGGCGCATCATCACCGACTATACCCGCGAGTCCGGCGTGCGGACGCTGGAGCGGCAGCTGGGCAAGCTGTGCCGGAGAGCCGCCATGCGTCTGGTGCAGACGGATGTAAAGCGGATAGACATTACAGCGAAGGAGCTGAAAGACTTTCTGGACACGCCGCCCTACGGCGAGGATACACGCAGCAAGACCGATCAGATCGGCGTGGTCAACGGCCTTGCGTGGACAGAGGTGGGCGGCGAGCTGCTGGAGGTGGAGGCCGGTGTCATGGACGGCACCGGCAAGCTGGAGCTGACGGGCAATCTGGGTCAGGTGATGCAGGAGTCCGTGAAGGCGGCGTACACCTGCCTGCGCAGCCGCGCCAGGGAGCTGGGCATCGCACCGGACTTCTACAAGACGAAGGATATCCACGTCCACTTCCCGGAGGGCGCCGTGCCCAAGGACGGCCCCTCGGCGGGCATCGCCATCACCACGGCCATGCTGTCGGCTCTGACGGGGCGCGCCGTGCGGCACGACGTGGCCATGACCGGCGAGGTGACGCTGCGGGGCAGGGTGCTGCCCATCGGCGGCCTGCGAGAGAAAACCATGGCCGCCAAGCGAAACGGCATCACCACCGTCATCATTCCCAAGGAAAACGAGAAGGATCTGGCCGACATCGATCCCGCTGTCCGCGCCGCGCTGCGGTTCGTAACGGCGGAGACGGTGGATGCCGTGTTCGCCCACGCGCTGACGCTGCCCAAGAAGGAGGCGGCGGTGGAGCATCTGGCGGTGATAGGCAGTCCGGTCATGCAGGAGGTGCGCCATGGCGATCAACTTTAATAAAGCGGAGTTTGTTCTATCGTCTGTTAAAGCGGAAACCTTTATCCGCGACGGCCGCCCGCAGGTGACGTTTGCCGGGCGCAGCAACGTGGGCAAATCCTCCGTTATCAACCGGCTGCTGGGGCGGAAGAACTTTGCCCGCGTGGGCGCTACCCCCGGCAAGACCAGCCAGATCAACTACTTCCGCATCGACGATAAGATCTATTTCACCGACCTGCCCGGCTACGGCTACGCCAAGGTGTCCAAGGAGGAGCGTGACCGCTGGGGACGGCTGATGGAGCGGTACTTTGCGGAGGAGGGGCTTATTACGCTGGGTGTGCTGATCGTGGACGCGCGGCACAAGCCCACCGCCGACGATGTGACCATGTGCGACTGGTTCAAGGGCACCGGATGCCCGGTGATCGTGGTGGCCAACAAGCTGGATAAGCTGAAGAAAAGCGAGATCGAGCCCAATCTGGCGCTGATCCGGCAGACGCTGACGCTGCCGGAGGAGGCGCTGCTGATCCCGTTCTCTGCGGAGAAGGGGACGGGCAAGACGGAGCTGCTGGCGGCCATCAGCGCACTGTGCGGTATCAAGACCTCCGACTGAATAAAGACCGCCTGGCACAAGAAAACACACGGTTCTGCCTGTGCCTATCCGGCTGCAGCCGACCGAAAAAACGCCCGCATGCGGGCGTTTTTTTGCAGCCGTTCTCAGCTCAAATATGCTTTCATAAAACCACTTCGCGCCTTTTGCGGCGTATGTTTTCTTATGCCAGGCGGCCTGAGCCGGAGGTTTTGATTGCATTGTTCGGCCGCAGAGGGTATAATACAAGGTACTACACTTTGCGCCGCGCGCAAAGACCGATTTGAGGTATACGAATGAAAACTCAGGAAAAGCTGAACATGACCATGCTCTGTGACTTCTATGAGCTGACCATGGGCAACGGCTACTTCGAGGCCGGCTGCAAGGATCGCATCACCTATTTCGACGTGTTCTTCCGCAAGGTGCCCGACGGCGGCGGCTTCGCCATTGCAGCGGGACTGGAGCAGCTGATCGACTACATCGAGAACCTGCATTTCACCGAGGAGGACATCGCCTATCTCCGCAGCCGGAACCTGTTCTGCGAGGAGTTTCTGGACTATCTCCGAAATTTCCGCTTTACCGGCGATATCTACGCCATTCCCGAGGGCACACCGGTGTTCCCCAAGGAGCCGCTGGTGGTGGTGCGTGCCCCGGCCATCGAAGCCCAGCTGATCGAGACATTCACGCTGCTGACCATCAACCACCAGAGCCTGATCGCCACCAAAGCCAACCGCATCGTCCGCGCAGCAAAGGGACGCACCGTGCTGGAGTTCGGCTCTCGCCGGGCGCAGGGCGCTGACGCGGCCATTGTGGGCGCACGCGCTGCCTATATCGGCGGCTGCGCCGGCACCGCCTGCACCATCTCCGATGAGATTTACGGCGTGCCCGCCGGCGGCACCATGGCGCACGCGTGGGTGCAGATGTTCGACAGTGAATACGAGGCCTTCAAGACCTACTGCCAGACATACCCCACCAACGCCACGCTGCTGGTGGATACCTACAACACGCTGAAATCCGGTATTCCCAACGCCATCCGCGCCTTTAACGACGTGCTCAAGCCGCTGGGCATCACCAAGTGCGGTATCCGTCTGGACTCCGGCGACCTGGCGTATCTGACCCGCAAGGCGCGCCAGATGCTGGACGAGGCCGGTTGGACAGAGTGCAAGATCTCCGTGTCCAACTCGCTGGACGAGTACCTCATTCAGGACATGCTGCTGCAGGGCGCACAGATCGACCTGTTCGGCGTAGGCGAGCGGATGATCACCGCCAAGTCCGAGCCGGTGTTCGGCGGCGTATATAAGCTGGTGGCCATCGAGGAGCCGGACGGCACCGTGATCCCCAAGATCAAGGTCAGCGAGAACGTGGAGAAGATCACCATACCCCACTTCAAGAAGGTGTATCGCCTGTACGGGCGCGACACCGGCAAGGCCATCGCGGACTACATCACCGTGCATGACGAGACGGTGGACGACACCAAGGGACTGACCATCTTCGACCCCATGGCCACATGGAAGCGCAAGGGCGTGTACAACTTCGAGGCGCGGCAGTTGTTGGTGCCCATCTTCAAGGACGGCAAGAGGGTGTACGACAGCCCCTCGCTGGAGGAGATCAAGGCCTACTGCGCCCAGCAGGTGGACACGCTGTGGGACGAGGTGAAGCGCTTCGACTATCCCCACAAGTACTATGTGGATCTGTCCGATAAGCTGTGGGACATCCAGCAGTGCCTGCTGCGCACGTCCCAGATGTAATCAGAAAGAAAATCAGCAATAGAACCGCCGAGGAGAGGAGGAGCCCCCGTGAGAAAGCCGAAGGTACAGCAGAGAACAGAGCGCCGTATATCCGCCGCCCTGCGGTTGGTGATGGTGGCGGTGCTGCTGTTGGCACAGATCGCGCTGGTGGTCGGCCTCAGCGACCTTCTGAAGCAGCGCATGGCGCTGGCCTATACGGTGCTGCAATTGCTGGCGGGCGTGGTGGCCATGCGGATATGGGCGCGCCCCGGCGCCACCAGCTACAAAATGGGCTGGATCATTCTGGTGCTGTTCGTGCCGGTGGTGGGGCTGATCCTCTACCTGCTGTGGAACGGCGACCGGCCGTCCAAGCGCCTGAGCCTGAAGAAGCCGGTGCCCATCGAGGAGCCTATGGCGCAGCAGGAGCTTGCCCGCACCAATCTGGAGAAGCTGCGGCAGACCGCGCCTCAGTGGTACCCCGTGGCCGCCTATCTCCACAGAAAGGGATTCCCACTCTACCGGAACACGCAGCTGCACTATCTGCCCACCGGCGAGGCGTACCTCGACGATATGCTGACGGTGCTGGACACCGCCCAGCGGTTCATTTTTGTGGAGTATTTCATCATGGCCGAGGGGCAGATATGGGATCGCCTGTCGGAGATCCTCTGCCGCAAGAGTCGGCAGGGGGTGGAGGTCAAGCTCATTTTCGACGACTTCGGCAGCATGATGCGTATGCCCAACGAGAAGGTGGAGGAGCTGCAGGACGCCGGCGTGGAGGTGAAGGTATTCAACCCCGTTCACCACTATGTCAACCGCCTGTACTTCAATTACCGCGACCACCGGAAGATCACCTGCGTGGACGGCGACGTGGCCTATACCGGCGGCGCCAATATCGCCGACGAGTACGCCAACCTCATCGAGCGCTTCGGCTACTGGAAGGACTGCGGCGTGCGGCTGGAGGGTGAGGGCGCCTGGGGTCTGACCCGCGCGTTTTTGCAGATGTGGGAGCGCATGGGCGGCGAGGTGCAGCACGAGTACGACTACTACCGCCCGCTGCACCATCCCGCGGCGCAGGGCTTCTGCCAGACGGTGGTGGACGGCCCCGACGACAATCCCAGCAACGCGGCGGAGGATCTGTTTTTGCAGCTCATCAGCCGGGCGCGGCACACGGTCTATATCACCACGCCCTATCTGGCCATTGACGAGCCCATGCTCAAGGCGCTCTGCCTGGCCGCCGACAGCGGCGTGGACGTGCGCCTCATCATGCCCGGCATCCCCGATCACAAGTTTGCCTATCTGGTGGCGGAGAGTTACTTCTCCGAGCTGATGGAGCACCATGTGAAGATATATACCTTTACACCTGGCCTGATACACGGAAAAACCGTGCTGGCTGACCGGGAGGTGGGCTTCGCCGGATCGGTGAACATGGACTACCGCAGCTTCCAGCTGCACTTCGAATGCGGCGAGGTGTTCTACGGCGTGCCCGCCATCGAAGCGCTGCTGGAGGACATGGACAACACCATGTCCCGCTCTGCACTCATGACGCCGGAGCGCATGGCGCAGCGGCCTGTGTGGAGAAGGGTGATGGGGACGGTATTAAGGCTTTTCGCCATGTGGATGTAACCCCCGTCGGGTATATTTCCGCCCCAGCTGCGTCGAATCCGCTTGCCATACACAGAGTATGGCGGCACGGCTTCGCCATCGCTGGGACGAAAATCTCCACCGACGGGCACGGGTATATCTCCGCCCGGCTGCGGCGATATATCGGTTGAATTTGCGAACAGAAAGGAACCATCATGGCCTGCTTTATTATCGGCGCAGGCAGCTTTTATGGGCTGCCGGTGCCTGTCAGGGATACGGATACGGTCATCGCCGCCGATGGCGGCTGGCGGGTCTGCCGGGAGCTGTCCCTTACGCCGTCGCTGCTGGTGGCGGATTTCGACTCGCTGGACGCGGTGCCGGAGTTCGACCACATCCTCCGGCTGCCGGTGGAAAAGGACGACACCGACATGATCCGCGCCGTCAAGGAGGGCTTTGCCCGGGGCGAGACGGAGTTTCACCTGCTGGGCGGCATGGGCGGGCGGCGCACCGATCACACGCTGGCCAATATGCAGACGCTGGCCTACATCGCCCGCCACGGCGGGCGCGGCTGGCTGTACGGCAGCGGCGAGCGGTTCACCGCCATCTGCGACGGCGGCGAGATCATGCTTCCGGCGAAAAAGAGCGGCATTTTGTCGGTGTTCTGCCTGGGAGCGGACGCGGAGGGCGTGACCATCGAGGGTGCGCAGTATCCGCTGGCGGACGCGGCGCTGACGGCGGATTTCCCGCTGGGCGTCAGCAACCATTTCATAGGACAGGCGGTGCGCGTCGCGGTGCGGCGCGGCTGCCTGCTGATAGGAATTTGTGATAAGGAGTGACGGAAAATGAAGAATACTGTGAAAAAGCTTATGGCGCTGCTGCTGGCGGCGGTCATGCTGCTGGCGCTGGCCGCCTGCGGTCAGAAGGACGCAAAGGACGATGGCAAGGTGGAGCTGCCTGTGGCGGACGGTGCAGCCATCGGCACAGGCGCCACGGCCATCACCGTGGAGGTGCAGGGTGCCGACGGCAAGAGTGTGACCTTCACCGTCAACACCGATGAGGAAACGGTGGGCGCGGCGCTGCTGAAGCTGGGCGTGATCGCCGGCGAGGACTCCGACTACGGCCTGTACGTCAAGACTGTCAACGGCGAGACGGCGGACTATGACAAGGATGGTGCGTACTGGGCGTTCTATGTGAACGGGGAGTACGCCATGACTGGCGTGGACTACACGGCACCGGAGGCGGGTACTACCTACGGCTTCCACGTGGAGAAGGCCGAGGGCTGACAAGCAAAAAAAGAGACGGCGCAGCCGTCTCTTTTTTTATAGCTTTTCCAGCGCCTGTGCCACGTCGCCCAGCAGATACAGGGAGCCGCAGCAGACGGCTGCGCCGTCCTTTGGCGTGTCCGCCAGCATTTGCCGCACTCCGTCGGCAACGGAGCCGCAGGCAGTCACCGGTTTGCCGTACCGCCGCAGGAAGGCGGCCAGCTCGCCGGCATCCAGCGCACGGGGGTTAGGGGGCGTTACGGTGATGAAGCGGGCGGCCAGCGGCGCGAGGGCATCGTACATCTGCCCGAAGTCCTTGTCGGCCAGCACGCCGGTGAGCACCGTCACCGGCTGACCCGGCAGGTACTCACGGATGGCGGCGGCCAGCGACTCCATGCACTGGGGATTGTGCCCGCCGTCCAGGATCACCGTGGGGCGGCGGCGCACCACCTGGAACCGACCCGGCCATGCGACGGAAGCCAGACCCCGGCGGACGGCGTCCTCGCTGATGTGCCAGCCCCGCTGCCGCAGGATGTCCACGGTGGTGAGAGCCACCGCTGCGTTGCGCAGCTGGTGCGCGCCCAGCAGGGGGAGGTGCAGTGAGCGGTATGCGCCGAAGTGGAACACCTGCCCGTCCAGCGAATCGCTGACGGACTGGATGGCACCGAAATCCGCCACGGTCAGCGGCGCGCCTGCGGCGCGGCAGCGTGCCGCCACCACCTCCTGTACAGACGGGGCGCAGGGGTACAGGACGGCATGGCAGCCGGGCTTGATGATGCCGGACTTGGTGGCGGCGATCTGCTCCACCGTATCGCCCAGCACCGCTGTGTGATCCAGACCGACGTTGGTGAGCACCGCCGCCTCCGGGGAGGGGATCACGTTGGTGGCGTCGAATTCGCCGCCCATGCCCACCTCGCACACCACGATGTCGCACCTTTCCCGCGCGAACCATGTGAGTGCCATGGCCGTTACCAGCTCAAATTCCGTTGGATGGTCGGCCATGCTGTCCGCCAGCGGCTGTAATTCCTCCACCAGCGCGCACAGCGCATCGTCAGAAATGGGCGTGCCGTTGATCTGCATCCGCTCGTTGAAGCGGAAGATGTAGGGGGAGGTGTATAGACCGGTCTTGTACCCGGCCTGCCGCAGGAGGGCGGCCAGCATCGCGCAGGTGCTGCCTTTTCCGTTGGTGCCTGTAATGTGAATATACTTTACAGATCGTTCGGGATGACCCAGCATGCCCAGCAGCGTGTCGATGCGGCTCAGACCCGGTATGCTGCCCCGCCAGTCCACCCTGTGGATGTAGGAGAGGGCGTCCTCAAGCGTCACGGTGCTCACTTCCTTTCGTTTTTATGCGGCGCAACACCGGAGACAGGGCGTTCCGCCGCGCCAGCAGCCACACCAGCACCGTGTCGATGCAGCCGGTGACGGCGAACTGCACGCTGCGCGCCGCCAATCGGGTCAGGAAATACGGCCATCTGGCCGCGCCGCCGTATACCAGAGCCAGCGCCATGCTCTGCCACAGGACGGAGCCCAGCGCGGCGGCGGGGAACACCGCCAGCGCCACCCGCCATACGGTGGGTCTGCGCCACACATACCGGCGCAGCAAACCCGCCCACAGCCCGTACAGGATGGGCGGCAGGCAGAAGATGGGGTTGTAGCCGAAGGGGGAGAACAGGCAGCCGATCAGGTCGGCGGCAAAGCCCACCAGCGCGCCGGGAACTGCTCCGAACAGCAGACCCGACAGGATGATGGGCACCGCTTCCAGCGAAAAGCGGCTGACCTCGCTGGGGATCACCGTCAGGAGCCGCGCCAGCACCACGCTCAGCGCCGTCAGCAGGGCGCAGACGGACAGGGCGTAGACGTCGAAAACAGGCGATCGGGAGCATACAAGTTCATTTTTGCGCATAAAAAATACCTCCTTATCACAGGGATGGGAGGTGTCACCATGATAGACAGACAGAAATGCGCCGTGGAAGCTGGAATGGTATCGCGGAGCAGCGCTCCTTCGTCCGGCGGCAGCCTCCCATCCGTCCGGCACTTAACGCACCATCCCTACACGGCTGAGGACAGTATACAGCCGGACGGGGGAAATTGCAAGGAAAATTATTGTACGGATATGCCGGAGTGCTGTTGACTACCGAACACAGCATGATGTATAATTGTGACTGATAAGCACCAAGATATATGGCAACACAGCAAGGAGGGCGCGGCATGGCATTTGCATTTGAAAACGGCGCTTATACGGACGGCACAGGCAGGACGATGCTCGACCCCACCGTCTATCAGGACTGGCAGATCGGCGCGGCGGCGGAGCGTGCCCTGCCCGGTGTGGAGCACTTCCGGGAAAAGCTGGGACTGCTGCCCGGCGAGCTGCTGCCCTACGGCAAGACGCCCAAGCTGGACTTCCTGCGCATTATGGAGCGGCTGAAGGACAGACCGGACGGGAAATATATCGAGGTGACAGCCATCACGCCCACGCCGCTGGGCGAGGGGAAATCCACCACGTCGCTGGGACTGATCGAGGGTCTGGGACGGCTGGGCGCCAACGTAGGCGGCTGCCTGCGGCAGCCCTCCGGCGGCCCCACCATGAACGTGAAGGGCACCGCCGCCGGCGGCGGCAACGCGCTGCTGATCCCCATGACCGAGTTCTCGCTGGGACTGACGGGGGACATCAACGACATCATGAACGCCCACAATCTGGCCATGACCGCGCTGAACGCCCGGATGCAGCATGAGCGCAACTATGACGACGAGACGTTAGCCAGACGCGGGCTGCGGCGGCTGGATATCGACCCGGCGCGGGTGCAGTGGAGCTTCGTGCTGGATTTTTGCTGTCAGGCGCTGCGGAAAATGCGCATCGGGCTGGGTGAGGGGAAGATGGACGGCTATCCCATGGACACCTGCGCCAACATCGCCGTCAGCTCGGAGCTGATGGCCATTCTGTCCGTGGCGCGGGATCTGAAGGATCTGCGGGAGCGCATCGGGCGGATCGTGCTGGCCTACGATAAGCAGGGGCGGCCTGTGACCACCGAGGATCTGGAGGTGGCGGGCGCCATGACCGCATGGATGCGGAACACCATCAATCCCACGCTGTGCTATACGGTGGAGCACCAGCCGGTGCTGGTACACGCGGGGCCCTTCGCCAACATCGCCATCGGGCAGTCCTCCGTCATCGGCGACCGGCTGGGGCTGAAGCTGTTTGACTACCATGTGACCGAGTCGGGCTTCGCCGCCGACATCGGCTTTGAAAAGTTCTGGAATGTGAAGTGCCGCCTGTCGGGGCTGAAGCCCGATGTGTCGGTGCTGGTGGCCACCGTCCGCGCGCTGAAAATGCACGGCGGAGGGCCGGAGGTGGTGCCCGGACGCCCGCTGCCGGAGGCGTATACCCAAGAGGATCTGGCGCTGCTGGAGGCGGGCTGTGCCAATTTGCTGCACCATGCGGAGACGATCCGAAAGTCCGGCATTACGCCGGTGGTGTGCATCAACAGGTTCTATACCGATACCGATGCGGAGCTGGCGCTGGTGCGGCGCATCTGCCATGAGCGCGGCCTGCGCTGCGCCGTGTCCGACCACTGGCGCTATGGCGGCGCGGGCGCGGAGGAGCTGGCGCGGGAGGTGATGGCCGCCTGCGAGGAGCCGTCGCAGCTGCGGTTCCTGTATCCGGACGACATGCCCCTGCGGGAGCGGGTGGAGCGCATCACCAGGGAGGTCTACGGCGCGGAGGGCGTGGACTGGTCGCCGCTGGCGCTGGAGAAGGCGCAGCGGTTCGAATCCGACCCGAAATACGCCGATTACTGCACCATGATGGTGAAAACGCACCTGTCCCTGTCCCACGACCCGGCGAAGAAGGGCGTGCCTACGGGATGGCGGCTGCCGGTGCGGGACGTGCTGGAATACAGCGGCGCCCGGTTCCTGTGCCCCGTGGCGGGCAGCATCTCCATGATGCCCGGTACCGGCTCCGACCCGGCGTACCGGCGCATTGATGTGGACACCGCCACCGGCGAGGTGCGGGGACTGTTCTGAGGTGAGAGTATGGATGATATGAACCGAAGCTGCCGCGATTTCACGGCGGTGCTGGCCTCCGGAGAGCCGACCCCCGGCGGCGGCGGAGCCGCCGCGCTGTGCGGCGCGGTGGGCGCGGCACTGTGCGGCATGGTGGCATCGCTGACCACGGGAAGAAAGAGATATGAAGCTGTGGAAACCGAGATACAGCAGCTGCTGAAAAGGACAAACGCTTTACAGGGCGAGCTGCTGGAGCAGGCGGCGGCGGACGCGGAGGGCTTCCTGCCGCTGCGCCGCGCCTATGGCATACCCAAGGACGATCCCGCGCGGAAGAGCGTCATGCAGCGTGCGGCGGAGACGGCCTGTGCCGCGCCGCTGCGGATCATGGAGCTGTGCGCGGACGCGCTGGCCGCCGCAGGACGGCTGGCGGATATCGGCTCCCGGCTGGCGGTGTCCGACGCGGGGTGCGCGGCGGCCATCCTGAAGGGAGCGCTGGAGGCGGCGTCGCTGAACGTGCTGGTGAACACAAAGACCATGACCGACCGGGCGGCGGCACAGCGGCTGAACGAGCGGTGTTTTGTCCTGCTGGAGCGGGGCGCGGAGGGCGAGCGGATTTTCCGCGCCGTCCGTGAACAACTGACCTGATAAGAGGAGGGACGCGCCATGGCTGTTATACTGACTGGCAAGCCCGTGGCGGACGCACTGTCCGCCGATACCGCCCGCCGCGCCGGGGCGCTGCGGCAGCGGGGCGTTTCGCCCAGGCTGGTGATCCTGCGCTGCGGCGAAAACGAAGCCGACGGCGCGTACATACGGGGCGCAGTAAAGCGGGGCGCGCTGTGCGGCGTGGAGGTGGAGCTGCGGGCGCTGCCTGCGGATGCCACCGCCGCCGATGTCAGGGAGGCGATCAGGGAGATCAACGGCGACGGCAGCGTACACGGCTGCCTGCTGCTGCGGCCGCTGCCGCCCCATCTGCGGGCGGAGGAGGACGGCATCTGCGCCTGCCTTGACCCGCGCAAAGACGTGGACGGCATGACGCCGGCCAGCGCCGCCGGCGTGTATACCGGACATGGACAGGGCTTCGCGCCCTGCACGGCGCAGGCGTGCGTGGAGATGCTGCGGTGTTACGGCGTGAAGATAGCCGGGAAGCACGCGGTGGTCGTCGGACGCTCGGCGGTGGTGGGACGGCCTGCGGCCATGCTGCTGCTGCGGGAGGATGCCGCCGTCACGGTATGCCACTCCCGAACACCGGACACGGCGGCGCTGACCCGGCAGGCGGATATCATCATCACCGCCGCCGGTGTGCGCAGCAGCCTGACGGCGGCACATGTGCGCCCCGGACAGACGGTGGTAGACGTGTCCGTAAACGGGGACGGCTCCGCCCTGTGCGGCGACGCCGACTTTGCGGCGGTGGAGCCGGTGGTGGACGCCATCACCCCTGTGCCCGGCGGCGTGGGCGCCGTGACATCCTCGGTGCTGATGGCGCACACGGTGCGGGCGGCGGAGCTGCTGACAGGGGAGGGACGCCTGTGAAGCTGTTTACCCCGGCTGAGACGGTGGCCAATTATGCCGCCGCCGGCGCTGTCAAGACGCAGCAGACCTTCGGGAAGCTGCTGCTTCTGGGCGTGGCCGCCGGCATGCTGATCGGATTTCCTGTCTGTGTGACCAATATGGCCACCTACACCGTTGCCAACGCCAGCGCGGTGCGGATCATCGCGGGCGTGCTGTTTGCCTTCGGACTGGGCGTTGTGATCCTCACCGGCGCGGAGCTGTTCACCGGAAACACGCTCATTGTCATCAGCGTGCTGGACAGGCGGACATCCGTGGCCGCCATGCTGCGGAACTGGGGCGTCGTATATATGGGCAACTTTTTGGGCGCGCTGGCTCTCAGCTGGGTCTGCGCCCGGTTCGGCTGGCTGAATGCCGGAGACGGCGCGCTGGCGGCCTACACGCTGCATCTGGCGCAGAGCAAGATGTCCATGCCCTTTGAAAACGCCTTCTTCATGGGCGTGCTGTGCAACATCCTCGTGACGGTCGCCGTGCTGGTGAGTCTATCCGCCAAGGACGCGGCGGGACGCATTCTGGGCGCGTGGGTTCCGGTGATGTTCTTCGTGGTGGCAGGCTTCAGCCACTCCATCGCGGACATGACCTACTGCGCGCTGGCGCTGTTTGCAAGGGATGCGTATGCGGCGGACGCCTCCGCCCTGACGTGGGGGCGGTATTTCCTGGGAAATATGCTGCCTGTGACGCTGGGCAACATCGTGGGCGGTCTGCTGGTGGGCGGCACCGCGTGGTACTGTTATTTACGCAAGAAAGGATAACCTCCCCCATGAATATGTTTCTGACGTTGGCATATCTGTTTTTCATCGGCTCCACGCTGGGCTGGGTGGCGGAGCTGTTGTACCGCCGCTTTCTCTCCGGTGCCAACCCGGAGCGCAAATGGATCAACCCCGGCTTCTGCGTGGGACCCTATGTGCCCCTGTACGGCTTCGGCCTGTGCATTTTGTATCTGCTGGCCTCGCTGGGCGAGCGGAACGGCGTGGACACGGTGGGGGAGAAGCTGCTGCTGTTCGCGGGCATGGCACTGAGCATGACGGTCATCGAGTACATCGCCGGTATCGTGTCCCTGAAGTTCATGAAGATCCGGCTGTGGGACTACAGCAAGCAATGGGGCAACATTCAGGGGCTGATCTGCCCGGCGTTCTCCGCGCTGTGGGCGGCGGTCAGCGCCGTGTACTACTTCTGCGTTCACCCCTACATCTTGGACGCGCTGGACTGGCTGTCCCGGAATCTGGCTTTTTCCTTCGTGATCGGCTATTTCTTCGGCGTGTTCACTATCGACCTTGTGTACTCCGCCAAGCTGCTGTCCCGCATCCGCAAATTCGCTGCTGAGCACGAGGTGGTCATCAAGGTGGAGAACCTCAAGGCGCACATCCGCCAACGGCAGGAGGAGCGGCGCGAGAAGTACAGCTTCCTGTTCGCCTACCGTTCCCGCAGCGAGCTGCTGGAGCATCTGCGGGAAGCGCAGGAGACGTGGGAGCAGAGGAAGCACAAGTGATACTGCGCGCGACGGGATAAAAAACGACTTCGAGCCAACGGCTCGAAGTCGTTTTTTGTAGCTTGGCCTCTTAGCCCCACAGGGTGGTCAGCATGGGAACGACCTGCTTCTTCCGGGACATGACGCCGGGCAGAAACACCGTGTTGTCCTTGGGCTCCACGGCGAAGGCGTTGCGGATCGTCTCGTCGCTGCCGATATACAGCAGCTGCGTGCCCTCCTGCAAAACGTCGGTGAGCATCAGAATGACCATGTCGTAGCTGTTGGCCTTCTGTGCCGCGCGCATGGCGGCCAGCAGCTCGTCCTTGCGCTCCATCAGCTTCTGGGAGTCGATGCAGGTGATCTGCCCCACGCCCAGGATCTGCTCGGCGATGTGGAACTCCTTGAAGTCGCTGCGCAGCAGCTCCTCGGCGGACTTGCCGTCGTTGCTGCCGCTGAACAGCTCACGACCCAGATCACTGAGGGATACCTTGGCGATGCGCGCCAGCCGCTCGGCCATGGCGATATCCCGCTTGGTGCAGGTGGGGGATTTGAACATAACGGTGTCGGACAGAATGGCCGCCGCCATCAGTCCGGCCATGTGGGGCGAGGGTGTGACGCCGTGCTCCTGATACATGGAGGTGATGATGGTGTTGGTGCTGCCCACCGGCTCGTTGCGCACGGAGATGGGCTGCCGCGTCTGGATGTCCGCCAGACGGTGGTGGTCGATGATGCCCAGGATCTCCGCCTGCTCGATGCCGGGTACGGTCTGGGACAGCTCGTTGTGATCCACCAGCACCACCTGCTTGCGCCGGGGCTTCAGCAGGTGATACCGGGACAGGGTGCCTACCACCTTTTGCTCCTCGTCCAGCACGGGGTAGCAGCGGTAGCGGCTCTTCAGCACCACCTCCCGCACGTCGTCTATGTAGTCGTCCAGATGGAAGGAGATCAGACCCTTTGTGGCGCAGGGACGGTCGATGGGCGTGGCCTGATAGATGAGCCGGTGGACGCGGCTGGCGTCCAGCGGTGTGGAGATAACGCAGGTCTTGCCGGAGTTTTCCAGCCACGCGGGATCCACATCCGTCTGGCACAGGATCAGGCAGGCCACCTGCTTGTCCAGCGCCCGGCGGATCATATCCGGCTGGCTGCCGCACAGCACGATGCCGTCACCGCTGTCGAACAGCAGATTCTCGCAGTTCTGGGGCAGGGCGATGGACACGGAGCCGCTGACGCTGTCCACCATGTCGCCGCCGTCGCCCATGACGCGGCCTTCGATGACGCTCAGCAGGTTGAACAGGGGAATAGAATCCACACGGGGGTTGCCCACGGTGTTCAGGCTGAAGGTGGCGATATCGCCGGCGGACAGCATGCCGTACAGTGTGCCGTCCTCGTTGACCACGGGGATGGCGGAGATCTTCTGCTCCCGCATGAGCTTCCACGCGCGATCCATGGTGACGGAGGCGTCCAGGCAGGGTGGACGGTCGAAGTCCAGATCCCGCACCTGCGTGCGGACGTTCTGGATAAAGCGGGGCGGCTGGAAATGGAAGCGCTCCAGCATCCGGTTCGTCTCATCGCTGATGGTGCCCAGATGGACGGCCACATATTCCTTTTCGCCCAGTGCGTTTTTCAGCGCGGCGTAGGACATGGCGGCCACGATGGAGTCGGTGTCCGGGTTGCGGTGCCCGGTGACGTATATCTCGTTCATACGCAGTTCTCCTTTGCGTAAAGTATGATGGAAAAAAGCCGGGGCAAGCAGCATATCGCTTGCCCCGGCGTGTCTGGTGGAGCTGAGGGGAGTCGAACCCCTGTCCGAAAGCACTTTGACAGGACTTTCTCCGGGCGCAGTCCGGTTTCAACATTCCCTCCCTGCGCAGACACCGGACAGACTGCGCAGTTCAGTAGAGTCATAGTGCATGGGCGGGGCAACTCTTACCCGCCGCACGTCCGCCACATCAACGACGCCTTCCCCGGCCTGTGGCCTCTCCGGTTCAGACGGCTGCCTTTAGTTAGGCAGCGACAGCAATACGATTGTTGTCAGTTAATTTTTAAGTTGCCCGTTTTATGGCGGTCAGGCGCCGCCGCCCGCTTATCCTGCCTCCACACCCCCGTCGAAACCGGTGCAGCCCCATATATCTTTCGCTATATGGCGAGACAGAATGATGTTTGCGTATTTGTTACCGTATCCCCCTCCCGGACGCCGGAGCGTCCGGGAGAGAGGTGTGTCTGTTATCTTCCGAAGGGATCGGCCAGCTTGTCGGGCGCAGGATATTCCACGCCCTGGGTGTCCACCGTGACCTTGACCATGACCTGATCCTTCTTGGGCTTGTTGGTCATCATGTTCCGGGGCTGGTTGGCGATGCGATCCACCACGTCCATGCCGTCCATCACGCAGCCGAAGGCGGCATACTGCCCGTCCAGATGGGGCGCATCCTTGTGCATGATGAAGAACTGGCTGCCGGCGCTGTCCATAGGCTGCGCACGCGCCATGCTCAGCACGCCGCGGGTATGGCGCAGGTCGTTGGGCACGCCGTTGGCGGCGAACTCGCCCTTGATGCAGTAGCCGGGACCGCCCATGCCGTTTCCGTCGGGGCAGCCGCCCTGGATCATGAAGCCG
>DNFA01000016.1:40899-43033 GCA_003487665.1 Oscillibacter sp.
CGCCCTGGATCATGAAGCCGGGGATGACCCGGTGGAAGATCAGGCCGTCGTAGTACCCGGCGTTGGCAAGCGCGATAAAGTTGCGCACGCTCTGGGGCGCAATGTCGGGATACAGCTCGGCCACGATCTTGCCGCCGTCCTGCATCTCAAAGGTCACGATAGGATTTGCCATCTTGGTTCCCTCACTTTGTCACAAGATATGCGTTTTACGCAAAGTCATACATTCCTCAGTACCCGCGGTTTTTCTCCCGCATGGCGCGATCCATCTCCCGCTTGGCGTCCCGCTTGGCCACGGCGTCCCGCTTGTCGTAGGTCTTTTTACCCTTGCACAGACCCAGCTCCACCTTGACGCGGGAGTTCTTGAAGTACACGGACAGGGGGATCAGCGCGTAGCCCTCCTGCTTCTGCAGATCGTGGAGCTTGCGTATCTCCCGCTTGTGCAGCAGCAGGCGCTTGGGGCGATCCGGGTCGCGGTTGAAGATGTTGCCGTGGTCGTAGGGGGAGATGTGGAAGCTGTAGGCGTACACCTCGCCGTCCTTGGCCACACAGAAGGAGTCCTTCAGGTTCAGCGTACCGGCGCGGATGGACTTGACCTCCGTGCCGAACAGCTCGATACCCGCCTCGTAGCGATCCTCCACGAAGTAGTCGTGGTAGGCCTTGCGGTTCTGCGCCGCGATCTTCACGCCGGACTTTTCCATGGATGATCCCTCCTTCCTCGGATGTGTCCGTTAGTATAGCATATTTTTCCCCATCGCGCAAGGGGTAGACGGGGGTGGCAATTCTGAACTTTTTGTGTTATACTGCCGCTTGATGAAAGAGAGGTGCCATATATGGACATGACGGAGAAAACACTGGCCAGCCGGGAGGTGTACCGGGGGCGTATTATCCGGGTGCGGGAGGACACGGTGCTGCTGCCCAACGGAAAGGAGGGACGGCGCGAGGTGGTGGAGCACCCCGGCGGCGTGGGCATCTTGGCGCTGGACGGGGACGATGTGCTGCTGGTGCGCCAGTACCGCTACGCCTTCTCCCGCGTGCTGACGGAGATACCCGCCGGCAAACGAGAGGCGGGCGAGGAGCCGTCCGTCACGGCGCGGCGGGAGTTGAAGGAGGAGATCGGCGCCGAGGCTGAAAAGTGGACGGAGCTGGGCGCGCTGATCGCGTCGCCCGGCTGCTACGGCGAGACGCTGTACCTCTATCTGGCACAGGAGCTGACCTTCGGCGCCACCCACCCGGACGAGGACGAGTTTCTGGACGTGCTGCGCATGCCCTTCGATCAGGCGGTGGAGCAGTGCATGCGCGGCGAGCTGACCGACGCCAAGACCGTAGCGGCGCTGCTGAAGGCAAAAATCCTGCTGAAGCGGTAAATTGCCCTTGTATTCTGCCCGGATTTCCGCTACAATCAAACCAGCGGGCGCGCCGCGCCCCAAGGGAGGAGAGAAACGCCAATGTCCATGAATACGAAGAAGAATGTGGCCATCGTTCTGCTGGTGGTGTCCATGCTGCTGTGGGTGCTGCGCAAGCTGAATGTGCTGTACATCCCCGGTTTGTCCATGATCCTGCTGGCCGGCTCCATGATCATCGTGGGTATCATGATGTTCCAGCTAAAGCAGAAAAAGAAGCTGGGCGGAACGCTGATCCTGGCCTTCGGCCTGTTCTGCGTGGTGGCTGCCATTATGGAGATCAAGGGCTATTTCGCCTGAGAAACAAAAAAAGAACCGCCAGCAGGCGGTTCTTTTTTTGTTGTCAGTCAACAATATCCACAGACACCTTGGCGCCGGTACGCTGGGCGTAGGAGCGGATGACGGTGCGTATCTCCTTGGCGATACGACCCTGCCGTCCGATGACCTTGCCCATATCCTCCGGTGCAACGCGAAGCTGAAGCGTCAGCTCGTCACCGTTCTCAACCTCGGTCACGCTGACCTGCTCCGGGTGCTCCACAAGGTTCTGCGCGATATACAGCAGCAGATCCTTCATGGCGCAGCTCCCGACTTACAGTACGTCGACCTTCTTCAGCAGGGCGCGGACGGTATCGGTGGGCTGAGCGCCGGTCTTGATCCACTCGCGGGCGCGGTCGGCATCGATGCTGATCTTGGCGGGGGAGACGGTGGGATCGTAAGTGCCGATCTCCTCGATG
>DNFA01000016.1:43192-45125 GCA_003487665.1 Oscillibacter sp.
TCTCCTCGATGAAGCGGCCGTCACGGGGATAGCGGGAATCAGCGACGACCACGCGGTAGTAGGGAGCCTTCTTCGCGCCCATTCTTCTCAGACGAATCTTGACCATTGTTGTGTTCCTCCATGTAAAATAATTATTTAATATCTGTTAAATGCCCTTGCACATTTGTGTATACATGCAAGTTTATTTCAACCGTTTCTTGCGGCCGAAGCCGTGCATGGCGCCCCGGGCGACCTTGCCGCCCATGCCGCCCATCAGTCCGCCCAGACCGCCGCGCATCTTGCCCTTGGCCATGGCGGAGGTCATCTGCTGGAGCATCTCAAAGGATTTCAGCAGGCGGTTCACGTCCACTACCTCCAGGCCGCAGCCGGCGGCGATGCGCTTTTTGCGGCTGGCGTTGAGGATCTGGGGATTCTCCCGCTCCAGCGGCGTCATGGACAGGATGATGGCCTTGTTGTGCGCCATCTGCTTCTCGTCGATCTGGTCGGGATCGAAGCTCTTGCCCAGATTGCCCGGCAGCATCCCGGCGATCTGGCTCAGGTCGCCCATGTTCTGCAGCTGCTCCATCTGATCCAGGTAGTCGCTGAGGGTCAGACGGTTCTTGCGGAGCTTTTCCTCCAGCTTCTTGGCCTGCTTTTCATCGTACTGCTGCTCAGCCTTTTCGATGAAGGTGAGCATGTCGCCCATGCCCAGAATGCGCCCGGCCATGCGGTCGGGGTGGAAGGGCTCGATCATGTCCAGCTTTTCGCCGGTGCCCACGAACTTGATGGGCTTGCCCGTCACCGCCCGGATGGACAGTGCCGCGCCGCCGCGGGCATCGCCGTCCAGCTTGGTCAGCAGCACGCCGTCGATGCCCAGTGCGTCGTCAAAGGCCTTGGCCGCGTTCACCGCGTCCTGACCGGTCATGGCGTCCACCACCAGCAGGATCTCGTTGGGCTTGACGGCGGCCTTCACCGCCTTCAGCTCGTCCATCAGTGCCTCGTCGATGTGCAGGCGGCCGGCGGTATCCAGAAACACGATGTCGTGACCGTGGTCGGCGGCATATTTCACCGCTTCCTTTGCGATGGTCACCGGGTCGATCTGCCCCATCTCGAACACGGGGATATCCAGCTGCTTGCCCACCACCTGTAACTGGTTGATGGCCGCGGGACGGTACACGTCGCAGGCCACCAGCAGGGGGCGCTTGCCATAGCTGCGGCGCATGAGCCCCGCCAGCTTCGCGCCGTTGGTGGTCTTGCCGGCGCCCTGCAGACCCACCATCATCACAACGGTGGGACCCTTGGAGGCAGTGGTCAGGCGGGCGTTGGTGCCGCCCATCAGCGCCGTCAGCTCCTGGTTGACGATCTTGATGATCTGCTGCGCCGGGGTCAGGCTGTCCAGCACGTCGGTGCCGATGCACTTTTCGGTGACATCCGCCACAAAGTCCTTGACGACCTTGTAGCTGACGTCGGCCTCCAGCAGCGCCAGACGCACCTCACGCATACCCTCGCGGACGTCGGCCTCGGTGAGCCGCCCCTTTCCGCGCAGGCGCTTGAATACGCCGTTCAGTTTTTCGCTCAGTCCCTCAAATGCCATGGGTGGTTACTCCTTCAGAGCGGCGGCGCTGTTGAGAACCGCGTCGGCCAGCTCGTCCAACCGGGGGTTTTCGTACTGCCGGTAGTTGATGGTCTTGATGTTATTGGCGGCGGTGATGATGGCGTCCACATGCTGCTGCATCTGCAAGAAGCGGTGGATCAGGCCGGTCTTGTCCTCCAGCTCCGTCATGGCGTTTTCCGCCCGGACGATCACGTCCCGCACGCCCTGCCGGGAGATGCCGCAGTTTTCCGCGATCTCCGCCAGAGACAGATCCTCGTTGTAGTACAGGTCAAACAGCTCCCGCTGCCGCGGGGTCAGGATATCGCCGTAAAAATCGAACAGCATGGTCATGCGGTAGGT
>DNFA01000016.1:45288-45472 GCA_003487665.1 Oscillibacter sp.
ACAGCATGGTCATGCGGTAGGTCTGGTTTTTCACGGTGCCCCCTCCTTCTGTAAAGTTATATGCCTTTACAACAGGGACTATGATACACGATTTTGCAGCAAAAGTCAAGGCGAAATTAGCCGCCCGGAAAAAATTTTGCGGGCATAGCAAAAGACCGCGCCCGATAGCTGGGTGTACGTAAGA
>DNFA01000028.1:0-4164 GCA_003487665.1 Oscillibacter sp.
CCCTACAGAGCGGGTGCGGTAAGGCACCCGTAGGGGCGGACGACCCTGTCCGCCCACCGTCCCCATATCCGTACACTAACAACAAGGAGAGAACCACATGCACGAGATCATCCTGTGCAAGCTGGGCGAGGTCGTCCTGAAGGGACTGAACCGCCGCAGCTTTGAAATGAAGCTTATGAGCAATATCCGCCGCCGTACCCAGCGGTTCGGCAAGTGGAAGATATACTCCCGCCAGTCCACCATCTACGTGGAGCCGGCGGAGGACACCTGCGACATGGCCGGGGCGTATGCCGCCTGCAAGCAGGTGTTCGGCATCATCGCCATCACCCGCGCCCTGCCCTGCGAAAAGAGCAAGGAGGCCATCTTTGATACCGCCAAGACCTATCTGGGCGACGCCCTCACCGCTGCCAAGTCCTTCAAGGTGGAGAGCAAGCGGGCGGACAAGTCCTTCCCCATGGGCAGCATCCAGCTGAGCCAGTGGGTGGGCGGCGCGCTGCACGACGCCTTCCCCCACCTGAAGGTGGACGTCCACCACCCGGAGCTGACGGTGTATATCGAGGTGCGGGAGGACGCCGCCTACGTCCACGGCCCCGCCGAGGCCGCCGCCGGCGGTCTGCCCCTGGGCATGGGCGGTCACGCGGTGAGCCTGCTGTCCGGCGGTATCGACAGTCCCGTGTCCAGCTACATGATCGCCAAGCGCGGCGTGCAGCTGGAGATGATCCACTTCGCCTCCCCTCCCTACACCAGCGAGCTGGCGCGGGAGAAGGTGCTGCGCCTGGCGCAGGAGCTGACGCCCTGGTGCGGCCGGCTGGCGGTGTTCATCATCCCCTTTACGGAAATTCAGGAGGAGATCCGCCGCAAGTGCCCGGAGGATCACTTCACCCTTATCATGCGGCGGTTCATGATGCGCCTTGCCAATGAGCTGGCGCTGGAGCTGCGCTGCCGCGCCCTTGTCACCGGCGAGAATCTGGGACAGGTGGCCAGCCAGACCATGCAGGCGCTGGCTGTCAGCGAGGACGTGACCACCATGCCGGTGCTGCGTCCCCTCATCGGCATGGACAAGGAGGAGATCGTGAAGATCGCCCGGCATATCGGCACCTTCGACACGTCCATCCTCCCCTACGAGGACTGCTGCACCGTGTTCACGCCCCGGCATCCCAAGACGAAGCCCAGCGTGGAGGAGACGCGGGAGTACGAGGCTGCGCTGGACGTGGAGGGTCTGTGCCGCCGCGCCATGGAGAACCGGGAGATGATCCGGGTGAAGCCGGAGGTGTGATATGCACGACAGCATAGCGGCGCAGGTGCTGGCGCTGTGCCGGGAGAGAGGGCTGACCCTCTCCGCCGCGGAGAGCATCACCGGCGGGCTGATCGCCAAGTGCATCACCGACGTGCCCGGCGCGTCGCAGGTGTTTCTGGGCGGCGTGGTCAGCTATACCAACGAGGTGAAGAACCATGTGCTGGGCGTGCCCTCCTCCCTGCTGGAGGCTTACGGCGCCGTGTCCGAGCCGGTGGCGCGGGCGATGGCCATGGGTGTCCGGGTGCTGACCGGCTCCGATCTGGCCGTGGCCGTCACGGGGCTGGCCGGGCCCGACGGGGACGACCGGGGCAACCCGGTGGGCACCGTGTTCGCGGCGCTGTCCGCGCCGGAGGGCGTGTTCGTCCGGCGGCTGGCGCTGAGCGGCGACCGGGAGCATATCCGCGCCCTCACCGCCCACCACGCATTTGACCTGCTGATAAATCAACTGACCGAAGGAGAATGACCATGGCCAAGAACAACTATAAGATGAACGTGAACCAGTACAGCAACCAGGCCGAGCAGATACGCAAGGCCAAGGGCAACCCCAACAAGAACATTCACGCCAAGAAGAAAAACAGCAACTACGGCGGCTATTCTGCCGGCAGCTACATGGCGCAGAAGATCGTGGACAAGGCCAACCAGCAGGAGCGCGTCAAGCTCCCCACCTGGCTGAACGTCACGCTGGGCGTGGAGTTCGCGGCGGTGCTGATCGTGCTGATCCTGCGGCTGACCGCCTTCAAGGACAGCGCCATGCTGGGGCACCTGTCCTCGGTGCTGCTGGGCGTCACCTGCGGCACGCTGTTCTATATCCGCAAGTACAAGCACACCAAGAAGAACAGCGGTCTGTACACCGTCATCACCATCGTGCTGGTGATCATGTGCCTGCTGTACACCACCTTCGGCGTGCTGGGACTGCTGGGCTTTCTGGGATAAACGCCCCGCCGTTCCCTATCCCCAAGTGAGAAAGGAGCCGCTGCCATGGCAGAGCTGACACCCATGATGCGCCAGTATATGGACGTAAAGGAGCAGAACCCGGATTCCCTGCTGTTTTTCCGGCTGGGGGATTTTTACGAGATGTTCGGCGCCGACGCCCGCACCGCCTCTCAGGAGCTGGATCTGGCGCTGACCACCCGCGACAAGGACAAGACCAAGGCGCCGGAGGACAAGATCCCCATGTGCGGCATCCCCTACCACTCCGCCGACGCCTACATCGCCCGGCTCATCGCCAAGGGCTACAAGGTGTCCATCTGCGAGCAGACGGAGGATCCCGCCCTGGCCAAGGGGCTGGTGCAGCGGGAGGTCATCCGCACCGTCACGCCGGGCACCGTGCTGGACGACGCCTGCCTGGACGCGGGGCGCAGCAACTACCTGTGCGGCGTGTATCTCAGCGACACGGCGGCGGGTCTGTGCGCCTGCGACGTGTCCACGGGACAGGCGCATGTGACGGTGTTCACCGGCGAGCAGCGCATCACGGGGCTTATCAACGAGCTGGGGCGCTTCGCCCCGGCGGAGGCGGTGATGAACGCCGCCGCCTACGACAACGCGGAGCTGGCCGCCGCGCTGGAAAATCGCTTCGCCTGCCGCCGGGAGCGGCTGGGCGACGGGCAGTATGACCTGCGGGACGCGGAGAAGAAGGTGCGCACCCAGTTCGGCGAGGAGGCGCTCAGCCGCCTGCCCCGCAATGACGCGGCGCCGCTGCTGGCGCTGGGCGGGCTTCTGACGTATCTCTACGAGACGCAGAAAACCGACCTGAAGCAGCTGGACAAGCTGGAATGGTACCGCACGGGGCAGTTCATGGAGCTGGATCTGGCGGCGCGGCGGAATCTGGAGCTGACGGAGACGCTGCGCAGCAAGGAGAAGAAGGGTAGCCTGCTGTGGGTGCTGGACAAGACAAAGACCCCCATGGGCGCGCGGAACCTGCGCACATGGTTACAGCAGCCCCTGATGAATGTGGCCGCCATCGACCGGCGGCTGAACGCCGTGGCCGCGCTGGTGGACAACACCATGGAGCGGCAGGAGCTGCGGCTGGCCATGACCGGCATGGGCGACATGGAGCGGCTCATGAGCCGCATCGTCTACGGCACCGCCGGGGCGCGGGATCTGGTGAGCCTGCGCGCGGCGCTGGAGCACCTGCCGGAGGTGAAGCGGTGCCTGGAGCCCTTTTCTACCGGCGCGCTGGCCAAGCTGGGAGAGCAGCTGGAGACGCTGGAGGACATCAGCGGGCGCATCGCCGCCACGCTGGTGGACGAGCCGCCGTTCTCCGTCCGGGAGGGCGGCATGATCCGGGAGGGCTTCGACCCGGAGGTGGATCACCTGCGGACGATCCTCACCGGCGGCAAGGGCTTCATCGCCGAGCTGGAAGCCCGGGAAAAGGAGAAAACCGGCATCCGTACCCTGAAGGTGGGGTACAACAAGGTATTCGGCTATTACATCGAGGTGTCCAACTCCTTCAAGGAGCAGGTGCCTGAGGATTACATACGCAAGCAGACGCTGGTCAACGGCGAGCGGTACATCACCCAGGAGCTGAAGGATCTGGAGCACGAGGTGCTCACCGCCCACGACCGGGACGCGGCGCTGGAATACGACCTGCTGACTGCCCTGCGCAGCGATGTGGCGGCGCAGGTGACGCGGGTGCAGCTGGCGGCATCGATGATCGCCCAGCTGGACACCCTGTGCGCCTTCGCGGAGGTGGCGGCGCAGAACCACTACTGCCGCCCGGACGTGGACGAGTCCGGCGTGATCGAGATCGCGGCGGGACGCCATCCCGTTGTGGAGAAAATGCGGGGCGACGCCTTTTTCGTGCCCAACGACACCCACATGGGCGCCAAAGAGGAGCGGGTGTCCATCATCACCGGCCCCAACATGGC
>DNFA01000028.1:4313-19620 GCA_003487665.1 Oscillibacter sp.
TCATCACCGGCCCCAACATGGCCGGTAAGTCCACCTACATGCGCCAGGTGGCGCTCATCACCCTCATGGCGCAGGTGGGCAGCTTCGTCCCGGCGCAGCGGGCGCACATCGGCGTGGTGGATCGCATCTTCACCCGCATCGGCGCCAGCGACGATCTGGCCGCCGGACAGTCCACCTTCATGGTGGAGATGACGGAGGTGTCGGAGCTTCTCCGCTGCGCCACGAAGAACAGCCTGCTGATCCTGGACGAGATCGGCCGGGGCACCTCCACCTTCGACGGCATGTCCATCGCCCGGGCGGTGCTGGAGTACTGCGCCGGAAAGCTGAAGGCCAAGACGCTGTTCGCCACCCACTACCACGAGCTGACGGCGCTGGAGCAGGAGCTGCCCAACGTCCGGAACTATAACGTGGCTGTCCACGCCCGGGGCGAGGACATCGTGTTCCTGCGGAAGATCGTCCCCGGCGGCGCGGACAGGAGCTACGGCATCGAGGTGGCGAAGCTGGCGGGTCTGCCGGACGCGGTGCTCAAGCGGGCGCGGGAGATATTGCGGGAGCTGGAGAGCCAGTCCGCCCATCCCCACGCCGCGCCGGTGCAGGACGACCAGCTGTCGCTGGGCGCCATGGCGGAGTCCGCCGTGGCGGATATCATCCGCCGCACGCAGGTGGATGCCCTCAGCCCGCTGGAGGCGCTGAACCTGCTGTATGAGCTGAAGAGCAAATTGCAATAGGGTGCGGTGTTCTTGATGTCCCTTCGTAGGGGCGGACGACTCTGTCCGCCCTGTATGACCGCCGAACCCTGTTGTAGGGCGGGGCCCGCGTGCCCCGCCGGAAAACATGCATATCGTGCGGCGGGACACATGGGTCCCGCCCTACAGAGCGGTCGCGGTGATACGCCCGCATCTATGAGAAAGGAGGACACGCCTGTGAACGGTCTGTTGGAGAAGCTGCTGACCCTGCCGGAGCTGCGGGAGCTGGCGGCGGAAGTGCATAAGACGCGCTGCTGCGCCGCCGTCACCGGGCTGTCCCCCGTACACCGCGCCATGGTCGCCGCAGCGCTGGCAGAGGAGACGAAGCGCCCCCTGCTCCTGCTGTGCGCCGATGAAAAGGAGTGCGCGCGGCAGGCGGCGGACGTGCAGGTGCTGCTGGGCGTGGAGCCGGTGCGCCTGCCGGAGCGGGAGCTGCAGCTGCGGCCGGCGTCCTACAGCCGCCAATGGGAGAACGCCCGGCTGTCCGCCCTGTACCGCATGGCACAGGGGGACGCGCCGGTGGTGGTGGCTACGCCCGCCGCCATGGTGCAGCGGTGCCTGCCGAGGGAAACGCTGCTGCACGCCGCCTTCTCGCTGGAGGTGGGCGGGCAGTATGACGTGGCGGCGCTGTGCAGCCGCCTGATCGCCGGGGGCTATACCCGCACCGAACAGGTGGAGGGCGCGGGACAGTTCGCCCTGCGGGGCGGCATACTGGACGTGTTCTCCCCCGGTGAGGAGCGCCCCCTGCGCTGCGAGTTCTTCGACGACGAGCTGGACAGCATGGGCGAGTTCGAGACGGCCACCCAGCGCCGGGTACTGAACCGGCAGCGGGCGCATATCCTGCCCGCCGGGGAGCTGCTGCCCTTCGCCGGAGAGACGACGGCGGCAGACGCCGCCGAGCGCATGGAGGAGGCCGCCGGACGGCTGAAGAAGGAGCACGCTGCCGCGCGTCAGCGGCTGCTGGACGATGCGGAGCTGCTGCGGCAGGGCATCGTGCCGCCGGGAGCGGATCGGTATATGGCCGCCGTGTACCCGGACAAGACCACGGCCTTTGACTATCTGGGCGCGGACTGCGTGATCTGCGCCAACGAGGCGGGGCGGGTGCAGGAGGCGCTGCGGGGCTTCCTGTTCCAGACGCGGCAGGACGTGACCGCCGCCGTGGAGGGCGGCGTCATGGCCGGAGCCTTCGGCGAGCTGACGCTGACGGAGACGGAGCTGGAGCGGACGCTGGAGCGCTTCGCCCTGTGCCAGCTGGAGAGCCTGCCTACCAGCCGCTACCTGCTGCCGCCGCGTCTGCTGCTGGATATCGGCGCCAAGCAGCTGGCGGGGTACGGCGGCAGTCTGGATACCGCCGCCACGGACATCACCCACTATCTCACCGCCGGAAGCGGCGTGCTGGTGCTGTGCGGCGGCGCGGTGCGCTGCCGGAACATGCAGGAGTTTTTGCAGCGGCGGCACATCCCGGCGGCGCTGGCGCTGGACGGAAGCGCTGTCCCGCAGGCGGGACAGGTGCTGATCGCCGTGGGCGCCCTGTCTGCCGGCAGCGAATGGCCGGCGCTGAAGTTGGCGGTGCTGACGGAGGGGCAGCTGACCCGCGCCCTGTCCGGCAAGACCAAAAAGCCCCGTCCGCCCAAGTCCGACAGCCGCCAGCGGCTTTTGAGCTACGCCGACCTGGAGGTGGGCGACCTGGTGGTGCATGTGCACCACGGCATCGGCCGCTTCGTGGGGATGCTGCGCCTGCCGGTGGACGGCGTGGAAAAGGATTATATCAAGATACAGTACGCCGGGAGCGATTGCCTGTACGTGCCCGCTACGTCGCTGGATCTGGTGAGCAAGTATATCGGCGGCGGCGAGGAGACGGCGGAGAAGGCGCGGCTGAACAAGCTGTCCGGCGACCAGTGGGCGAAAACCACCCGCCGCGCCAAGGCGGCTGCCAAGGAGCTGGCGGAGGGGCTTATCAAACTGTATGCCCAGCGGCAGCGGCTGGGAGGCTTTGCCTTCTCGCCGGATTCCCCGTGGCAGCAGGAGTTCGAGGACGCCTTCGACTATACGGAGACGGAGGATCAGCTGGCGGCCATACGGGACATCAAGGCCGACATGGAGAAGCCGGTGCCCATGGATCGCCTGCTGTGCGGCGACGTGGGCTACGGCAAGACGGAGGTGGCGCTGCGCGCCGCCATGAAGTGCATTCTGGACGGGAAGCAGGCGGCCATTCTGGTGCCCACCACCGTCCTGGCGCAGCAGCATTATGCCACCGCCGCCGCGCGGTTCCGGGCGTTTCCGGTGACGGTGGAGGTGCTGTCGCGCTTCCGCAGTCCCAGGCAGGTGAAGGACATTCTGGAGCGGACGCGGGACGGACGGGTCGACCTGCTGATCGGCACCCACAAGCTGCTGAGCAAGAACGTGCAGTTCAAGGATCTGGGGCTGCTGATCATCGACGAGGAGCAGCGCTTCGGCGTGACCCACAAGGAGCGGCTGCGGCAGGTGGCGCAGCAGGTGGACACCCTGACCCTGAGTGCCACGCCCATCCCCCGGACGCTGAACATGGCGCTCAGCGGTATCCGGGACATGAGCACCATCGAGCAGCCGCCGCAGGATCGCCAGCCGGTGCAGACCTATGTGCTGGAGCACGACTGGGGCATTCTGGCGGAGGCCATCCGCCGGGAGCTGAGCCGGGGCGGGCAGGTGTACTACCTGCACAACCGGGTGGACAACATCGACGCCACGGCCGCCCGGCTGCGGGAGCTGCTGGACGATGACGCGGTGGTGGAGACGGCTCACGGCAAAATGGCCGAGGGCGAGCTGAGCCGGGTCATGGCGCGCATGTCCGAGGGGGAGATCGACGTGCTGGTGTGCACCACCATCATCGAGACGGGCATCGACATCCCCAACGTGAACACGCTCATCATCGAGGACGCGGACAACATGGGACTGAGCCAGCTGCACCAGATACGCGGGCGCATCGGACGCTCGGCGCGGCGCGCCTACGCCTATCTGACGTACCGCGCCGGAAAGGTGCTGACGGAGGTGGCCGCCAAGCGGCTCACCGCCATACGGGAATACGTGGAATTCGGCTCCGGCTTCAAGATCGCCATGCGGGATCTGGAGATCCGCGGCGCGGGCAACCTGCTGGGGCCGGAGCAGTCCGGCTACATGATGTCCGTGGGCTACGATATGTACCTGAAGCTGCTGAACGACGCGGTGCTGGAGCAGCAGGGCAGGGAGGTGCCCGTGCGGGTGGAGTGCTCCGCCGACCTGACGGTGGCGGCGTACATCCCGGAGGGCTATGTGCCCGCAGCCGAGCAGCGGATGGATCTGTACCGCCGCATTGCCGCCCTGCGCACGGCCTCCGACCGGGACGAGCTGACCGACGAGCTGCTGGATCGCTACGGCGACGTGCCGCCGCCGGTGGAGGCGCTGCTGGACGTGGCGCTGCTGCGCGCCGCCGCCATGGAGCGGGGCATCACCGACATCACCCAGAAGGGGCGGCAGCTGCTGTTCAGCTTCGACGGGCGCATCGACCCGTCGGCGCTGCTGGCGGTGTGTACCATGGCGTCCTACCGCAGCCGCACCCAGCTGACCGCGGGAGCGTCCCCGCGCCTGACATTGTATTTACAGCCCAAGGAGGAACCTCTGGCCGCCGCCGGCGGACTGGTGGAGGCTCTGCGGCTGCATGAAAAGGACACACAACAAGCGGACGGGGCATTGCCCCGCAAGGAGGAAACAGCACATGAGAAGTAATTGGATACGTTTTTTGGCCGGCGTGCTGGTATCGGTGGCGCTGGTGGGCGCGTTTGCCGTCACCGGCGGCATGAAGGGCGGCAGGAGCACCAACGGACTGCTGTATCAGGCCAGCGGCCTGCACCCGGACGGCGAGATGCTGGCCATCAGCGGCCAGACCGTCACCTGCGAGGAGTACCTGTTCTGGCTGGGGATGGTCTGTGACAATGTCACCGCCAGCATGCCGGATGTGGATTGGAGCGCCGCCGTCACCGGGGACGGCATGACCTTTGCCGAGTACGCCAAGACCGACGCGGTGGAGGCCGCCAAGCAGCACGCCGTGGTGCGCGCCTGGGCACAGCAGGCGGGCGTGGCGCTGTCGGATGCCAGCACATTGGAGCTGGATGCACAGCGGCAGCAGTATGTGGCCTATTACGGCAGCGAGGAGGCCTACCTGCAGCAGCTGGCGCTGATGGGCATCAGCGAGGAGGCCTATGACCGCATTCTGGAGGATCAGTACCTGTACCGGGATCTGTATCAGGCCTTCTGTACCCCCGGCAGCAGCCTGTATGCCGATGACGCGACGCTGACCGACTACGCCGCCCAGCTGGGCTACATGGGCGCATACGTGCTGAAGCTCACCGGTGAGAATGCCGAGACCATGGCCAACGACCTGCTGGAGCGCTGGCAGGCGGCGGAGGACAAGGAGAAGGAGTACGCCCTGATCTGCGAGGAGCTGCAGCAGACGGCGGACGGCATCGTCACTCTGACCGCCGTGGAGGACGACGCCCTCAGCGACGCCATGTCCGCGCTGGAGATCGGCGGCATGACCGCCGTCATCGACCCCTACGGCGAGGGCACCAGCTTTGTGGTGCTGCGGACGGAGCCGGATCTGTCCGCCGTGGCGGAGACGTATTTCGACGTGCTGTGGAACCAGAAGATGGAGGAGGCCACCGTTGTCACCAACAGCAAGCTGTACGACGGCGTGGACGTGGGCGCCTTCTACGAGAAGCTGATCCAGCTGCGGCAGGATATGATGGCGGAGATGGACGGCGGCGCACAGACCGATGACGACCGGACCGGCGGCTCGCAGAGCGATTCGGCGGACGATTCGGCGGATAGCGCGGCAGACGATCCCCAGCCGGCGGCATAATGCCCGGACATTCGTCAAAATGACGGTATCGGGCGGCGAATTCTGCTCGATTTGCCGATTTTTTAACGAAGTTGCAATTTGGGATTGACTATTGTTAAAAATATGACTATCATAGGGATAGACAAGCGCGAGCCTGTACTGTATAATGGATTCAACATATTTTATAGGAGGTAACTTTCATGAAAGACCTGTATGTTGTCAATTGCTGCCGCACCGCCATCGGTTCCTTTGGCGGCTCCCTGAAGAACACCCCCGCCGCCGAGATGGGCGCCGTGGTGGTCAAGGAGGCTCTGAAGCGTGCGAACGTGGCTCCTGAGAATGTGGATGAGCTGATGTTCGGCTGCATCCTGACCGCTGCTCAGGGTCAGAACGTGGCGCGCCAGGTCTCCATCAAGGCTGGTATCCCCTATTCCGTCCCCGCCTACACCGTGGGCATGGTCTGCGGCTCCGGCATGAAGTCCGTCATCGAGGGCGCCCGTTCCATCCTGGCCGGCGACAGCGACATCGTCGTCTGCGGCGGTACCGAGAACATGAGCGCCGCTCCCTTCGCCTCCATGGACGCCCGCTGGGGCGCCCGCATGGGCGACAAGAAGCTGGTGGACACCATGATCAAGGACGGCCTGTGGGACGCCTATAACAACTACCACATGGGCACCACCGCCGAGAACATCAACGATCTGTGGGGCATCACCCGTGCCGAGCAGGACGCCTTCGCCGCCGCTTCCCAGCAGAAGGCCTGCGCCGCCCGCGATTCCGGCCGCTTTGACGATGAGATCGTCCCCGTGATGGTCAAGGTCAAGAAGGACATGGTCCCCTTCGCCAAGGACGAGTATCCCAAGGAGGGCGTCACCGCCGAGGGTATTGCCAAGCTGAAGGGCGCGTTCCCCGTGGGTCCCGAGTCCCCCAATCCCGTGGTGGTCAACACCTTCGAGCCCACCGGCTATCAGGATGCTCCCGATAAGGGCACCCAGCGCGTCACCGCCGCCAACGCCTCCGGCATCAACGACGGCGCTGCCGCCATCGTGCTGGCCTCCGGCGAGGCTGTGAAGAAGTACGGTCTGAAGCCCATGGCCAAGCTGATCGGCTGGGGTCAGGGCGGCGTGGATCCCAAGATCATGGGCGTGGGTCCCGTGGTGGCTTCCCGCAACGCCATGAAGAAGGCTGGCGTGACCATCGACGACATCGACCTGATCGAGGCCAACGAAGCCTTCGCCGCCCAGTCCATCGCTGTGGCGCGTGAGCTGCACTTCGACATGAGCAAGGTCAACGTCAACGGCGGCGCCATCGCTCTGGGTCATCCCGTGGGCGCATCCGGTGCGCGTATCATCGTCACCCTGCTGCACGAGATGCAGAAGCGTCCCGAGGCCAAGAAGGGTCTGGCTACCCTGTGCATCGGCGGCGGCATGGGCACCGCAGTGGTGTTCGAGAAGTGCTGAACGCCTGAGAAAAGAGCATAAAAAAAGGAACCGCCTGCGGGCGGTTCCTTTTTTTGCCCCAAAAGTGCGCCAGAATGGGATTTCCCTGCAATTTTTTTGGAAAAAGCCGTTGACGGGGGGAGACAAGTGTGGTATAGTGGGCATTACCTGTGAGTGGGTGCTTTCTTTTTGCGCGCTTTTTCGCTTCAGGCGCACAGAGGGAAAACGTCCGGCAGGGAGGCAAAAGGTCTTCCCGGACAGGGGAGAACCAATCTAATAAGGAGGTGCCGTTAATGCGCGTGAAGATCACCCTGAGATGCAACGAGTGCAAGCAGAGAAACTACAACACGATGAAGAACAAGAAGAATACCCCTGACAAGCTTGAGCTGAACAAGTATTGCCCCTTCTGCAGAAAGCACACCGTCCACACCGAGACTAAATAATCGGAAGGAGAATTTGTGATGGCTGAAGAGAAAAAGGTCAGTAAGGATCGCGGCAAGTGGTTCCGCGAGATGAGAAGCGAGCTGAAGAAGGTCGTATGGCCTGACGGCAAGACTACCGCCAAGAACACGGGCACCGTTCTGCTGTGCTCCCTGATCGTGGGCGCCGCTATCTGGATCTTTGATGCAGTGGCAGTGCTGGCGGTGGATACCCTTATCGGTCTGTTCGCCTGAGGAACGGGAGCATGGCTGATAACGCAAAGTGGTATGTAGCACATACCTATTCCGGCTATGAAAACGCGGTCAAGGCCGCCATCGAGAAGTCCGTCGTCAACCGCGGCATGGAGGACATGATCCACAAGATCGAGATCCCTCTGGAGACGGTGACGGAGGTGACGGAGACGGGCGTGATGAAGGAAGTCCAGCGGAAGGTATTCCCCGGCTACGTCCTCATCAAAATGGTCATGACCGACGATACCTGGCATCTGATCCGCAACATCCGCGGCGTCACCGGCTTCGTGGGCGAGGCAAACAAGGCCATCCCCCTGACCGAGGACGAGGTGGCGGCGCTGGGCGTGGAGAAGCGCGAGATCGTCGTGCTGTACCACGTGGGCGACACGGTGCGCATCACCGAGGGCCCGCTGTCCAGCTTCACCGGCACGGTGGAGGAGATCGAGCCGGAGAAGAACAGGGTGCGCGTGGTCGTATCCATGTTCGGACGCGAAACACCTGTTGATCTCGAGCTGGATCAGGTCGAGGTCAGCGCCAACTGAGCGCGCCGACAGGACGCGCCTGCCGGAGCTTTCCGGCGCAAGTGGGAGAGACGCTGCGCGTCTCGCCAAGCGGCAACTGTATCCCCGCCGCTACCACATTATATTGAAGGAGGTGCCTACGAATGGCACAGAAAGTCGTTGGATACGTAAAACTGCAGATCCCCGCGGGCAAAGCAACTCCCGCACCTCCCGTTGGCCCCGCTCTGGGTCAGCACGGCATCAACATCGCTGCCTTTACCAAGGAGTTCAACGAGCGCACCAAGAATGACATGGGCCTGATCATCCCCGTGGTCATCACCGTGTACGCTGACCGCTCCTTTAGCTTTGTCACCAAGACCCCTCCCGCGGCTGTCCTCATCAAGAAGGAGTGCAACATTGAGTCCGGTTCCGGCGTTCCCAACAAGGAGAAGGTCGCCACCATTTCCAAGGCCTCCATTCAGAAGATCGCCGAGCTGAAGATGCGCGACCTGAACGCCGCGTCTCTGGAAGCCGCCATGAGCATGATCGCCGGTACCGCCCGCTCCATGGGCGTCGTGGTCGGCGAGTAAGGAGGGTGTAAGAAATGTTTAGAGGTAAGAAATATCAAGAGAGCGCCAAGCAGATCGACAAGGCCATGCTGTATGACCCCAAGGAGGGTATGGAGCTGATCTGCAAGACCGCTTCCGCCAAGTTCGACGAGACCGTGGAGCTGCACGTCAAGCTGGGCGTGGACTCCCGTCATGCTGACCAGCAGGTGCGCGGCGCCATCGTGCTGCCCAACGGCACCGGCAAGTCCGTCCGCGTTCTGGTGTTCGCCAAGGGCGACAAGGCCGAGGCTGCCAAGGCCGCCGGCGCTGACTACGTGGGCGAGATGGATCTGGTCGAGAAGATCCAGAAGGAGAACTGGTTTGACTTCGACGTGGTCGTCGCCACTCCCGATATGATGGGCGTCGTCGGCCGTCTGGGTAAGGTTCTGGGTCCCAAGGGTCTGATGCCCTCCCCCAAGTCCGGCACCGTGACTCCCGATGCTGCCAAGGCCGTTATGGAAGCTAAGGCCGGTAAGGTCGAGTACCGTCTGGACAAGACCAACATCATCCACTGCCCCATCGGCAAGGTTTCCTTCGGTGCTGACAAGCTGTTTGAGAACTATTCCGCTCTCATCGGCGCCATCATCAAGGCCAAGCCCGCCGCTGCCAAGGGTCAGTATATCAAGTCCTGCGTGGCTGCTTCCACCATGGGCCCCGGCGTGAAGATGAACGCCAACAAGCAGCTGTGATTTTTGTGGGGGTCGGCGGTATAGCCACCGATACGCACCCCGCCGGCATGTTTTCCGCCCTGCCGCGTTAAAGGCTTTTGAAATACACAAAGTATTCCTGCAAGCCTTTGCCTTGCATGGCGAAGAATCTGCCTGTCGGTCTGCATATCGGCTTCTATCCCTTGACCCCGCGATGTCCTCGGGAAAGACCGGGGACAGACGTGAAAATATTGTTATCTTGGGCTTGACAAGCTGTGAAGCTCTGGATATAATATTGGTTGCGTTCCAAAGACAGCAGGTGGCGTCAGCCGTAAGTCCTGCCGAGGATGGCAAATCATTCTGATTGCTTTTACCGTCCTCATGTCCTTTGGCATGAGGACGGTTTCCTTTTTGAACGCACCGACAATTCTAACGGAGGTGAAATCAAAGAATGCCCAACGCAAAGGTTCTGTCTGAAAAGCAGGCGATCGTGGCGGCGTTGACCGACAAGCTGCAGAATGCGGCTGCCGGCATCATCGTTGATTACAAGGGCATCACCGTGGCGGAGGATACCGAGCTGCGTGCTGAGTGCCGTAAGAACAACATTGAATACGCTGTCATCAAGAACACCCTGCTGCGTTTCGCTTTCAACAACTGCGGTCTGAACGAACTGGACGATCAGCTCAACGGTACCACTTCTCTGGCTATCTGCGCTGATGATCCCGTCGCTCCCGCTCGCGTGATGGCGGACTACGCTAAGAAGCTGAAGGACAAGTTCGAGATCAAGGGCGGCTTCATGGAAGGCAAGGTCGTCTCCATGGACACCGTGAACGCTCTCGCGTCCATCCCCGCGCTGCCCGTGCTGCAGGCTCAGGTTCTGGGTACCATGCTGGCTCCCATTTCCGCTCTGGCTTGCGTGCTGAAGCAGATCGCCGAGAAAGACGGCGCGGCTGCCGAGTAATTCGACGCCGGTTCCCCTGCGGGTGGATGCCCGCCACATAACTTTACAAAAATCTCAAAAATAGGAGGCTATCACAATGTCTGAGAAGATTACTGCTATGATCGAAGAGATCAAGGGTTTGACCGTCCTGGAGCTGTCCGAGCTGGTGCACGCTCTGGAGGAGGAGTTCGGCGTTTCCGCCGCTGCCATGGCTGCTCCCGCTGCCGGCGCTGCTGCTCCCGCTGCTGAGGAGAAGACCGAGTTCGACGTGGTTCTGGCTGGCTTCGATGCCGCTCAGAAGATCAAGGTCATCAAGGTCGTCCGCGAGATCACCGGTCTGGGTCTGGCCGAGGCCAAGGCTGCCGTCGAGGGCGTGCCCCACACCCTGAAGGAAGGCCTGTCCAAGGACGATGCCGAGGCTATGAAGAAGCAGATCGAGGAAGTCGGCGGCAAGGTCGAGCTGAAGTAAGTTTCTTACACGCTTATGCAGTATAAAAAGAGAGACGCGTCAGCGTCTCTCTTTTTTGCGCTTTTCCGGAACCAACGGCAGGAAAGCTGCGTCTAAAAGGTAAATGGGAAAAGGAGGAAGCGTGTATGAAACGATGGAAGGCGGCGGCCTGCGCGGTGCTGGCGGGACTGATGCTGGCGGGCTGCGCCGTACAGCCCCGGACGGATGACAAGCAGGGGGGAGGCACTGCCGTGGATCTGACGCAATATGTTGTCAGGGAGGCGGCGTACCCAGCCTATCCCAAGGAGCCGCGGTTTGAGGACTACTTCGATGAAAACGGTGAGGGCGACTGGGACGCCTACGACGCGGCATACACCGAGTACCGGGAGGCGCTGCAAAAGCTGGGCAAGCTGGATGCGGAGCCGGACGGCGGCGCGGTGTTGGCCTTTGCGGACAGGACGCTGGGCAAGATCTTCGCCGACAGCGAGAACCGGGTGTACTCGCCCATCAGCCTGTATGTGGCGCTCAGTATGCTGACGGAGATGACGGCAGGGGAGACGAAGCAGCAGGTGATGGAGCTGCTGGGCGCGGCTGACAGCGAGACGCTGCGGCAGACGGTGCGCGACCTGTGGATGAGCGTGTATCTGGACGACGGGCGGTCGGTGTGCCGTCTGGCCAACGGCGCGTTCCTGCGGGAGAACGCTGACGTGAAGCAGGAGGCCGTGGACGCGTTGGCGGACTGGTATTATGCGTCCTCCTACCGGGTGCCCATGGGCACGGCGGCGGCGGACGAGGCCATCGCCGGTTGGCTGAACCAGAACACCGGCGGGCTGCTGTCCCAGGAGACGCGGGAAATTCAGACCGAAGTGGACAATCTGCTGCGGCTGTACAACACCATATATTATAAGTCCAGCTGGCAGGACGCCTTCGAGAGCAGTCAGACGAAGCAGGACACGTTCACCGCCGCCAACGGCGCGAAGCAGAAAACGGAGTTTATGCACCGGACGGAGAGCGGCAGCTATCGGAAGGGTGACGGCTACACCGCCGCGCCCCGGTCGCTGAACTATGGCCGCATGGTGTTCGTGCTGCCGGATGAGGGCGTGACGCCGGAGAGCCTGCTGCAGCGGCAGGGGTTCCTGGCGGAGTTGACCGGGGACTACAACGCCGCAGAGCTGGTGTGGTCGGTGCCCAAGTTCGATGTGAAGTCCTCCACGGGGCTGGACGGGGTGCTGCAAGCGCTGGGCGTGACGGACGCTTTTGACGGGACAAAGGCGGACTTTACGCCGCTGACCGACAACGGCGCGGCGGTGGACAGCGTCATGCAGGCGGCGCGGGTGAAGATCGACGAGGACGGCGTGGAGGCCGCGGCGTATACGGAGCTGGTCTGCGCGGACTCGGCCATGATGGAAGTGCCGCCCACCGTGGAGATGGAGTTGGATCGGCCGTTCCTGTTCGTGATTTTCGACTACAACAATGTGCCGCTGTTTGTGGGCACGGTGAATACGGTGGCGTGAAACTTTAAAAAGCGACCGGCAAAAGCTATAAAAATACCCGAAAAAATTTGTATAGGAAATAGAAAAATCCCCTTGACATAAGGGGATTTTTCCTTTATTATATGTGGGTACGCGCGCGAAGGGTACTGCACACCCGGAGGCGTTTGCAACTGCGATGAACCGGGAGATTGCTCCGCAAGGAGGTAACTTCCGGGGAGTATGTCCGATAATCGGGCGGCTGAGAGATTTCTGTTCGTCGGCGTAGATCGCCGCGCCAGAAGGACACCGGCCTGATCGCCGGTGTTTCTTATGAGCCGGAATGATACGCACGGAACGGCGTATAAGAAATTTCCCGCCGTACGGCATTGGTCAAAGCAACAAAAACCGTACGAATTTTATGGAGGAACAAACCAAATGGCAAAAGAAATGATCCGCATTCGTCTGAAGGCCTATGACCACCAGGTCATCGACCAGTCCGCAGAGAAGATCGTCGAGACCGCCAAGCGCACCGGCGCTTCCGTGTCCGGCCCCATCCCTCTGCCCACCAAGAAAGAGATCGTCACCATCCTGCGCGCTACCCACAAGTATAAGGACAGCCGTGAGCAGTTCGAGCGCCGCACCCACAAGAGACTGATCGACATCACCAACTCCACCCCCAAGACCGTGGAGGCGCTGATGGCTCTGGATCTGCCCGCCGGTGTGGAGATCGAGATCAAGCTGTAAACACCTTATATAATACCCCCGCAAACGAATTTGCTTGCTACCCAGCCGGAGCGCTAACTTGCGTGAGGCGTTCCGGGGGTTACGTCGGCAGAGCAAGCGGCTTCTACCCAATGGAAGTTGAATCTATGTCGACCAATAACCTTTAAGGAGGATCATACATGAAGGCAATCATTGGCAAGAAAGTCGGTATGTCTCAGATCTTCGACGAAAACGGCAAGGTCATTCCCGTCACCGTGATCGAGGCGGGTCCCTGCACCGTCGTCCAGAAGAAGACTGCCGAGAAGGAAGGCTACGCCGCTGTGCAGCTGGGCTTCGAGGATGTCCCCGAGCGCAAGCTGACCAAGCCCGAGATGGGCCACCTGAACAAGGCGGGCGTGGCTCCCAAGAAGTACCTGCGCGAGTTCGATCTGGAGAATGCCGCTGAGCTGAACATCGGCGACATCATCAAGGCCGACACGTTCAAAGAGGGCGACTTCGTTGACGTGACCGGTACCACCAAGGGTCACGGCTACCAGGGCGTTGTGAAGCGCTGGAACGCCGGCCGCACCCCCATGAGCCACGGCGGCGGCCCCGTCCATCGTCATGCTGGTTCCATGGGCTCCACCACCGACCCCAGCCGCATCTTCAAGGGTAAGATCGGCGCCGGTCAGATGGGCTGCGACCAGGTGACTATCCAGAACCTGGACATCGTGAAGGTCGATCCGGAGCTGAACATGATCGCTGTCCGCGGCGCCATTCCCGGCCCCAAGGGCGGTCTGGTCCTGATTAAGTCCACTGTTAAGACCCACCGCGTCAAGCACGCTGATGCCGGTATCAGCAACAACCCGCAGAAGGCTTCCGGTCGTAACCCGCAGAAGGCTTCCGCCCGTACTAAGTAAGGAAAGGAGTGCTTAAGGAAATGTCTGCTATCAAAGTTTTGAACATGGCCGGCGCTGAGGTCGGCACTGTTGAGCTCAACGACAGCATCTTCGGCGTGGAGCCGAACACCGCCGTCGTGCACGAAGTGGTCAAGAACCACCTGGCTAACTGCCGGCAGGGCACCCAGAGCGCTCTGACCCGCGCCGAGGTCTCCGGCGGCGGCAAGAAGCCCTGGCGCCAGAAGGGCACCGGCCACGCCCGTCAGGGCAGCACCCGTGCTCCCCAGTGGACCCACGGCGGTATCGTGTTCGCCCCCAAGCCCCGCAGCTACTCTTACGTTCTGAACAAGAAGGTCAAGAGACTGGCTATGAAATCTGCTCTGTCCGCCAAGGCTGCTGCCGGCGAGATCATCGTCATCGACAGCATCAAGATGGACAGCATCAAGACCAAGGACTTCCGCGCGTTCCTGACCGCCGTTAAGGCGGACGGCAAGTCTCTGGTGGTCACCCCCGCCAAGGACGAGATCGTTATCAAGAGCGCCCGCAACATCCCCGGCGTCGAGACCTCTATGGCCAACCTGATCAATGTCTATGACATTCTGAAGGCCAAGTATCTGGTGCTGGATAAGGAAGCCCTCGCAGTAATCGAGGAGGTGTTCGCGTAATGGCTAACGTATACGACATCATCATCCGTCCCATCATCACCGAGCGTTCCATGGCCGCTACTTCCGACAAGAAGTACGTGTTCGAAGTGGCTCCCTCCGCCGGTAAGATCGAGATCAAGAACGCTGTGGAGAAGATCTTCGGCGTGAAGGTCGCCAAGGTCAACACCATCAACTACGATGGCAAGACCAAGCGTATGGGCGCCGGCCGTCCCGGCACCCGCAAGAGCTGGAAAAAGGCTTACGTCCAGCTGACCAAGGATTCCAAGACCATCGAGTTCTTCGAGGGTATGGTGTAAGAGAAGGGAGTGTAGAGAATGTCTATTAAAACTTTTAAGCCGACCACCCCTTCCCGCCGGCACATGACTGTTTCCGGCTTTGACGGCATCGACAAGCACGCCAAGCCCGAAGCCAGCCTCGTTGAGGTGCTGAAGAAGAACGCTGGTCGCAACAGCTACGGTCGCATCACCGTCCGTCATCGCGGCGGCGGCGAGAAGCGCAAGTACCGCATCATCGACTTCAAGCGCGACAAGATGGACATGGAAGCCACCGTCCTGCGCCTGGAGTACGATCCCAACCGCAGCGCCAACATCGCCCTCGTCCAGTACGAGGATGGCGAGAAGCGCTACATCGTCGCTCCCGTGGGTCTGACCACCGGTGACAAGGTGCTCTCCAGCGCCGCTGCCGATATCAAGCCCGGCAACTGCCTGCCCATCGCCAACAT
>DNFA01000028.1:19764-21697 GCA_003487665.1 Oscillibacter sp.
ACTGCCTGCCCATCGCCAACATCCCCGTTGGTACCGTGATCCACAACATCGAGATGCACCCCGGCAAGGGCGCCCAGCTGGTTCGCTCCGCCGGTGCCTATGCCCAGCTGATGGCCAAGGAGGGCGACAACGCCCAGATCCGTATGCCCTCCGGTGAAGTGCGCATCATCCGCACCAACTGCAAGGCCTGCATCGGTCAGGTGGGTAATCTGGAGCACGAGAACATCCAGATCGGTAAGGCCGGCCGTAAGCGCCACATGGGTTGGCGTCCCACCGTGCGCGGCTCCGTCATGAACCCCTGCGATCACCCCCACGGCGGTGGTGAAGGCAAGTCCCCCGTGGGTCGTCCCGGCCCTGTTACTCCGTGGGGCAAGCCGGCTCTGGGTTACAAGACCCGCAAGAAGAAGAATCCCACCGACAAGTTCATTGTCAAGCGTCGCAACGTGAAGTAAAGGAGGCAAGAGAATATGAGCAGATCTATCAAAAAAGGCCCGTATGTTGCCCCTGAGCTGCTGAAGCGGGTTGAAGAGATGAACGCCAAGGGCGAGAAGAACGTGCTGAAGACATGGAGCCGCAGCTCCACCATCTTCCCCGCCTTCGTCGGCCACACCATCGCTGTCCACGACGGCCGCCGTCATGTGCCTGTCTACGTGCAGGAGGACATGGTGGGTCACAAGCTGGGTGAGTTCGCACCCACTCGTACCTTCCGCGGCCATACCAAGAAAGCGTAAAAAGGAGGATGCAGAGTAATATGGAAGCGAAAGCATATCTGAGATACGTCCGCATCTCTCCCCGCAAGGTGCAGATCGTCTGCGATCTGATCCGCGGCAAGGATGCCAAGACTGCTATGGCGATCCTGATGAACACCCCCAAGTCCGCCTCCGAGCCTCTGGTCAAGCTGCTCAAGAGCGCTTGCGCCAACGCGGAGAACAACTTCAGCATGGATCCCGACAAGCTGGTCGTGACCCAGGTGTTCGCCACCCCCGGCCCCATCCTGAAGCGGATGATGCCCCGTGCGCAGGGCCGCGCCTATCGCATCAACAAGAGAACCTCTCACGTGACGCTGGCCGTCGCTGAGAGAGACTAAGAAAGGGAGGAACAGTTAAATGGGTCAGAAAGTCAATCCCCATGGCATGCGCGTGGGCGTCATCAAAGACTGGGATTCCCGCTGGTATGCCAGCAATGAGAAGGTCGGCGATCTGCTGGTCGAGGATCACAAGATCCGCGTGTACCTGAAGAAGCTGCTGTTTGCCGCCGGCGTCTCCAAGATCGAGATCGAGCGCAGCAACGAAGTGGTCACCATCTACCTGCACGTGGCACGCCCCGGCGTGGTCATCGGCAAGGGCGGTGAGCAGATCGAGCAGTACCGCAAGGACGTGGAGAAGCTGATCGGCAAGACCGTGAAGCTGAACATCGTCGAGGTCCGCAACCCCGATATGGACGCGCAGCTGGTGGCCGAGAACATCGCCGCACAGCTGGAGAAGCGTATTTCCCACCGCCGCGCCATGAAGAACGCCATGGGCCGCGCTATGCGCGCCGGCGCCAAGGGCATCAAGTGCAATTGCGGCGGTCGTCTGGGCGGCCGCGAGATCGCCGGCAGCGAGCATTATCATGAGGGTACCATCCCCCTGCAGACGCTGCGCGCCGACATCGACTACGGCTTCGCTGAGGCTGCTACTACCTTCGGCCGTATCGGCGTGAAGGTGTGGATCTACAAGGGCGAGATCCTGTCCCAGGCACTGCGCACCACCCCGCGCACCCTGGATACCAGCAAGCCCTATCAGGAGCGTCGTGAGCGTCGCGGCAACCGTCGTGACGGCGATCGCCGTGGCGGTTTCCGCCGCGATGGTCAGAACGGCGGCTTCAACCGTGACCGTCAGAACGGCGGCTTCAACCGCGGTCCCCGTCCCGAGGGCGGCTTCCGCAAGCCCGC
>DNFA01000022.1:0-22116 GCA_003487665.1 Oscillibacter sp.
GAGAGATGCACTGCCAGCAAATCGCCCGCTGCCTGCCTGTGCAAAAGGCCAGAGCATTTTGCACACCTATGAAATCAGCCATCCATCATCACGAAAATACGGAGAGAATGAAATGATATTGATGTTTGCCGATATGAGATAAGTCGATCTAGGCTCACTGGTGGGTGATGCCTAATTCATTCAAGTCCTTATAGATCGTGTATTTGGACACATCCAGCTTCTCCGATAAGAATGGAATACACTTGGCGAGGCCGAAGAAATTCTTTTCATTAAGTAGACGGATCAGTGTCTGACGGTCAGCCTTGCGGAAAACACGAACAGGCTTATTGATGAGAGATAAAGCGTCTTCGTACAGTGCTTGCAGAGAATTTTCTTTTTTGACCTGCAGTGAACCAAGAAAATCGCTTTCTGTCAGACTGATGTCCTCAGCATAATTGCGGATCTGCTCCATCAGGGTAATATCGTAGTTGATGCCCAGAATGTAGGTAAAATCTGTACCCCGAAGGTAATAGGAGGAGGACTTTATGACCTTTCCATCGGAGAGAGTTACCAACTGATTGGAGCTGTCCTGAGACAGCTTGGAAAAATCAAAGTCATCTGCCGACACATCATCGCCATAGATGCTGCGTGTTGAGCCGACCTTTCGGCCTGAGACATGGCCATTATAAATGGCAACGACCTCGATCTCCTGTCCGACAACTTCCTGCACGACGGTCTCACAATATTTCCCGAACATTTTAGCGATGCCCTCCGCAGAACGACACAAAAAATCATATGCATTTGTTTTATCCATACAATGACCTCCTTTATAAGGAGAAAAGATGTCTATTACAAATTTAGTTGAAAAAATATAAACTCGGTATTGACAAATTTTCACCTTTTTGATACAACTATACATAAGTTAGGCATAGTTGTCAATAGGCGCAGGAAAGAGGTGACTTGCTTTTGTGCGAAAAGCATAGCGCGCAGGCAAAAGAAGAGCACATCCCCACAGGGATCAACTTAGCGGGCGGCCCATGTGGGAATGTGTCATAAGGGAGCCTTGCTCAAGACTACCTCGTTGCTATTCTATCATACACGCAGCGGAATTGCAATCTCAGCTGCGATTAGAATAGTCACAGGATCAGGAGCAAGAGAAAATGGCACAGGAAAGGAACTTGAGTTTGAAAGTCGGAGGAATTATTGGCGGTGTCAGCTGGCACTCCACAAAGCAGCTTTACGAGTACATAAATGCCAAGGTTGCGGAAGAAAAAGGCGGACACAACTGTGCGAAGCTGGTGCTTATCAATGTAAATCTGCAGGATATTCTGGATGCGTCTGATGCGGATGCAAAAGGTGCTGTCATTGTAGATGCCGCCATCTGTGCGGAGAAAGCTGGGGCTGATTTTGTTGCGCTGGGCAGCAACGGCCTTCATCAGTATGCTGAGCGTGTAGAGGAAGCGATCCGTATCCCGTTCATTCATATTGCGGATGTGACGGCGGACGCGATCACGGCGGCGGGTTATCAGACTGTGGGGCTGCTGGGCGTAAAAGAGACCATGGAACAGGGCTTTTACAAAGACAGGCTGGCAAGGCGCGGCCTACGCGTACTGATACCGGAACAGCCGGAGCGCGATTTCATCAACACAGTCCTCTTTGAGGAAACGGGTGTCGGTATCGTAAAAGAGTCTTCCAAGCAGGCGTTCTATCGTATCGCCGGGCAACTGGCTCAGAATGGCGCAGAGTGCATTATTCTGGGCTGCACAGAGATCGAGATGCTGATGAAGCAAGAAGAAACCAATATACCGTTGTTTGACACGACGGCACTTTACGCGGAGAAGATCGCGCAGTTGTGCTGCAGCGATCAGTAAGGAGAATTTCAAATGTCCAAAATCGAAAAACGTATTGCGGAGCTTGGATTGGAACTGCCGGAAGCTCCTTCCCCCATGGCAAATTATGTGACGGCACGTCGCAGCGGCAATCAACTGTACTTTTCCGGTGCGGGTCCGTTTCAGAACAAAAAACCGGCGGTGTTCGGCAAGGTGGGCAGTGATCTGACGCTGGAGGAGGGCTATCAGGCAGCGCGTCTGACCGGCCTGAATCTGCTGAGCCAGTTAAAAAATGAGGTGGACGATCTGGACAAGGTGCGTATCATCAAAGTGTTGGCGTTTGTGGCCTCTGCTCCGGACTTCCTGCAGCAGCCCGCCGTGATGAACGGCGTGTCTGACCTGTTTGCAGAGGTGTTCGGCGAGAAGGGACTTCACGCCAGAAGCGCGGTAGCTGTCACACAGCTTCCCTTTAACATCCCCATTGAAGTTGAGATGATCGCAGAGATTGAAGAATAACGGAGTGGAATAACTATGGAAAAGAAAGTGTTGACCCAAGTAAGCCCCGTCGTATTGCCGTGGCGGGTGAAGATCCTGTATGCTGCCGGAAGTTTTTCCAAAGCGCTGCTGGCCGTGGCGATGGCAGCCTTCATGCTGTATTTTTACACCGATGTCTGCGGTATTGATTCTACCGTGGCGGCGACCATTATCCTGATCGCCAAGATTTGGGATATCATCAACGACCCCATGATGGGCGCTATCATTGACCGTACCCGTTCAAAAGAGGGTAAGTGCCGATTCTGGTTGAAATATATGTCCGTCCCTGGCATGGTCATCGTAGCGCTGTGCTTCTTTGTGCCGGAGTTGACCACCACCGGCAAGATCATCTGGGTGGCGGTGACCTATGTGCTGCAGGGTATGATCAGCACCTCCCTGCTGATACCTTTTAACACCATGATCAGCCGTTTGACCAGCGATGAGCAGCAGCGCGTGCAGCTGACGCAGGCTGACGGTATCGGCCAGATGCTGTCCCAGTGGATGGTCGTTTCGCTGACCTTTACCTTCGTTGGCTGGCTGGGCGGCGGAGATACCCGGAAGGGCTTTCTGTATGTGGGCATCATTTATGGCATCATCTATGGTATCGGCCACTTGATCGTTTATTTTGTCACCAAAGGGTATGAGCCGGTGGAGCACAGCGCAGAGCCTGCGGAATCCGTAAAGGAGCGCACAGGAAGCGCCTTGAAGGACATCATCAGCAGTATGGGTGCATTTTACCGCAATAAGGTGCTGATGTTCTGTGGCGCGGTGGCATTTCTCTATACGCTGGGTATGGCCGTAGAGGAAGGCGCCATGGCGTGGTACTTCCAGTATGTCAAGACGGATGCGGAAGCATTGTATGGTATTTATGGCACGATGTCTATGCCGGTAGCCATTGTGATTTACCTGTTTCTGGATAAGATCGTCAAGAAGCTGGGCAACGCCCGTACTGTTATCGCTGGCTCCTGCTTCACGCTGGCGGGTTATGCGCTGGGCTTTGTTACCCACGATGCGACCAAGGCTATTATGATGACTCGTTGGTTCCTGGAGGGTATCGGCGCCGGCTTGATCGGCGCGGTGATCCTGTTGTGCGTTTTCGACTCCAAAACCTATGGTGTATGGAAAAACAACGATAATGATTCCGATGCCATCTTGACAGCCTCCTACTCTTTGTCTTATAAAATAGGTATGGCCATTGGTGGCCCGATCCTGGGTTATGTGCTGGCATTTGTACCCTATGAGGCGGGTGCCGCCGTGCAGACGGAGAGCGTCTGCAATCTGTTCTTCTACGAGAGCACGCTGATCCCCGGCCTGATCTATGTGGCCACCTTGATTTTCGCCCTGCTGATGCGGAAGTATGAGAAGCGTATCCCGCAGATGCAGAAGGAGATCGAGGAGCGCAAGCAGAAGCAAAACGCCTGAACGAAGAATGTACCGTGCCTGCGGATGCCTCAATAGTATGGTGTCCGCAGGCACGGAGAAGCAGAAGGAGCAACAGCATGGATAAAGTAGAACGCCATGGCAAAGCAATCATCAACGGGCAGGAAGTCGCATTCCGTAGTGAGTGCGGTGACTATCCTGTAAAAAATGAGAACGGTGACGAGGCTGGCAGCGTATTCGCTTACACCTATTTCCGCGAAAACAGCGAAAAAGACAGACCTGTCCTGTTTGCATTCAACGGAGGGCCGGGATCGTCCAGCCTGTGGCTGCACATGGGGGTGTTGGGGCCGAAGCACGCCTGCTGCGACGATGTGGAGACATTGAGCGGTTCCGGCAATTACAGCGTGGAAGACAACCCCTATTCTCCGCTGGATGTTTGTGACATTGTGATCCTCGACCCGGTAGGGACAGGATACGGCAGGGAAAACAGCGCGGAGCTGGCACAATGTGCTTACGGTTTTGTCAACGATGCCCGTGTCATCGCCGATGTCATTGAGCGTTGGATCATCGAACATGACAGGTTCCGATCTAAGAAGTACCTGCTGGCGGAGAGCTACGGCTCTGTCCGCAGCGTGGCTGTGGCCAACTATCTAATGGGCGGCTGCCTGTACGAAGGCTGCGTGTCCAAGGGCATTGCCATCGACGGCATCTTAAATCTGGGCAATGTGATCCTGCGCGACCCCGATCCGGCGGATTACACCGAGAAGGAGCGCGGGTTGGAGGAAAGCGTAAGCCTGCTGCCATCCTATGCAGCTACTGCGTGGTATTACGGCGGGCAAAAGGGCGAGCTTGCCGATGCTGTGGCGCGAGCGTATCAATTCTGCGCGGATAAGTATGTGCGAGCGCTGTATCTGGGCGGGCGGCTGCCTGCGGAGGATCGAGCGCAGCTCGCGGAGGAGCTGTCATCCCTGATCGGCATCAGCAGCCATGTGCTGCTGCACAACGACCTACGTGTTACGATGGAGGACTTTTTGCGGTGGTTCCACGAGGAACACGGTATGACCATCAGCCCTTACGATACGCGGTTTGCCGGCCGCCACACGCCGGGGCTGCAAATACACGATCCGGTAGGCGACGACGAGATGATGTCCCGCTGTATGCAAGGGTTTTTGGGCGCATTTCAGGAAATTCGCCGGGATGTGCTGGGTATTGAAACAGACCGCAAATTCAACGTGATCAATTTCAATGTGAATAAAAACTGGCCGTATGCCAGCCGCTGCACGCCCTTTGAAATGCTGCAATTTCTGCTGAACCGCAGCAAGAAGTTCCGTATCTTCATCGGCAACGGCGTGTTTGATTTAGTGACCAGTGTAGGACAGGTGGCCTATACCGTGTCACAGCTGAAGTATGAGGAGGGACAGGTGACTGTCCGCGAGTATCCCGCCGGGCATATGCCCTATCTGGGACACCATGGCGGAGATGCACTGGCCAACGATATCCGCACCTTTATTCGGGAGGGTGAGAAACAGTGAATGATGATCTGATCTATGCTCGCGTTGTCAATACAGTGCATATCAACGGGCAGGACGTGGAATACGAAGCGGTATCCGAGGAGATACCGCTTCCCGACGAAAACGGCGGGACGGATGCCACCTTGTTCATGACATCCTATCTGCGGCTGAATGCGGAGAAGACGGGACGCCCGATTTTGTTTGCCTTTAACGGCGGGCCCGGCTCTGCCAGTGTGTTCCTGCACCTGGGCGGCCTTGGTCCGCAGATTATTGACCTTGGGGACGGCATTTCTGCACCGTTTGATCCCCCCTTTCGCATGAAAGAGAACGCAGCCTGCATACTGGATATCTGTGACATGGTGTTTATGGATCCTGTGGGGTGCGGGTACAGCCGTGCATTGACGGGAGATGCCGTAAAAAAGTACGCATCCTCGCAGGAGGATGCCAAGGCGATGCTGTTGGGCATCGACCGCTTTCTCAGCCGTCATAAACGGTGGAATTGCCCTATTTTTATCCTGGGTGAAAGCTACGGGACAGTGCGCGCTGCACTGATGGCTCAGCAGCTCTATGAAAATATGCTGGGCAACACCTGCAATGCACTGAATATCCATGCGGCGGGAGTGATCCTTGTCGGATCACTGCTGGATCGGGACAAATCCCTGTTTCCCGTGGAGCGGACAGTGACAAATTTCCCGGCTATTGCGGCGGCGCACTGGTATCACACACAGGGCGAAAAGCCTGCGCTGAAGGAGGTCATGGCTGCGGCAGAGGATTTTGCTCTGCGGTGCTATCTGCCGGTGCTGGGATTGGGGAAAAAGGCAACGGAGGAAGAACGGGAAGGCGTCATAGAGTCACTTGTCCATTTTTCCGGCCTGCCGCGTGCGTATTTTGAACGTCATGGTCTGCGCCTGTCGGTGGAGGACTATGTCCGAGAGGTTGTCAACGAAAAAGGTTTACTGATTAGTCAGTATGACAGCCGGTTTGTGTCACATCCGCTGCAGGCGGGTGGACAATATCATTATGAGAGTGATGACGCTTGCTTTGAGCGGCTGATGCCGGCATTCACCCATTGTTATTATGGCGTGATGAAGGACGCACTGGGCATCACAACGGATAGAGACTATCAGTTCACCGGCTTGCAGATGTGTCGTGCGTGGGAGTTTGACGCGCCCCGCAATCCCATTCACTTTGTAGAGGATGCCATGCGGAAAAATCAGGACATGAAAGTTCTGTTTGCCAATGGCTACTATGATATGCTCACCACATACAGTTACAGCGAGTATATGATCAACAACTTTGATCTTCCGACAGAGCGTGTGCGGCACACAGGCTATGAGGGCGGCCACATGTCCTACATTGGTGAAGCGCAGTGTGCGGAGTTCGGAGACGATTTGCGGAGGTTTGTAAAATGGGCAACAAAGAAGCAGTGAACGAACGGCTGGCTATCAGGAATGCGCGGTTGGTCTCCGCGTTGACAGAAGGATATGATGGAGATCAGGCCGATCTGTTGATAGAAGACGGGCGGATCACGGGCTTGTTCCCGGTCGGGCATGATTTCGGCAGCTGTGATGAAATAGATGCAGCCGGACGGACGGTCTTGCCAGGGATGCTTGACCTGCACACGCACCTGCATTTTACCAAAATGGATGACTTGTTTTTGATGTCCCGCAAGCAGAATGATGTGCTGCTGGATTGCGTGGACTACGCAGCGGAATTGCTGCGCCAAGGCTTTACCACGATCCGCGACTGCGGCAATCCGCATTATACGGCTATGGCGGTACGGGATGGCGCGGAACGTGGGCTTTTCCGCGCGCCACACATTCTTTCCTGTGGCTATGCGTTAGCGCCTACCGCTCCAGGCAACGATGATTCGACGATCACCGTTCATGCGGACACGCCGGAGGAAGTTATCAAAGCAGGACGCCAGCAAATCGCCTGCGGCGCGGATTTCCTGAAATACTTCGGTACAGGAACAGTGGGCAGCGAGCATGGTGTTCCCGGCGCCCTTCTGACAACGAAACCGGAACTGCAGGCGCTGAACGATACGGCCGAGGCCTACGGCAAATACGCGGCAGTTCATTGTCACAGCAAGGCGGGGATACTGCTTTGCGCAGAGGTGGGGATACACACCATCGAGCACGCCTCTGATATCGATGATGAGTGCATTGAACGTATCCTGAGCCACGGCAGCCACAGCGCCATCATTCCGACACTGGGACCCATTGGCTTGATGCGCAGCGGTATGCTGGGGGAAAGCATTGCGAAAAAGGTGCGCGAGACATCCTGTGAGCAGCAGAAGATGCTGGAAGCCAGCCGCGTAGGTGTCCTTACGGGGTGGGGGACGGATGTGAGCCTTGACTATTACAGCAGTAATCCCGGCAGCGAATTCCTGCTGCGGAAAGAACGCGGCTGGACGGCCGTGGAAATGCTGGAGCAGGCGACGATCAACAGCGCGAGGATCATCGGCATGGATGACGATCTGGGAACGATCAAGGCAGGAAAAATCGCCGATCTTGTGATCGTTGACGGAAAACCCGATGAAGACATCGCAGTTATGACGAAGTACCCTTGGCGTATTTTACAGGCAGGCAAGGTGGCCTGTGCTGAGGGTGTGATCGGCTAACAGACTACACGCGCATAGTGAGGTCGGTGGTTGTTCAGCACTGAGGCTTGGGCTATCTGAGAAGCATATCCTCTAACAATCTAAATTATATAGAAGCACCGCCAGCAAAGCGGCAATCACGCTGCTTTGCTGGCGGTGCCTTTTGCTGCAAAAACTGTGATTATCGACAATTCCATTTATAGTCAAAAGAGCGTGAGTGAGCAAGAGCGCACTTTTGAAAGCGCGTTGTCGCTTATTCATATCACCCCGATTACCGCATACTTTATGGAGGGAGGAGTTGCCTATGACAGAAGTTGATCGTGATATTGCCTTGGTTTTGTTGAAGCGTCTATGGAAGCGGAAGTTGATTTCGGAAGAGACGTATGTTTCTGCCTGCAACTCCCGTTTTTTTGACAAATGCCGATTTACCTCCGATACTGAAGCTATGGAAGAAAAAATAGTGGAGGAGGCCGATACCCATGATGACGGTTCGATGGTTGAGAGAGCAGATGCGGCTGGGCAAGTCGATTTATGACCTACCGCTGCGCGTGACCTTCTATGCCCGCGTTTCTACTGAGAAAGTGGAGCAGCAGGGCAGTTTGGAAAACCAAATTCAATACTATACAGAGTTCATCCAGAAAAATCCCAACTGGACGTACATCCCCGGATACATAGACGAGGGCATTTCCGGCACAAGTACCTACAAGCGGGACAGCTTCCTGCGGATGATCGCAGACGCCCAGCGGGGGATGTTTGACTTTATCATCACGAAGGAGATCTCTCGCTTCTCCCGCAATACGCTGGACAGCATCCAGTACACGCAGGAGCTGCTGGAGAACAATGTGGGCGTCTTGTTCCAGAATGACAACATCAACACACTGGACAGCGATAGCGAGTTCCGATTGGTGGTCATGGCAGGTGTGGCACAGGACGAGGTGCGTAAGCTCTCTGAACGGTTGAAATTCGGCTTTCGTCAATCTATCAAGAACGGTCGTGTACTGGGTAATAATCGCTTGTGGGGCTATGATAAGAAGGACTGCAAGCTGACCATTGTTCCGGAGCAGGCAGAGGCGGTAAAGCAGATATTTGAACTCTATGTCACCGGTCAATATGGTCTGCGCAGCTTGTCACAGGAGCTGACCCGCCGTGGTTACACCAGCTTGCAGGGTAATGTATTCAACACAAGCACCATCGGACACATTCTGCAAAATCCCAAATATAAGGGCTGGTACTGTGGCAACAAGACCCAATCGTTGGACTACCGTAAGAAAAAGACAGCGTTCCTCGACGAAAGTGAATGGGTATCCTATCCCGACCCCAATATTCCGGCCATCGTGTCGGAAGAAGTATGGGATAAGGCCAATGCCCTTTTTAAGCAGAGGAGCGCTCGTTCGAAAGCCTGTGGCGTAGGGTATCAGAGCCGGTATCCCTACAGCGGCAAGATCATCTGTGGAAAGCATGGAACGTCCTTCCACCGGCAATCCTTCAAAACGCAAGAGGGAGAAACGGAGTTTTGGAAATGTAAGATGTACCGTGAACACGGAAAAGCGGGCTGCGACCTGCCTACCATTCGCACCACGGAACTGGATACTATTTTGGCAGAGCAGTTTCAGAAGCTGGTAAAGCACCAGAGACAGATTATCCGCATGGTGTTGGATTCCGTTACAAATACACAGAAGAAGGAAGACCACTCCAAGGAGATTGCCCGGTTGCAAGCGCAAATACAGCAGCTGGAGGACAAGAAAGAAAAGTTACTGGAGCTGAGTATGGCCGACGCCATTACCGTGCAGGAGTTCAAAAAGCGGAATAGCCGCTTCAATGAACAGATCACCTCGCTGCAAACACAAACGATTTCCTTGCAGCAGCAGGAGCAGCAAAAGCAAATCGCAGCCACGGACACGGCTGCGCTGGAAAAGGCACTATGGGCAGATCTGAACTGCAAGGAGCCGATCCAATCAGAAGTGGTTGCCACGATCCTCGACCACGCTGTGGTATGCGAGGACAGTGATGACAAACATATCCATTTAGAACTCTATTTGCGGCTGGGGCAAACGGCTTCAGCCTATTATGAACGAGGTAAATTAGCCTTCAAGGATGCATCTTCAAGAAATACTACACCCAGTCGGCCGATCAGGAGGATCTGATCTCCATCGGCACCATAGGGCTCATCAAGGCGGTGAACACCTTCCGCCCCGACCGGGGCATCAAGCTGGCGACCTATGCCAGCAGGTGCATTGAAAATGAAATCCTCATGCATTTTCGGGCGCAGCGGAAGGTGCAGGGGGAGGTGTCGCTCAGCGACGCGCTGGAGACGGGCACCGAGGGGGATGCCCTGTATCTCAGCGACGTGGTGGGCGAGGAGGACACCATGCTGGAGGAGCTGCAGGACAAAGAGAATCGGGCGCTGCTGCGCCGGCTAATCGCGGAAAAGCTGACAAAGCGGGAGGCGGACATCCTGCGGCGGCGGTACGGACTGGACGGGCGGCTGCCCCAGACCCAGCGGCAGGTGGCGGCGCACTACGGCATCAGCCGCAGCTATGTGTCCCGTCTTGAGAAGAAGGCACTGGGCAAGCTGGAGGAGGCACTGCGGGAGCGGATGTAGGGCGCTTGTCTAAGTTGCATGAGAAATTATCTGCGCAGTGATAAAAATTCTCGCAATCTGACATTGTATTCCCACCCAAGATTGTTATAATAGTTGACAAGGAGCGACTAATGTGGGAGGGAATATCTACTCATGAGAAACTTCAAGTGCTATATCGCCGATCTGCGTAAACGCGTGTTTGCCGAGGTGGCGCGATTGGCTTATGAAGGCGGCGATTACCGGCGGATGGAGAAGCTGCCCTACGAGATCGTGCCCGGCGAGGTGGGCAACCAGCGGTCGTCCATTTTTCTGGAGCGCGCCATCGTGGGCGAGCGTATCCGGCTGGCCATGGGACTGCCCCTGCGTCCGGTGGCGGAGCACAGCCTGCTCAGCGACGGCATCGAGGAGAGCGCCGTGGCGGAGAAGTACTACGATCCCCCGCTGGTGAACATTATCAAATACGCCTGCAACGGCTGTAAACCCACCCATTACGAGGTGACGAACGCCTGCCAGGGCTGCCTGTCGCGGCACTGCCAGAACGCCTGTCCCAAGGACGCTATCGACATCGACCGCAGCGGCCACGCCTGCATCGACCAGAGCAAGTGCATCAAGTGCGGCAAGTGCAAGGACGCCTGCTCCTATCAGGCCATCATCAAGTTCACCCGCCCCTGCCAGGAGGCCTGCGGCATGAACGCCATCGGGCAGGATGAATACGGCCACGCCTGCATCGACTACGACAAGTGCGTCAGCTGCGGCATGTGCCTGGTGAACTGCCCCTTCGGCGCCATCGTGGACAAGGGACAGCTGTTCCAGCTGATCCACGCCATCCGTCAAGGCGACGAGGTGGTGGCGGTGATCGCGCCGGCCTTCTGGGGTCAGTTCGGCGACAACGTGACGCCGGGACAGATCAAGGCCGCCATGAAGCAGCTGGGCTTCGCCGCGCTGGAGGAGGTAGCCGTGGGCGCCGACCTATGCGCGGTGGAGGAAGCGGAGGAATTCCTGCGGATGGTGCCGGAGAAGCAGCCGTTCATGGCCACCTCCTGCTGCCCGGCGTGGTCGGTGATGGCCAAGAAGGAGTTCCCCGGCTTCGCGCCCTATATCTCCATGACCATGACGCCCATGGTGCTGACGGCGCGGCTGCAAAAGCGGCGGCGTCCCGGCTGCCGCGTCGTGTTCATCGGCCCCTGCGCCGCCAAGAAGCTGGAGGCCAGCCGCCGCAGCGTCCGCAGCGACGTGGACTTCGTCATCACCTTCGAGGAGCTGCGGGGCATGTTTGAGGCCAAGAACATCGACTTCTCCCAGATCCCCGACCTGCCCTCCCACTACGAGGCCAGCGCGCCGGGCGTGGGCTTCGCCGCCGGCGGCGGCGTGGCCAAGGCGGTGGAGGACGTGATCCACCGGCTGCACCCGGAGGTGAAGGTCAAGACCGTGGCGGCGGAGGGACTGAACCAGTGCCGCCAGATGCTGCGCAAGGCTCGGGCGGGCAAGTACGACGGGTATCTGCTGGAGGGCATGGCCTGCCCCGGCGGGTGCATCGCCGGCGCGGGCACCGTGCAGCCGCCGGAGAAGTCCCGGCGGGCGCTGGAGCGATACAAGGAGGCGGTGTCCATCAGCAACCCCATGGATTCCCAGTATATGGAGGACATCCACCTGCTGTATGAGAGCGACACCGACTGGGGTCGCGTAGGACGCCACTAACACCAATATGCAAAAAAAGAAGCACCGTGGGTGCTTCTTTTTTTGCATTATTCGGGCTGTGTCTCGTCCGGCGGGACGTATCCGTCCTCCGGCGCGGTGCCGTCGGAGACGTCCGGCACAGGGGTCTCCGCGCCCTCCTCGCCGTTCTCCGGCTCTGCCGGGGCGGGCGGTGCGAGCTGCGGCGCGTTGGGCGTGTGTCCCTCCTGCGGCAGAGCGATGGCGTAGTAGTCGTATGTCACCAGCAGCTGGGCGTAGTGGTATTGCAGCGACACGCGGTCGTTGATGGCGCTGACGTAATCCTTCCCCACGGTGATGCCGGGGTTGGCGGTGAAGGTGCGGGTGGAGGCCTCATAGATGCCGGCGGCGGTGGCCCAGCTGTTGCCGCCGGCGGTGGGCAGGATCACCAGCGGGATACTGCCGGCGGCGGAGGAGGCGTTGTAGCTCTTGTCCAGAATGTCCCGCCCGGACAGGAGCCGGGAGTCGTAGGTCAGGCCGAACAGATTGCTGAGGGTGGGCACGATGTCCACGGCACTGCACGGCTCGTCCACCTGCACCGGCTCGTCCATGGAGCCGCACCAGAGGATCAGCGCGTTGCGGTAGCGGGAGGTATCCCGCTCGGAGTCGGTGACGCCCCGCAGCTCGTTATAATAGTCGGTGTCCGTGTCGGACAGCAGATAGGGATAGTGGTCGGCGGCCAGACAGATCACCGTGTCGTCGGCGATGCCCGCTGTCTCCAGCTCCTCCAGCAGATAGGCCAGCGCGCTTTCCAGCTCCAGATTGGCAGCCACATACGCCTGCACCTGTGCGGAGGCGTTGGGATAGGCGGCCTGCGCCTTCTGGCGGTTCTTGGCGGCCATGGCATGTCCCCAGCCGTAGCCGCCGTGACCGCTGACGGTCATGTAGTAGGTGTGGAAGGGCGTGCCGTTCTTCACATAGGCGTCGATGTACGGGTCGATGGTGTTCTGGATCATCTCCAGATCGGAATAGGGCCAGCTGCCGTCCTCGGTGAGCTTCAGGCCGCTGCCCTGCCCCTGATAGTCGTAGCCCAGATTGGGGTGGGTCTTGTCGCGGTTGTAGTAGTTGTAGATGTTGTCGTGGTAGGCGGCGGTGGTATAGCCCAGCGCCCGGAGCTGGTTGCCCAGCGCAAAGGGCATGCTGTTGCGGGCGGTGGCGTAAAAGCTGACGTTGCCGTTGACCCACGTGGGGATCAGGCCGGTCATCACCGCGAACTCGCCGCCGGTGGTGGACTGTCCCCAGCCGGGCTGGTAGAAATTGCTGCACACAAAGCCCTCGTGGGTCAGGCGGTACAGGGCGGGCGTCAGCTCCTCGCTGATGAACCACGGGGAGAACGCCTCAGCGGTGAACAGGATCAGGTTCTTGCCCTTGAACATGCCGGTGTACTCGTTCTGGGAGGAGGGCGTCAGGCTGCCGAAGTAGCGGGACATGTTGGCCACGGCGGAGCTGGAGGCGTTTTCCGCCAGCGCGTCAAAGTCGATGTCCATGGCGTTCTTGCCGTATACCACCGGCGCGGTGACGGCGGTGTCATCCCCGCCGTCGTCCTTCGGCACCTGTATGTCGGGGGCGGGCTGGCCGAAGAGGGCGTAGGTCATCTCCAGCCGAACGGTGGTGTTCAGACCGAAGTGGGTCACGCCGGCGTCGGCGTTGAAGCCGTAGGTATACGAAGTCTTGTACATGCCGCCGTGCGCCAGCACGCTGCCCGTGCCGCCGAAGGCCAGACTCAGCGCCAGCAGCACCAGAAGCGGCTTCCACCCCATGCGCTCCGGCGGCGCAATGCGGCGGCGCAGCAGGACGCAGCCCACCACCGGCAGCATGGCCAGCAGGATGAAGGGCAGGCGGGGCAGCACCACCTCCGGGATGGCGGAGCCGAAGCCTGTGACCACATTCTCGCTCATGTTGCCGATGAAGCGCAGAAAGAAGTAGGATTTGAAATAGCTGCGGCAGCAGTACTCCACGCAGACCAGCACCGACCACAGGGCGGTAACGGTGACGGAGACGATGAAGGCCGCCCTGGGACGGCGCAGCAGGTTGACGATCAGGCTCCAGAACAGCCCCGTGCCCACGGCGAACAGTAAGATCAGCGCCAGCGCCCCGTCAAAAAACACCGACTGTGCGTCGAACGCCCGCAGCAGTAGCTCGTGATACAGTACCGCCGCCGGAAAAAACAGCCAGTGCAGCGGCGCGGGATGCGCCCCTCCGCCAAACAGCCGGGAGGGGGCGGTATGCTCGTTTTCTTTCTCTGTCATAGGTATGTCCTCTTATTTCCCCAGCTTGAAATACTCCCCTGATGCGGCCAGATTGGTGATCTCCGTCAGCACCAGAATGTCGTCGGCCTCCGCCGCCAGCTCCTGCACGCTGCCCCGGAAATACCGCAGATCCAGCATGGTGATCGTCTCATAATCCCCGGTCAGGAACGGCACGAAGGAGTTGGCGAAGGAATCCTTCACCAGCAGCAGGTGCTTTCCGTTCTCCGTGCCGGTGGTGATGACGCACTGACCGTAGTTGCCGCCCAGAAACAGCTCGTACTTGTCCTTCTGCTCCAGCGCGCTCAGGTCGTACAGCGCGCCGTCCTCCCCGTCGCACACCACGCTGTCCACCGTGATCTCCGGCGCGTAATACACCTTGTCATACACGCTGTCGGGCAGCAGCACCTTGGAGTACAGCGTGCCCCGGAAGCTGTCCGTGGCCTCCGTCAGGCCGTATGTCCGCGCCGTATGCCCCGTGACCTGCGCCCACAGGCCATAGGCCGCCTGCGCGCCCATGGTCGTCCAGTGGTGGTCGGTGTGGTAGTAGGGGTCGTCCACCGCCGCCAGCGTATCCCGGCTGTCCAGTAGGGCGCCGCCCAGCGCGTCACCCAGCTGCGCGAAGGCCGCGTCCTCGTCGTAATAGGGTGCGTCGGCGGGCAGCTTATCCCGCAGCACCCCCGCCGGGCTGGGCACGATCAGCGCCGTGCAGCTCTTGCCGCCGTTGGCGTCGAACAGCGAGCGGATATACCCGGCGTTCTTATTCAGCCCCGCCCAGTCGAAGCTGTCGTCCGTGACCTTGGTGAAGTAGCGGCCATCTGCGCCCAGATAGGCGCCGCTGATGTCCTCCTTGCCCTCCGCCCGCTGCAAGACCGAGCGGCTGGCCGTCCAGAAGTCCCGGAAGATGATCTGGTCGCTGGTGTAGTTCTCAGTGTCCTTCATGAATTTTCCGGACAGGATGTTGTCCCAGCTGAGCTTGGGCGTCAGCTGCAAATAGCGGTTCTCGTTCTCGGAGAACGCCCTGTCCGGCGTCAGGAAAAAGCTCCCCACAGACAGCGCCAGAAGAATGGCGCTGATGGCGATCAGCGGCGCGAGGCCCTTTGTGTTTTTCATTTCGCCGCCTCCTTAAAACCGGAAATACAGGAACGGGTTGTAGCTGTCGCCCACCAGAAAGGCGATGGACACCAGCAGCACGACCGCCACCCACACCGTCCGCAGTCCATCGGACAGCGCCGGTGCCATGGCGCGCTCCCGCTTCTCCCACAGCCGCCGGGGCAGGGACGTGCAGCCCACCACCGCCAGCGCCAGCACCAGCCAGTCGCACCGCAGCAGATAGGCGGTGGTGCCGTCGGCAAAGGCGCCGGAGAACATGTGCCCCAGATACGCGCCAAGCGCGGGAAAGTCCGTGATGGCGAACAGAACCCAGCCCAGCACGAAGCACAGGCAGGTGTAGGCGTGCCCCACAAACCGGGGCGCTTTATCCAGCCACTTCAGCAGGAACGTCTTTTCCAGCAGCAGCAGCACGGCGTAGTACACGCCCCACAGGACGAAGTTCCAGCTGGCGCCGTGCCACAGGCCGGTCAGCAGCCAGACGATGGCGATGTTGACCAGCTGCCGCCCCTTGCCCTTGCGGTTGCCGCCCAGCGGGATGTAGACGTACTCCCGGAACCATGTGGACAGGCTGATGTGCCACCGCCGCCAGAATTCGGTGACGGAGCGGGACTCGTAGGGGTAGTTGAAGTTCTCCAGAAAGTGGAACCCGAAGAAATGCCCCAGACCGATGGCCATGTCCGAATAGCCGGAGAAGTCGAAGTAGATCTGGAACGTATAGGCGATGGCGCCCAGCCACGCCGTGGCCGCCGTGGGGTCGGACATGGCGGCGATCTCCTCCCAGATGGCGCCCATCTGGTTGGCGATGAGCACCTTCTTGCCAAGGCCGATCACCAGCCGCTGCAAGCCCTCGCTGGCCTCCGCCAGATTCTCCCGCCGGTGCTCCAGATCGTAGGCCACTGTCTTGTACTGCACGATGGGCCCGGCGATCAGCTGGGGGAACAGCGTCACATACGCGCCGAAGTCGATGATGTTCCGCTGGGGCGGCACCAGTCCCCGGTACACGTCGATGGTGTAGCTCATGGTCTGGAAGGTGTAGAAGGAGATGCCGATGGGCAGCAGCAGCCCCAGCGCCGGTATTGCCGTGCCCAGCAGCCCGTTGATGTTGTTGATGGCGAAATCCGTGTACTTGAAGAACCCCAGAATGGACAGATTCCCTACCACCGACAGGATCAGAACGCCCTTGGCGCCCTTCTCCCGCTGCCTCCGGCGGAACCAGCCGATGGCCAGACCGTTGCAGTAGTCGAACACGGTGGAGAACAGCATGATCAGGATATACTTTGGCTCGCCCCAGCCGTAAAACAGCAGGCTGAACACCAGAAGCAGGCCGTTGCGCAGCTTCCGCGGGCAGATATAATACAGAATGGCCACCAGCGGCAGGAAGGCCAGCAGGAAGGTGGTGCTGCTGAATACCATAGCGGTTCTCCTTTGCAGTTGATCTCAAAACGAAAGGGGCGGGCAAGCCCGCCCCTCAGACTGTCAAAAAAGTCTGTCATTGCGAGCCAGTGCGCGCCGCGAAGCAAGTGCCCGTGGGGTACACACTGGCGTGGCAATCCGTTTCCAATACGTTACTTCACACCCGCCAGCTTGCCCATCTGGTAGCTGCCGCGGATGGCGGACAAATTGTTGACGAACAGAACGTCCTTCACGCCCTTGTCCCTGGCCAGCTGGGTGACGCTGCCGCTGTAATACCGGTAGTCCACCACATACACCGTCTGGTAGTGATCCACCAGGAACGGCACAAAGGCGTTGCCGAAGGACTCCTTCACCACGATGCAGCTCTCGCCGTTGCTGACCTCCGGGTTCTCGATCACCGTGAAGGGATTGTCGCCCATGATGAACGTACCGTACTTCAGGCTGGCCGAGGCGGTGGACTCGTCAAAGATGACCTGACCGCCGGTGAGGGTGCTGTTCTCGTTGTCGCCGTACTTCATGGAGGCGGTGGCGCTGACGGGATGGTAGGCGTTCACCGTGTCCGGATCGTTCTTCATGGCATCCGGCTTGCCGCCGTCGTTGTAGAACGAGCCGAGGAAGCCCGGAAACTGGCTCACCTCATAGTCGCTGAGGTTGTGGGGCGTGATGCCCTTGGCCGTGCAGAACTGCACATAGGCGTAATACGCGCCCAGCGCCGTCCAGTGGTGGTCGGTGCGGAAATAGATGTACTCCGTCCGGTGGGACATCATCACGTCGTGCAGGGGGATCGTTTTTACATTCTGCCCCATTCCCGCTAAAATATCCTTTTCGGCCTGCGCCTGGTCGCTGCCGGGTATGTCGCTGAACAGCTCATCCGGCAGCGTGATGCCGCTGGACAGGGGGATGGCCATGGCGTACACCTGGCTCACGCCGCTGAGACTGTCCGCCACGGCGTTGACCGTGGACTGGTACTTCTCCGCCAGCGAGCCCACATAGTTGTACATTTCATATCCGGCGCTGCCCACCACATACACGCCGCCGGACTGATAGGGCTTGTCGCTGGTGGTGATCACATTGGAGGACGCCGGCTTCGTGGTGGTCACGCCTGTCTTATCCTCGCCGCTCTTATCGGCATCGGTCTGATCGCCGCCCTCCGGGTCCTGCCCGTCGCTGCCCTGGGTGCCGTCGCCGGTATTCTCCCCGTCCGTCTGGGTGATGGGCGGGTCATCGGTGTCCTTGTCCGGGGCCTTCTTGCCGCTGAACACATCGGTGCAGATGGCCAGTATCGCCACCACCAGCGCCGCTGCCGCGATTAGCAGCAGCACGGCGCCGCCGGCGCTTCCGCGCCGCCGCTCATACCGGGAGCTCATCCCACGAACTCCTTGATGACCGCGTTGGCCGTGTCGGTGTCATTGGTGACGCACAGCACCACACAGGTGCCGTAGGTGGCAAAAATGGCGTTGTCCAGACGGGCGACCTCCTCAGGCTTATAGCGCTCCATCTCCTGCTTCTGGCTGTCCAGCAGGCTCTGCATGGACACCTTCACCGCGGAGGCATCGGTCTTGTCGCTGCACTGCACCACGAAGATCTCCTCCACCGTGCTGCCGTCGGACATGTAGGCGCTTGCCTCGCACTTTTCCGGCAGCTCCAGATAATCGCCGGCGTCGATGGCGGACAGAGCCGTGTCGAACTGTACGCGCTCAGCCAGCGCCTTGCCCAGCCCCGCCGCATCCACGGTGGCGGACGCCTTGTCGCCGCAGGCGACCAGAGAGACAGCGGTCATGACCGCCAGCAGCAGCGTGATAATACGTTTCATAGAATCGCTCCTTATTACTTTCACTCAAAACTGTTTGGCCAACCGGCCGCATGCCGGCTCAGTTCATTATTATAATACAAACCCGCCGGAAGTAAAAGAGGGAAAAGCTTAAGAACTCATAAAATTTCCCCTGCCTACTATGACGGCGGCGGAGGGGCAAAGGTTCCGCCGGCGGGCGGCAAAAAGGAGACGGCCTGAGCCGTCTCCTTTTTACATTCAGAAATCGATGGTTCCGTCCAGCACCTTCAGGTCGTAGGGCTCGAACACCACCTTGCGGTAGGCGTCCACGTCCATCTTCACGCCCGTCCAGTCGCTGTGTATCTCGCCATTCTGCTTGATGAGAATGTCGTACAGAATGTCGTAGGTTACGCCGTCGTCGCCCTTTTCCACGATGGTGGAGTAGGGCAGCGTCTTGTGATAGGTCATGTGCAGGCCCTTATACTCGAAGTGGAAGCCGTTGCGCATGCGGCAGCCGTCCAGCCCCTTGTAGGTAAACAGGCGCTTGAGATCCTGCAGTATCCGGTCGTTGTCCTCCTCATACAGGTTCTCCGGCGTCGTTTCGGTGTAGTCGTACCGGAACTGGATAGGGATGCGGTAGGGCAGGAAGCGCTCCACATAGTCCACCAGCTTCGCCGCCGGATAGTTCTTGTACAGCACGCAGTTGATACGGGTGGGGCAGGCGATTTTTCCCAGCACCTCGTCCGGACTCTCCTCCACATAGTGCTGCAGATGGCGGGAGATGTTCATGCAGGTGATCTTATCCTTGTTCCTCTCCGTAAAGGCCAGCATCTCCTCAAAGGTGGTGGCGGCCTGGGCGGGGAAGGTGGTGTTGATATAGATCTTGTGGGTGGCGGGGATGGTGTCCAGCATCCTTTGCAGGGCGTTCAGGTCGGCCAGCGGCTCGCCGCCGGTGAACACGAAATCGCACCGGGGCGTGATGGAGTCCATCACCCGGATGCTGTCCAGAATTTTGTCCAGCGAGAAGCCGGAGCAGTCGGCATATTCTTTTTTGTTGATGCAGAAGGGGCAGTTGTTCTGGCAGTCGTAGGGGACAAAGACCGTGACCGTAGCGCCGCCCTCCCGCGTTTTATAGGGATGGGTCATGTTGTTGATAACCTCGCATCAAAATGTACCAAAACATTGTATATCAGAAAAGGGCGGAAAGCAAGGAAAACCTGTGAAAATCGCCTGTTTTTCTCTTAACAATATCAGTAGGCATCGTCTCCCAGCTCTCGCCGTATGGAGGCAAGCGCCGCGTCCTCTCCCTGCTCCTTCAGCAGCAGGAGCCAGCGATCCAGCAGCGCCGCCGTGTCCGGGTGCATGAAGCGGCTGGCGTCCGTGCGCCGCATGTCCTTGCTGCGCTGGTAGTATTCGTAGGGGGACGCGTCGGTATACTGGTCGCCCTGATAGACCCGGCAGGCGGCAATGCGGTCGCAGAACATCTCCGCCACATACTTTTTGGGCATCTTGCAGCCGCCTATGTAGATGGTGCCGTCCTCCCGGCGGCAGTAGTCGATCCAGTACTCGAAGTGGTGGCGGTTGCGCCCCTTGTGGTGCAGCCACGCCAGACTGACGCCGTTTTCCAGCCGCTCCTGGTCGTTGGGGCTGCGCCAGCCTTGGTAGTATTTCACGCCCCGCCAGAATTCCGTGGGGCTGTATTTGCTCAGATCGTGGGTCAGACCCTGCCACACCAGCCCCAACCGGAAGCAGTAGTGCCGCACCATGCGGCGGTGGCGGTTCACCGTGTGTAAATGGGCGCGAAAGGGCATGTCGCCACCTCCTGCAATGAATTCCCGAACAGTATACCACATCTCCGGGAAAAAGGACAGGGAAATTTCCGGCATAGGCCGGCGCATTTTGCGGTACACTACGCGGGAGGTGAGGATACATGGGCAACATGGCGTTTTTCCGCGGCGGCGGATACAGGCGGTGGCTGCCGCCGGAGATCGGCTCTGCGGACGAGGCGGTGCTGGTGCGCCGCTGCTGGGAGCTGCTGGTGCTGGACAGCGGCGGCGCGGCACGGCTGGCGGCGCTGGGACGGGCGCCCCTGTGCCGCACGGTGCTGATGCCCCAGGAGGCCGCCGGCGCGTGGCTGCGGGCGCGGCAGGTGGTGGGCTGCGGCCTGTCGCCCCGGTGCAGCCTTACGCTGTCCGGCCTGTCGCCCCGGCCGGTGCTGTGCGTGCAGCGGGCGCTGACGGCGCTGGACGGCACGGTCATCGAGCCACAGGATATCCCCCTGTCCCTGCACTGGAGCCGGCTGCCGCCGGAGACGCTGCTGCTGGCCGCCGGCGCGTGGCTGCTGGCAAAGGGGCAGCTGCCGGAGATAAGCTGAAGCCCGCCTCGTTCGAGGCGGGCTGCTGGCTGCATTACAGTATAAATCCCCCGTCGCAGGTGAGCACCTGCCCGGTGATGAACGACGCCCTGTCGTCCGCCAGAAAGCTGACGGCGGCGGCGATGTCCTCCGGCGTGCCCAGCCGACCCAGCGGCGTCTCCTGCGCCAGCTGGGGCAGTACCTCCGGCGGCAGAGCGTCCAGCATGTCGGTCTTGATGACGCCCGGCGCCACGCAGTTGACCCGGATGCCCGTGGGCGCCAGCTCCGACGCCAGCGAACGGGTCAGCGCGATCAGCGCCCCCTTGGTGGCGGAGTACGTCACCTCGCAGCTGGCGCCGCGCAGCCCCCATATAGAGGAGACGTTGACGATGCACCCGGCGTGCTCGTGGAGCATGTGGGGCAGAACGGCCTGTATCGCGTGGAACGCGCCGTCCACGTTGACGGAGAAGTACCGGTGCCACAGGGCGTCGGTGATGTCCTGAAACAGCGCCTGCCCCGCCACGCCTGCGTTGTTCACCAGCAGGGACACGGGGCCGAATTCGCCCTCCACCCGCCGCACCATCTCGTTTACCTGTACCCGGTGCGCCACGTCCGCCTGCACCGCCATGGCGCGGCCGCCGGCGGCGGTGATCTCCGACACCAGCGACATGGCGCAGTCCTGCCGCACCCGGTAGTTGACGCACACGGCGTAGCCCTCGGCGGCCAGACGGTGCGCCACAGCGCGGCCGATGCCCCGGGAGGAGCCTGTCACCAGCGCGATCTTGTCCATGGGATCATCCCCTTTTCACACAGTCTCTGTCCATGAGTATAGCAAATTTTCGCAGGAAAGGCAAGAAAAGTGTTGACAAATCCGAGGCGATGGGGTAATATATCATCGTTGTCTGCGCGGTTAGCTCAGCTGGTAGAGCACATGCTTGACGTGCATGGGGTCACAGGTTCGAGTCCTGTACCGCGCACCATCGGGAACCCTTGAAACCACTTGGTTTCAAGGGTTTTTTCTTTGCCCAAAAGTGGATTTAGCCTTATTTTTAGCCTTATGAAGTCACCCGTGAACTGCACCCCATTTGTTA
>DNFA01000022.1:22323-30299 GCA_003487665.1 Oscillibacter sp.
TAACAAATGGGGTGCAGTTCACCTACGCCGCATACCGGGACTTTGCTTATAGAAAGAGGGAGAGGAAAACCGGATTTCATCGGGAAAGATGGTTCATTGGCCTTTTGGCCTGAGTGCTCTTGCCAGCCAGTAGCCCGCCAGTACGAACAGGCTCATTACCGCCAGATAGTCCAGCAGAAAGCGTACCAGCGGCTCGGTGTAGTCGAAGAACACAAAGTGGCTTTTCAGCAGCAGATAGCGCCACACGTCCCGCCGGACGAAGGCTACCGCACCGTAGGCCGCCCAGAGATAGGCCAGCAGCCGCAGGCACCATGTGCGGGGCTTGAAGGGTGCCAAATGCTTCCGCATCATGGTCAGCACCATGTTCCAGTGCATTCCCAAATGCAGGCTCATCAGCACGAAGCCCCAATAGGCGCAGAGAATATGCAGCTTTTCCGCCCATGACGTAAGGCCGAAGCCAGCCTGAAAGGGAAACACATACCGCGAGACAATCACACCGCTGACCATGGAGCCCAGCATGGTCAGAAGGAGCAGCAGCGTCAGCACCGTCTGCACGATGCGCAAGGGCGTGTAGCGCCCCCGCGGCACTGCGTTGATCCACCTGCGGTTCAAAACATGATGTGCCACAAACAGGGCGAACATTCCCATGCCGATCCACTCGTGGGCCGCTTCGCCCACAAGGCCGTAGGCCATCAGAAGCAGCAGCGCCAGCGTCATGGCCGCGTCGATGCTGATTTTCACTTTCATGACTGGTTTCATACTGTCATCCTTTGCTGTGGGAGATCACCCAGTTCAGGTTATCCGGATCGTCAAAGACCACATTAGCGCCGCCGTGGTAGTTGTAGATACCCTTGGCGTTGAAGAAGGCATTATCGGGTGTCTCGATCCGCAGCACACGGTCAATGTCCGCGTCTCTCCAACCGGCGGCTTCGTAGGCCGTATGGAGGTTTTCATAGGCCGAGCGGGCCTTGGCGCTGCCGTAATACTCGTCGCCCTCGGCCATGTAGATATAGATTGCCACACTATTCTCCGCAATGGGCGCATAGTCGCCATCCCACTGAGAAGCGCCGTGAAGATAGGCGGCATACAGGTCGGGCCGCATGGACACCGCACGGGACATGGTTTCGCCGCCCGCGGAGTATCCGGCGGCGTAGACACGGCTGGTATCCACAGCAAAATGGCTGATAAAGTATTCCGTCAACTCAATGGCCTGCCGGGCGGATTTTTCGCCCCAGTCCGTCAGTTGAGCGGAGACCACGATTATCTCCGTGTCCAGCTTCGTCCATGCGGTAAAGCCACTCCAATTCAGATTGCTGCCGGAAGAATCTTCACCGAACCACATCATGTTATAGCCCGGCATAACCACCATCATGGGGAACTTCCGACTGCCGTCGTAGCTGTCGGGCAGGTAGTAGCTGTAATGGATGTCACCGTCCGCACCGGAGAGGATCTGCTCTGCAAACAGACCGGTCTGCACCGGCGTCGACGTTTCGGCGGGCGGCGTGTTCTCAGCAGGCTCGTTCGGTGATGTGGTCGGCGTGTCTATGTCCGGTGCCGTAACGGCAGGCGGCTCCGGCTGGAACGGTTCTGCTTCTCTGGTTCCGCACCCCGCGAGAACCAGCAGCGACACCGCTAGCCAGAACGCAAGAAACCGTCTCATTTCTGCTCGTCCACCGGCGGAACCATTTCCGCGTACTTTTTGAGCATTTCCGGGGTGCTGGTGTAGTAGCGCACACTCTTGTTGAGGGCGGTAATCTGCGCCATTTCCTCACCTGTCAGGGCAAAATCGAACAGATCAAAGTTGGACTTGATATGGTCGGGGTTCTTGGAGCCGGGGATCACGATGTTGCCGCTCTGGATGTGCCAGCGGAGGATGATCTGGGGCGCGGACTTGCCGTACTTCGCGCCGAGCTGGGCGAACAGCGGCTCCTGAAGCAGCGCCTTGTCGCCGTGACCCAGCGGATACCACGCCTGCGGCACGATGCCGTTCTCTTTCAGGAAAGCTTTCAGTTCAGGCTCCTGATGATAGGGGTGCAGCTCGGTCTGTAATACCGTGGGGCGCACCTCGCAGATGGAGAGAATCTCCTCAAGCTGCGCTTGGTTGAAGTTGGACAGGCCAATGGCACGCACCTCGCCCTCCTTGTACGCCTTCTCCATCTGACGGTAGCCCGCCACATAATTGCCCGCGGGCTGGTGGATCAGCAGCAGGTCGATGTAGGGGGTGTCCAGACGGGCAAGTGTCCTGTCCACTGCGTCGGGCTGTTCATAGAAGCTGGGCCACAGCTTGGTTTCGAGGAAAATCTCCTCCCGCTGCAAGCCGGACTTCTTCATGGCGCGGCCAACGGCCTTTTCATTCACATAGGCGTTGGCGGTGTCGATCAGGCGATAGCCGTTCTGCAAAGCGCTGACACAGGATGCCTCCGCCTCGTCCGGGGTCAGAAGAAACGTACCGATACCGGCCATAGGCATTTTCACGCCGTTATTGAGAGTTGTGTATTCCATGATAGATGCTCCTTTCTGTTACAGGCCCAGACCGTTGACCCAGCTCTCCACGTCAGAGGTAGAAGCGCCGGAGGAGAAGCGGTGGCCCTCCTGCCAGTCGCCGGTGCCCGCCATATTGGCCAGCAGGGTGCCGCTCTGACCCATGCCGGAGGAAGACGAGGTGGCGAAGGGGATCACGGTCTTGCCAGTGAAGTCGTTGTCGGTCACGAAGTTGTTGACAGGCCATGCGGCGATGCCCCACCAGATGGGGTAGCCGATGAACACGGTGTCGTAGCTGCTCCAGTCCGTCACGGTGGTGGAGGTCAGGGGTACGTTCCGCAGGGATTCATCGTCGTGCTCACGACTGACGCGGCTGTTGGCATTCGTCCAGTTCAGGTCGTCGCTGGTATATACCTGCGTGGGGACGATCTCAAAGAGGTCTGCGCCCGTGACGGCAGCGATGTCCTTGGCCACCCGCGCGGTGTTGCCGCTGGCGGAGTAATAGACCACCAGCGTCTTGCCGGTCTGAAGCTGCTCCGCCGGGGTATTCGCGTCATCGGGGGTCTCGGCATCATCAGGAGTATTGGTGTCGTCGGGCTTTTCAACAGGGGAAACAGCGGGCGTCTGGGCGTCATCTTTAGATGTGTCCGCCGGGGTGTTGGCCGTATTGCCGCAGGCAGCGAGGCTGAAAACCATCGCAAGGCTCAAAAGTAAAGCAGTCAGTTTTTTCATGGTCGTGTCATCCTTTCTGTTGTTTTTTGTATTTTCTATCTCACAGGCTCTTGTTCAGATTGGCGGCATCGGCCTTGTTGGTCGCCATGCCGCCGTAGGTCATGCCATAGAGGGCGGCAAAGCGCTTCATGGTGTACTCGCCCGCCTCCAGCATCCACTGTTCCGGAGCCGCGCCCTGAAACACAAAATACAGTTTGCGTCCGGACAGTTCGCCGTCCTCCACCTTGCCGTAGAAACGATCCAGCATGTTGCGCACGCTGCCGCAGATGTTGTGCCAGTACAGGGGTGAGCCGATGACAACGATGTCCGCCTGCTTCATGGCACCAATGACAGCATCCAGCCCGTCGCTGGGAAGGTTCTGGCCGTATGCACCGATGGTGTAGTCCGTAAGGTTCAAAGTCTCATATTCGTGACCTTTCAGCAGCTCCGCCGCCAGCTTGGCGGTGTTGCCATTTTTGTTGGGACTTCCGTTGATAAATAAAATACTCATAGCAATGCTCCTTATTTCAGCTTTTGATAATCTTCTTCACTCACCGGCTCACACCACTGACTGCGGCAGTTTTCTCCGGGTACTTCCACCGCCAGATGGGAGAACCAGCTGTCCGGCGCAGCGCCGTGCCAGTGCTTGACACCGGGCAAAATGTTGATCACATCACCGGGGTGCAGCTCCTGCGGCTCCTTACCCCATTCCTGATAGTAACCGCGCCCGGCCACGCAGATAAGGATCTGTCCGCTGCCCTTGTCCGCCTCGTGGATGTGCCAGTTGTTGCGGCAGCCGGGTTCAAAGGTCACATTGAAGATTTTGACCTGCTCCGTGGAAACCGGCGCAAGATAGCTCTGTCCGCTGAAATACTGTGCGAAACCGTCATTGGGCGCGCCGATGGGGAAGACCATACTGCTCTGGTGCAGCTGCTTTTCATCAGTGTTTTCCGCATCTGCCCAGATGTCCTTTGCCATGCGGAATGCTGCCCATGCCTTGGGCCAGCCCGCATAAAACGCGGCGTGTGTCAGGATCTCTGCAATTTCGCTGCGGGTGATACCGTTTTCTTTTGCCATTGCCAGATGATGACCGAAGGAAGTATCCATCAGCCCCTGCGCCATCAGCGCTGTCACGGTGATGAGGGAACGGTCGCGTGCGGAAAGCTCGCTTTCCCGGCTCCAAACCTCACCGAAAAGAACATCGTCATTGAGTTGCGCAAACTTCGGCGCAAATTCACCAAGCATATCTCTGCCTGCTGTGATTTCCTTCATGGTCACCTACACTCCTTCAAAATTTCGTAAATCTCGTCATAGCTCAGCTTCTTGCAGCAGCCGGGGGTGAGAACGGTGGAATCCGCGATGGCGCGAAAATCGGTGTCATCGGGGATACCCAGCTCTGCAAAGCTGGTCGGCAGACCAATTTCCTTGATGAACGCAGCCAGCGCGTCGATACCGGCAGCAGCCGTCTCCTCAATGCTGCCCTTGGGTGCGACACCCCAGACATTCTGCGCAAACCGTGCAAACCGCGCCGCGCCGGACTTGTAGATATGGCGGTACAGAACGGGGTGGATCACCGCCAGACCTGCACCGTGGTTGCAGTTGGTGTACGCGCCCAACTGGTGCTCCAGCATATGGCACTGGAAGTCCGTGACTTTTCCGATCTTCAGAACGCCGTTCTCTGCCATCGCGGACGCCCACGCCAGCTCACTGCGGGCATCGTAATTCTCCGGGTCGGTCAGCAGAACGCGGATGTTGCGGATGACGCTGCGCATGACGGCTTCGTTAATATCGTCGGACAGGTTGTTTTCATCCGGCTTGCCGAAGTAGGTTTCCATCGCGTGGCTCAGCGTGTCGAACGCGCCGGAAATAACCTGCTTCATGGGAACGGACAGCGAATAGGCCGGATCTAAGAACGCGAATTCCGCCTGCGCGCCCCAGAGCGCGCCCTTGATCTTCTTTCCCTCGTGGGTGATGACGGCACCGTTATTCATCTCGCTGCCGGTACCGAACACCGTGACAATCGTGCCGAGGGGAATAAACTTGGTCGGCAGCGTGTGCTTCGTGTACTGCATCTCCCAGATGTCCTCGTCCAGCTTCGCCTGTGCGGAGATGACCTTGCAGCAGTCGGAAACGCTGCCGCCGCCCACGGCGAGAATCAGATCGACGTGATTTTCACGCGCCAGCTTCGCGCCCTCCTGCACCTTGGCATAAGTGGGGTTCGACATGATGCGGTCGAACTCCACGATGCGCTTGCCTGCGGCATTCAGGATACCCACGATCTCATCGTACACGCCGTTGCGCTTGATCGAGCCGCCGCCGTAGGCCAGCATGACGGTTTCGCCGTAGTTCCCCAGCAGACTGCCAAGATACTCCTTGACGCCGCCCTTGCCGAAATACACCTTCGTCTTGTCCTCAAAAATGAAGTTGTTCATATCAGGAGCTCCTTTCGCTTTTTCTGCCCCTATTATAAGAAAAGCGAGACTTCCTCGGAAGTCTCGCTTTGTTCATCAGTATATACCTTTGGGTTATAATCAGCCGTACAGTTCTTTTCTGACGGCCTTCGCCGCATCCAGAAACCGCCGTACCGTAGGCGTCGGCTCCGGGGAATGGAGGATGCCGTAGGGGATGTTGTGTTCCCATTCGACAGGAATGACCTTTAGCAGCGGATGGACATTCGCCCAGCCGGGAATCGCCAGCAGCACATCGTTGGTGTTCTCGCAGCGGTTGAACACGTCCATGCTGTAAAAATCAAAATCCACAATGTGAATTTGCGGGTGGTGCTGCCACAGATCGTCCCGAAGCTGATCGACATAGTGGCTCCAGCCACGGTGCATCAGCAGCAGATTCTCCCCATAGAGGTCAGAAACTTGCAGCTTGTCTTTGTCCGCCAGCCGGTGGTGGATGGAGACTGCACAGCAGAAGCGCCCCCGCGTCAGCTCCAACCCGGCACAGCCCCGCAGGTGCAGCATGGTCTCATCAAAAATACCGCCTACAATATCAATGTTTTTGCCGAGATTGGCAAGAATTTCCCGCGCATTTTCCGGCGTGTTCTCAAAGGGCACGATCTGGAATTTAATATCGGGGTGCAATGCTTGCACTCTCGACCAGAGATCCATCAAAAGCTGTGCGGGCGTCATGGGGGACGAGCCGATGCGGATGATGTTTTCGTCCTCCTGCATGGCGTTCTTCACCCGCGTCACAGAGTCGCGGCAATATTGGATGATGTATCTGGCGTCCTGATACATGGAGCGCCCAGCTTTTGTCAATGTCAGCCCCCGGTGGCTGCGGTCAAAAAGCCTGACGCCAAGGGATTCCTCCAGCGAATTGATCTGCTTGATGACCGCCGTAGGCGTGATGAAGCTCTCCTCCGCCGCCTTATTGAAGCTGCCTGCGTCCGCCACGCGGAGAAAAGTCTCAAGCTGCGGGTTGTACATGGATCACGCCCCCCCTTTTCGTCAAGGATTATTCCTATTATAAGCGAATTCCACAGTTTTGGCAAGCGTGGGCGTGTTGGGAGAACGGGGCGTTCGATTGACTTATTACCTGATCGCGGGAAACAAGTATGTCTCAAATTGGTACATTCCGCGCGGCCTTAAAATTTAGCCTTATTTTTAGCCTTATGGCAATAAACTTGGGTAATCCGATTTAACGCTGCCTAACACGAACCACCTCGATTGATGTTTTGCTTGCGGTACTTTTCGATACCGGACGACCCAGGGTGACATGGCGCCGGGTCAATTCGAGTCCTGTACTGAGCACCATCCGAAACCCTTGAAACCACATGGTTACAAGGTTTTTTTGCTGCCTCAAAACGTGTTTGACCCTTATTCTGACCCTTAAAGCCCCAGCGCGCCGGAGATATGCTCCTTGCGGAGCTTGGTCATCTCCGGCATGGTGCTGGGAACGCTGCAAGGCACGCAAAAGACTCCGGCAGATTCTGCATTCCGCTCACCGGAGATTTTGCGTGCAATATCACTGTATCGGCAGCTCCACCGCGATGGTCGTGCCCTTGTCCGAACTTTCCTCCACCCAAACGGAGCCGCCGTGGAGATCGGCGATCTCCCACACCAGAGAAAGCCCCAGCCCCGCACCGCCGTACTCGCGGCTGCGGGACTTGTCCACCCGGAAGAAGGGCTGGAAAATACTGCACTGATACTCCTTCGGGATGCCGCAGCCGGTGTCGGAGACGCGGAGCAAGAGCTTTTCCGGCTTCTGTGTGACAGAAACCCGCACCGAGCCGCCCTGCCGGTTGTACTTGACGGCGTTCTCCGTCAGGTTGAAGATCAAGCGGTAGATCAGCGCGTCGCTGCCGGTCATAATGCCGTTGCCCTCCGCCGTCAGTGTGACGCCGCGCTTATCTGAGAGCGGCGCGAGATCTGTGAAGATCTCCTCGATCATGGGAGCGAGCTGGATGCGCTCGTTCCGCGCCACCTGCCGCAGATTGCTCATCTCCAGCAGTGTCCTGGTCATCTGTATCAGCCGTTCCGTCTGCTCACGCAAAAGCGTGAGGAACTCCGCCGTCTCCGGTCGCATATCAGGATGCTCCGCGGAAAACAGCTCCAACTGCGCCTGCATGAGTGCCAGTGGCGTGCGCAGCTCGTGGGCGGCGTTGCCGGTGAACTGCCGCTGGGCGGAAAAGGCGGTATTCAGCCGCTCCAGCATCTGGTTGAAGGAGCGGCTGAGCTGCTTAAACTCCGGAAGCACATCTTCATCGATCTTCATATCCGCCAAATTGGTCATCTGCACCATTTCCACCTGAGAAGCAAAGCTGCGCAGGGGCTTGA
>DNFA01000022.1:30462-31732 GCA_003487665.1 Oscillibacter sp.
TGAGGGCGCGTCCGCTGACGAAATAGGCGAGGATGCCGCTGAGCAGCGTTACCGCAGCCGTGATGTACCAGTTGGTGGTGCGGAAGCGCCCCTGCGCCCCATCGACGACGATGGTCAACTCTTCGTTGGGCGCTATCAGCTGTGGGTCAAAGCTCGCCGCTCCGCCATCATTCAGGATCACCGTGCCGCCGCCCTGTAAGCTGTCCGCAATGGTGTCCATATAGTACACACCGGAGGAGCAGAGCAGCAGATTCATGGCCACGCAGGTGACGCCGATGAGCAGAACGGTCATCAGAGTGATGCGCCATTGTAAAGAGATCCGCTTCATTCTTCAGCGCCTCCCATCAGATAGCCTTCGCCGATGCGGTTGCGGATGGGGTCATAGCCCAGTGCGGCGCGGAGTTTTTTGCGCAGGGCGGAGATGTGGACGCGAATGGAATTGCTGAAGCTGTCCACGCTGTTGTCCCAGACATGATCCATCAGCTCCTCCTGACTTACTGGCCTTCCCTGATGCACCATCAGGTATTCCAAGATTCCCGTCTCCTTCCGGGTAAGCGTCAGCGTTTGCCCATTGACGGCGGCGGTACGTGAGCGGGTGTCAAAGGTCAGGCCTCCGCAGCTTAGCAGCACATCCTGCTGGGTGAACTGCCGCAATGTCAGGCTGCGGATGCGGGCCTCCAGCTCCGCCAAGTGGAAGGGCTTCGCCAGATAGTCGTTGGCCCCGGCATCCAGCCCCTGCACCTTGTCCTCCACTTCGCTGCGGGCGGAGAGGATCAGCACCCGCGTCTCCCGGTCGGTCTGCCGCAGGGTGCGCAGCACCGTCATGCCGTCCTTGCCCGGCAGGTTCAGGTCGAGAAGTATCAGATCGTAGCGCTCCACACCCAGCAGCTCAAGAGCCTTATCCCCGTCGTAGCAATAGTCTACGCTGTAGGCCAGCCGCCGCAGGCTGCGGACGATGGTCTCGCATAGGGCGCGTTCGTCCTCTACAACTAAAAGATGCATAAACGCCCTCCTTTTCATTTCTTCGCCCTTATTATAGCAGAAGCAGATAAGATTTGTGTTAAATTTTCGTTCTTAACAGGGATTTTAACCCGCCTGTGCTATGATGGGCCGCAGAAACAGGAAAGGATGATCAAAATGAGTCACAGGAAGAAGGCCGCGGCGCAAGTCGCGCTGCTGCTGGCGGGAGCCGCCATGCTGTGCTTCGGCGTCTGGCGGGGCGAGGCGGCGACAGTGCTGAGCAAGGCCATCAAATTATGTCTGGAGTGTG
>DNFA01000040.1 GCA_003487665.1 Oscillibacter sp.
TTTTTTATTTTGCGATTTTGCATCAGCTTGTCAAAAAAGTCCGCTCGGACTTTTTTGACAAGCTGAACGCCTCAGGCCAACGGCCTGAGGCGTTGTTGTTTTGGAATGCGGTCGTCCGCCCCTGCAGCGGGACGTAGGGGACGCCGTCCCCTGCGGACGTTACGCGGCGGCGTCCGGCTCCGCAGGCTCCTGCGGCTGCGCAGGCTGCACCGGCGCGGCGGTGCGCTCCGCGCTGTCGGCGGTGAGGATGGTGCCCTCGCCGTCGGCGAAGCGGACGGTGACATAGTCGCCGGTGTTGTAGATGACCACCTCCGGCTGGACGGCGGCGGAGATCACATAGTAGTGGCTGTCGCCGGTCAGGTGGAGGTAATACAGGGTGTTGCCGTCCACCACGGCGGAGCGGATGTCGTCCAGCACGCCGGAGGCCTCGTTCTGTCCCGTCAGGGGCAGGTCGGCGTCATCGGCGGACACCAGACCCTTTTCCGCCAGAATACGGCGGTAGTTGGCCTCGCACGAGGCCACCGTGTCGCCGGTGGCCACGATCTGATACTGGCTGACGTTGACCATGGCGTACATCTTCACCAGCTCGGCGGCGTCCTTCAGCGCCATGAAATACGTGGGCTGGTCGGAGATGTTCAGCAGCAGGGGGAACGTGGCCGTGTACTTCATCTGCTGCACCTGACCCTGGGCGCTGTCCATGGCGGAGTACTCCTTGGCGCCCGCCACCAGATAGAACCGCGTCTCCTTGGTGCGCTGGTTGGACAGGATGAAGCCGATGTTGGACTCGTCGGACACCACGGAGGTGACGCCGGTGTACATGTACACGTCGTCGCCGATGGCGATGTAGTTATAGCCCTCGGTGGTGACGGTCACGTCCCGCTGGCCGAACAGGGAGTTGATGAAGCCGTTCACATACGCGCCGTGGTAGTCATACTGCTGCATGATCAGCTCGGCGGTGTAGACGTGATCCACCCAGTTGGGCACATCGCCGGTCTTGTAGTAGGCGCTCTCGCCGGTGACGGCGTTCACCAGCACCGCGCCGATGATGTCCCGCCCGCCGAACAGACCGATGGTGTGGCTGACACGGGGGCAGACCCACCACGGGTCGCCGTTCTCGTCGATCTCAAAGGCCGGCTCGTCGAACATATAGGTGGGGTAGTGGAACCGCAGGTGGCGGTAGAGGTTGCGGCTGAAATGCTCGGCGGTGGTGTAGTGGATGCCGTCCTCCAGACGCACCACCTCCACATTCTGGGTCACCATGTCGATGAGCAGGTAGGCGGGCAAACCGTCGGCGCGGTTGTTCAGCCACTTGATGATGTCGCCGTAGCGCAGGGGCGTGACCCGCACGGGGCGACCCTGATAGTTGATCTGGGTGTAGTCGTCGGCTACCTCGAACTGGGACACCATGTCCGCCAGCTCGCCCAGCTTGCGGTTGCCCAGCTTGGTGGCGGAGTTGGCGTCCAGCATGGGGATCTGGTCGTAGCTGATCTCCTCCACCTCGGCGGCGAAGTCGCCGTCGGTGACGGTCAGCAGGTCGCGGTAATCCCCGGCGCGGAACAGCTGCCAGCCGATCACCGCACCCACCAGCGCCGTGACCACCAGCGCCGCCGCTATGACCAGCGGCACGGTGCACTGCTTTTTCAGGAAGCCGAAGTAGCCCTTCATGCCGGTGCCCTGAAACCCGGAGGTCAGGATGGCGCAGCCGCCGTACACGGCGCACACCAGCAGCACGAAGACATAGAAATCCTCACTCTTTAGGCTGATGGGCGGCAGGACAACGTAGAAATACACGGCGGCGAACACCAGCGTGACGGCGATGTTCAGCAGCGTCCGTCCCACCGGCGTACCCACGGCATGGCGCTCCCTTTTGGGGCGGGGCTGGCGGCCGAAGCCCTGGAAGTTGGGGTCGTTCCAATTTGTGTTCATAGACGTTCCTTTCTCTGTTGCATTTATGCTGTAAACAGATTATACCCGAAACCGCACCGTTTGTACAGCGGCCTGCGACTGCACGGGCAAAAAATATCCCCCGGCGGCGCCGGGGGATATGCGGTTTTTACTTTTCTGCGGGGGTCTTGGCGTCCTCGGCAGGGGTCTCGGCGGGTGCCGCGGCTTCCGCCGCGTCCTTCGCAATGACCACCTTGCCGTCCCGCAGGCAGATGCGGGCGGTGTCGCCGGACTTCAGCTGACCCTCCAGCATCTGCTCGGCCACGGCGTCCTCCACCTGGTTCTGGATGGCGCGGCGCAGGGGACGTGCGCCGTACTGGGGATCAAAGCCGTCCTTGGCCAGCGCCTCCACCGCGTCGTCGTCCATGGCAAGGGTGATCCCCTGCTGCGCCATGCGCTTGCCGGTGATGGCCAGCATACGGCGGGCGATCTCCACGATGTTCTCCTGCGTCAGCTGACGGAACACGATGATCTCGTCGATACGGTTCAGGAACTCCGGGCGGAAGGTGTGCTTCAGGTCGGTCATGACCGCCTCGCGGATGCGGGCGAAGCGCGCCTCGTCGGACTCCGTCTCGTCCTTCTCCTTGCCGTCAAAGCCCAGCTTGGCGGCGTCGGCGGTGATGTTCCGCGCGCCCACGTTGGACGTCATGACGATGACGGTGTTCTTGAAGTCCACGCGGCGACCCTGCGAGTCGGTGACAACGCCGTCCTCCAGGATCTGCAGCAGGATGTTCCACACATCCTCGTGTGCCTTCTCGATCTCGTCGAACAGCACCACGGAGTAGGGCTTACGGCGCACCTTCTCGGTCAGCTGGCCGCCCTCCTCGTGACCCACATAGCCGGGAGGCGAGCCGATCAGGCGGGAGACGGTGTGCTTCTCCATGTACTCGGACATGTCGATACGCACCATGGCGTTCTCGTCACCGAACATGGCCTCAGCCAGCGTCTTGCACAGCTCGGTCTTGCCCACGCCCGTGGGACCCAGGAACAGGAAGGAGCCGATGGGCCGCTTGGGGTCCTTCAGACCCACACGGCTGCGGCGGATGGCCTTGGCCACGGCGGTCACGGCGTCGTCCTGCCCCACCACACGCTGGTGGAGCTTCTCCTCCAGCTTCAGCAGGCGCATGGACTCATCCTCGGTGAGCCGGGTGACGGGGATGCCCGTCCAGCCGGCCACCACCTTGGCGATGTCGTCCGCGGTGACGGTGCCCCTGTTCTGGGACAGGCTCTTCCGCCAGTTCTCCCGCTCGATGTCCACCTGCTCCTGATAGTTCTTCTCGATGTCACGCAGCTGCGCGGCCTTCTCAAAGTCCTGAGCGGCGATGGCGTCGTTCTTCTCCCGGTGCAGGGTACTGATCTTCTCCTCCAGCGCCTTCAGGTCGGGGGAGGAGCTCTCGGCGGTCATGCGCACCTGAGACGCAGCCTCGTCCATCAGGTCGATGGCCTTGTCCGGCAGGAACCGGTCGCCGATGTACCGCTTGGACAGCTGCACGGCAGCGTCCAGCGCCTCGTCGGTGATGGTCAGCTTGTGGTGCGCCTCATACCGGTCGCGCAGACCCTTCAGGATCTCCAGCGTGGCCTCCGGCGTAGGCTCACCCACGGTGACGGGCTGGAACCGGCGCTCCAGCGCCGCGTCCTTCTCAATGTACTTGCGGTACTCGTTCAGGGTGGTGGCGCCGACAACGCGGATCTCGCCGCGGCTCAGAGCGGGCTTGAGGATGTTGGCAGCGTCCACAGCGCCCTCGGCGGAGCCTGCGCCCACGATGGTGTGCAGCTCGTCGATGAACAGGATCACGTTGCCGTCCTTCTTCACCTCGTTCAGGGTGTTCTTGATGCGCTCCTCGAACTCGCCGCGGTACTTGGTGCCGGCCACCATGCCGCTCAGGTCAAGGGACAGGATGCGCTTGTCCAGCAGCTCCTCGGGCACGTCGCCGGAGGCGATGCGCTCGGCCAGACCCTCGGCGATGGCCGTCTTGCCCACGCCCGGCTCACCGATGAGCACGGGGTTGTTCTTGCTGCGGCGGGAGAGGATCTGAATGACCCTCTGGATCTCCTTATCCCGCCCGATGACGGGATCCAGCTTGCCGGAACGGGCGGCCTCGGTCAGGTCGCGGGTGTACTCGGCCAGCGCCTTGTTCTTCTTGTCCGCCTCGCGGCCGGGCGCGGCGGTGCCGGCGGGAACGGTGCGGGACAGGTCGCCCACGCGCTTCACCACGGCGCTGTACATCTTGTTGGGATCGACGCCCACGGTGCGCAGAATGCGCAGACCCATGTTGCCGCCCTCCCGCAGGATGCCCATCAGCAGATGGGCGGTGCCGATGGCGCTGCTGCCCATGCGGGCAGCCTCGGACACAGCCAGCTCCACCACGCTCTTGGCGCGGGGCGTAAGACCCTGACTGGGCGCGGCGCCGGACACGCCCTTGCCCACGCTGCGCTGCAGCACGGAGCAGACCATCTCATCGGTCACGCCGAACTCGGACAGCACGCGGTGCGCCACGCCGTCCTCCTCGCGGATCAGACCCAGCAGCAGATGCTCGGAGCCCACGTAGCCGTGGCCCAGCTCCTCCGCCGCTTCCTGACTCAGTCGCAGAGCTTCCTCTGCACGGGGGGTGAATTTATTCTCAGACATAAAGGAACACTTCCCTTCGATTTGTTATGTAGTGCGGCGCAGCCTTTAAGAGGCCTTGCCGTTCAGGGACTTCAGCTCGTCCCGCAGGCGGGCGGCATCCTCGTACCGCTCCTCCTCCACGGCGTTGTGGAGCTGCGTCTGCAGCGCGTTGCGCTTGCGCTCCAGCGCCAGAGACATGGCCTCGTCATGGGGCAGCAGATCGTCCCTGGCGGGGCTTTCGGGGTCGGCGCTCTGCGCCTGCTCCAGCACGTCCACCGGCTGGGGGAACTCCGTCAGCATCCGGCTGCCAAAGCCGCCGAAGAACGGCTCCAGCATACGGAACGGACGGTCGAACCAGTCATCGTTGAACCAGCTGCTCATGCGGCCGGACATGGAACCGGCATAGCCCATGGCGCGGGCACAGTCGGGGCAGAGGTGCGTCTCGGTCACTCTGCCGTTGATATTGCTCTTATAGTAGAACGTAGCCTCGTTCTTACCGCAGCGATCACATTTCATAATCATAACCTCCTTGCTCCGCCGTCAGACGGAATGGATCAGAATTTGCTTGAATATATCGGCGCGCAGCGCGTCGCGGCTCTCCGGCGGCGCCGCCTGCAAGGCTCGTGCGCCGGTGGCGGACAGCAGCGCCTGTCCCAGCTCGTGGCTGACAGCCTCGGACTGCACCAGGTTCTGCACCATGGCGCGGGCGCTGGCCGCGTCCAGCCGGCTGCCGACGGAGTTGATGACGTGCATCAGCAGCGTCTGCCGATCCACCTGTACGCGGGTGATGCGGATGTAACCGCCGCCGCCCCGCCGGGACTCCACGATGTAGCCGTGCTCCGGCGAAAACCGGGTGGACATGACGTAGTTGATCTGGCTGGGCACGCAGTTGAACCGCTGCGCCAGATCGCTGCGCTGCAGCTCCAGCGCACCGCCCGCCTGATCTAACTCCTGCTGGATGAACCCAGCGATAATATCGGAAATACCCAAATCCTCGCCGCCTTTCGTTTGCATCTCTCGGTCAAGCTCGGCTCATTTGACTTTGCCTTTCTTTGACCTTGAGCATATATTACACCGTCCTTCCTGCTTTGTCAATAGGGTAATTTGACTTTCTTTGACTTTAATTGTAAACATTTTGTGAACGAAAAGACCCGGGGTCAGGGTCGTCTGCCCGCCCCCGCAGGCAAAAAAGGGAGACGCGCTGCGCGCGTCTCCCTCGTCTGTCTGTAATTCAAATGTACTGCTTCATGCCCTCGGTGGCGGTGTCCTCGTCAGCGCTGATGGTGACGGTGAACTTCACGCCGTTCTGCTCGCTGAAGCGATCCAGCCAGTGCAGGAACGTCTCCACCGCCTGCAGGTCGGTGCTGCCAGCGATCTTGCACAGATTGTCCACGAACACATGGGAAATATCGTAATTGCCGGCGTACAGGCCGCACAGGAACCCGCGCAGGCAGTCAAAAGAATCCACATTATACTCACCGGCGTTGACCAGACGGACGTTGTAGCTGACGTCGTAGGTCATGTCGCCCTTGGGCTCGATGCACACCACGCTGCCGGATTCGGACTCCACGCTGGTGTGGATCAGCTCGATGAGCTGCTTGGTTTTACCGGCACCGTTGGCGCCCATGATCAGTCTAACCATAAGAAATCACTCCTTTGTCTTTGGTAGAGACGCTCTGTCCCCGCATACAGCATACCATACCCACGGGGAAATAGCAATGCAGAAAAATAAGAGTTATTTTTGGGCACTTTTACTTTTCCAGCTTCCGCAGCAGCTCACTGCGCAGCTCCTCGTAGCCGGGCTTGCCCAGCAGAGCGAACATGTTCTTCTTGTACGCCTCCACGCCGGGCTGGTCGAAGGGGTTCACGTCCAGCAGGTACCCGGACAGGCCGCAGGCGTACTCGAAGAAGTAGATCAGCCCGCCCAGCGTCTGCTCGTTCAGAGAGCCGGTCTGCAGCGTCACGTTGGGCACACCGCCCTCCACGTGCGCCAGCAGCGTGCCGTCCATGGCCTGGCGGCAGATGAAGTCCATGCTCTTGCCCGCCAGGAAGTTCAGGCCGTCGCCGTTGCCCTCGTCGAAGGGGACGGGATTCTCGTTTTTGGAGGCGCCGAAGCGTACCACCGTCTCGAACAGGTGCCGCTCGCCCTGCTGGATATACTGCCCCATGGAGTGCAGGTCGGCGGTGAATTCCACGCTGGCGGGGAACAGACCCTTGTTCTCCTTGCCCTCGGACTCGCCGTACAGCTGCTTCCACCACTCGGACATGAACCGGAAGCAGGGCTCATAGGCGGCCAGCAGCTCGATCTTCTTGCCGGTGCGGTACATCTCGTACCGCGCCCCGGCGTACTGCCACGCGGGGTTGGCGTTTATGTCCGCCAGCGCGCAGGTGCCCATCATGTCCGCGGCACCGGCCATCAGCGCGTCGATGTCGATACCGGCCACGGCGATGGGCAGCAGACCCACGGCGGTGAGCACGCTGTACCGCCCGCCGATGTTGTCGGGCACCACGAACTCCTCGTAGCCCTTCTGATCGGCCAGAGATTTCAGCGCGCCCTTATGGGCGTCGGTGGTGGCGTAGATGCGGCTGGCTGCGCCCTCGGCGCCGTATTTCTTCTCCAGCAGCTCCCGGAAGAAGCGGAAAGCCACCGCCGGCTCCGTGGTAGTGCCGGACTTGGAGATGACGTTCACGGAGAAGTCCACGCCGTCCACCAGCTCCATGACCTCGGTGAGCGCGTCGGAGCTGAGACCGTTGCCGATGAAGTAGATGTTGGGGGTGTCCTTCTTCTTCAGGTTGTAGTTGGGGGAGCGCAGGCACTCGATCACGCCCCGGGCGCCCAGATAGGAGCCGCCGATGCCGATGACCACCAGCGCCTGAGAATCGCGCTGTATCTTCTTCGCCGCCGCCTTGATGCGGGCGAACTCCGCCTTGTCATAGTCCTCCGGCAGGCGCACCCAGCCGGTAAACTCGCCGCCGGCGCCGCTGCCGGTCTGGAGCCGGTCATGGGCGATGCGCAGGCGCGGGGACAGCGCCGCCTCGTAGGGCAGGGGGATAAAGCTGCGGACATTTTGCAGATCGACCTGTATCATAATAAGTACCTCCTCGGGTGTATATCTGATTTGCCCTATATTACAACGTTTCCGGTGAAAATACAAGGGGAATTTCGGCACATTTGCAGGGATATCCCTCCGTTTTTATCCGGCGAATACCGCCATTTTCAGAAGGTCGGTGAACATCCGCCCCCAGCTGCGCCCCGCCGCGTCCTCCGCCGCCAGTATGGGCACCGTCATTAGCTCCGTGTCGCCGCTGCACAGGGTCAGCGTGCCCACCTGCTGTCCCTGCCGCACCGGTGCGGGCAGCGACTCCGGCAGGTCGATGCGCCGCTCCAGCGCCGCCGCCTGCGCCTTTTCCACCACGGCGGTCAGCGCGTCCGGCGGCAGCGTCAGGGCTACGGTATCGACCTCCCCCATGGTCACAGGCAGGGCGGGCAGCGGCTCCTCCGGCGCGGCAGAGACAAGGGCGTACGCGGAGAAGCCGTAGTTCAGCAGCGCCTTGGCGTCGGCGTTGCGCTTGTCAGCCGTCTCGCCCTTCATGACCACAGCGATCAGCTCCATGCCCTCCCGCTCCGCCGTGGCGCTGATGCAGTACCCGGCGGAGGCGGTGTAGCCGGTCTTCAGACCCGTTGCGCCGTCGTACCGGCGGATGAGCTTGTTGGTGTTGGCCAGATCGAAGGTACCGTTGCGGATGGAGTCCGTCCATATTGTTGTGAAGCTCCGGATGTCCGGGTGCTTCGTCAGCAGCTCCCGGCTCATGAGGGCGATGTCGTGGGCGCTGGTGACGTGTCCCTCCGCCGTCAGGCCGGTGGGGTTGACGAAATGGGTGTCGTCCATGCCCAGCCCACGGGCGCGGTTGTTCATCTGCTCCACGAACAGCTCCGTCACCCCGGCTACCTTTTCCGCCAGCGCCACCGCCGCGTCGTTGCCGGAGGACACGCACACGCATTTCAGCAGCTCCTCCACGGTGATCTGCTCGCCCTCCGCCAGCCAGACCTGACTGCCGCCCATGCCGGCGGCGTTGGCCGACACCGTCACCACGTCGTCATAGGCCAGCGCCCCGCTGTCGATGGCGTCCATGGTCAGCAGCAGCGTCATGATCTTGGTGACGCTGGCCGGCTCCAGCTTCTCGTGCTCGTTCTGAGCGAACAGGATCTGCCCGGTGGTCTTTTCCATCAGCAGCGCGGCGCGGGAGGTCAGCGGCAGCTCCACCGCCGCCGCCTGCACGGGCAGCAGCGTTACCATGCACAGCGCTGCCAGCAGCGCCCCGATCCACTTTTTCATAGCGTTCCCTCCAAGCTTTTTTCTACGTGTATGCGCCGGGACAAGATGTTCATGCCCATTCGACAGAATTTCCGGTTGCAAAACCGTCACAGGTATGCTACAATAGCCCGGTGAAGTGAATGCAGGGTTGGTATATCGGTATTACAGCGGCTTCCCAAGCCGTTAAGGCGGGTTCGACTCCCGTACCCTGCTCCAAAAAGAAAACACCATCCGTCAGGATGGTGTTTTCTTTTTGGAATGCCGCGGGCAGGGTGGAACTCGCTGCCTCGACCTGCGCGAAGCGCGTCAAATCCAGAGGTGAAGGCAGGGCTCCTGCGAATGGCTCTGCCATTCGTGGGATGCCGGGAAGCGAGTCCGAGCCTCGTCCATTTTGCTGCGCAGAGCGCGAAAAATAAAGAAAAACCATCCTTTGGGCGGTTTCAGTCTGTCAAAAAAGCCTGTCATTGCGAGCCAGTGCGCGCCGCGAAGCAAGTGCCCTTGGGGTACTCCTCGGAATGACAGGGGTGGGGTTTATCGACACGCTGAAAGGAGCCATCCCTGTTGGGATGGCTCCTTCTTATATCCGCATATCACTCCGCGCTGGTCAGGTGCAGGTGCTCGCCGCGCTGCTCCATGGGCACATAGTGCTCGTGGGTGGTCACGGCGCGGTAGGCCGGGCGCATGATCCGGTGGCAGGTGACCACCTCCTCGATGCGGTTGGCGCACCAGCCGGCGATACGGGCGGAGGCGAACAGCGGCGTGAACACCTCCTCGGGGATGCCCAGCATGGTGTACACCAGACCGGAGTACATATCCACGTTGGCGCACATAGGCGTGTCGCTGCCCTTGCGCTCCATCACCAGCGGGATGCCGATCTCCTCCACCTTCTGCAGCAGGGCGAAATCATCGGCGTAGCCCTTCAGCTCCGCCATGCGCTGGGCGTACTTCTTCAGCAGCACGGCGCGGGGGTCGGACATGGTGTACACCGCGTGACCCAGTCCGTAGATCTTGCCGGAGCGGTCGCCGGCCTGCTTATCCAGCAGCTTATTCAGATAGTCCCGGATGGAGCCGTCGTCGTGGGGATCCACGTTCTCCTTCACATACCGGAACATCTCCATGACCTTGGCGTTGGCGCCGCCGTGGAGCGGCCCCTTCAGGGATCCCACAGCCCCGGCGATGGCGCTGTAGGTATCCGTGCCGCTGGAGGACATGGCGCGGCAGACGAAGGTGGAGTTATTGCCGCCGCCGTGCTCGGCGTGTACCATCAGCATCATATCCAGCAGGTGGGCTTCCTCGTCGGTGTAGCTCTTATCCGGGCGCATCATCCGCAGGAAATTCTCCGCCGTGGACAGCTCCGGCACCGGGAAGTGGATGTGCAGGGAGTCGCCGTGGAAGTAGTGCCGCTGCACCGCGTAGGCGTTGGCTACGATGGACGGGAAATAGCCGATGAGCTTCACCGATTGCAGAAGCATGTTGTCGATGGACGTGTTGTCCGGGTCGGGATCGTAGGAGTACAGGCTCAGCACGCTGCGCGCCAGCTCGTTCATGATGTTGTGGCTGGGGTGGCGCATGATCATGCCCTCGGTGAACCCCTCCGGCAGCTTCCGCGCCTGGTTCATGATCTTGTCGAAGTAGGCCAGCTCGCTTCTGGAGGGCAGATAGCCCATCAGCAGCAGGTAGGCTACCTCCTCGAAGCCGAAGGTACCCGCCTTCCGGTGGGCCTCCACGATGTCCGTCAGCTCGATGCCCCGGTAGTACAGGCGGCCCGGCGCGGGGAGGCGCTGGCCGTCCTGCATCAGATAGCCCTGCACGCTGCCCACCTTGGACACGCCCACCAGCACGCCGGTGCCGTCGCTGTTGCGCAGACCCAGCTTCACGTCGCCCCGGTAGTGATCCGGGCTGATGGCATACTGCTCCTGAATGCTGCGGCTCAGGGGGGTGGTATACTGCTTTAATATAGTGGTGTCTTTTTCGATCATGGCAAGATCGCTCCTTTCGCCGCAGCAGGCGGCTGTCGTTTCGTGAGATGATTATACGGCGGCGCTCTCGATTTTGCAAGAGCGAATTTTAGAAATTTCAAAATTTTTCTGTGAACGCCGTAAAATGGGGTCGTCTGCGAAAGATTCTGCAAATATAAGCATGTCAACTTGCATAAATTTGATTTTCCCTCTTGCATTTTGCCGCAGGCGTGCTATACTGACTTCATTATCACGCGGGGTGCCGCGCCCCGCCATTCTGAACTTCCCGAAAGGGGTGGCTACATGATGATACAGCTGCACAACGGCGGCGTGGTCTGGCAGGACGGCGCCGTGCATCCGGTTCCCGCCGGCGGCGAGGCCGCGCGGGACAAGACCATGGCCTACCGCATCCTCCGCGCCCACAACACCGGCAGCGGCGACGGGCTGCTGCACCTGACCTTCGACAGTCTCATCTCCCACGACATTACCTATGTGGGTGTCATCCAGACCGCCAAGGCCAGCGGCCTGAAGGAATTCCCGGTGCCCTATGTGCTCACCAACTGTCACAACAGCCTGTGCGCCGTGGGCGGCACCATCAACGCCGACGACCACGCCTTCGGCCTGTCGGCGGCGGTGAAGTACGGCGGCGACTATGTGCCCGCGAATCAGGCCGTCATCCACCAGTACGCCCGTGAGCTGCTGGCCGGCTGCGGCAAAATGGTGCTCGGCTCCGACAGCCACACCCGCTACGGCGCGCTGGGCACGCTGGGCGTGGGCGAGGGCGGCGGCGAGATCGTCAAGCAGCTGCTGCGCAACACCTACGATCTGGCCGCGCCGCAGGTCATTCTGGTGCACGTCACCGGCAAGCCCCGCCACGGCGTGGGCCCCCACGATGTGGCCATCGCCCTGTGCGGCGCGGTGTACAAAAACGGCTTTGTGAAGAACAAGGTGCTGGAATTCGTGGGCGACGGCATCGGCGGCCTGAGCATGGACTACCGCATCGGCATCGACGTGATGACCACCGAAACGGCCTGCCTGACCTCCATCTGGGAGACGGACAGCGCCGTGGCGGACTATCTGGCGCTCCACGGCCGCGCCGGTGACTTCGCGCCCCTGCATCCGGAGAACGGCGCGTACTACGACGGACTGATCGAATTGGATCTCTCCGCCATCGAGCCTATGGCCGCGCTGCCCTTCCACCCCTCCGAGGCGGTGACGCTGCGGGAGCTGATCGCTGACCCCGGCGACGTGCTCCGGGAGGTGGAGAAGCGCGCCGCCGCCCAGTTCGGCGGCAAGGTGCAGCTGCACCTGACCGACAAGGTGAAGGACGGCAAGCTCCGGGTGGAGCAGGGCGTCATCGCCGGGTGCGCCGGCGGCCTGTACGACAACATCGCCGCAGCCGCCGCCATTCTGGACGGCTGCGACGTGGGCAGCGGGAATTTCGACTTCTCCGTGTACCCGCCCTCCGTCCCCGTGGAGCTGGAGCTGGTGGAAAACGGCGTGACCTCCCGGCTGCTGCGGGCGGGCGCCGTGTGCAAACCCTGCTTCTGCGGCCCCTGCTTCGGCGCGGGCGACGTGCCCGCCAACGACGCTCTGTCCATCCGCCACACCACCCGCAACTTCCCCAACCGGGAGGGCTCCAAGCCCGGCGACGGTCAGCTGTCCGGCGTGATCCTCATGGACGCCCGCTCCATCGCCGCCACCGCCCGGAACCACGGTGTACTCACCTCGGCGGCGGACGTGGACTATGACGAGCCGGCTTCCGCAGAGCGCCGGTTCGATGCCTCCGTATACGACAAGCGGGTGTACCGGGGCTTCGGCCATCCCCAGCCGGACGCGCCGCTGCAATACGGCCCCAACATCGCGGAGTGGCCGGCCATCCCCGCCCTGTCCGACGATCTGCTTTTGCAGGTGGCCTCCGTTCTGCGGGATGAAGTTACCACCACCGACGAGCTGATCCCCTCCGGCGAGACGTCCTCCTACCGCTCCAACCCCATGAAGCTGGCGCAGTTCACCCTGTCCCGCCGCGACCCGGACTATGTGCCCCGCGCCAAGGCCGCCGCCGCGCTGGAGGCGCTCCGCGCCGCCGGACACGCCGGGGAGGACGACACCCTGTCCGCCGCCCTGAAAGCGCTTGGCCTGACGGCGGAGGACGCGCAGCGCCTGCACATCGGCTCCGTGCTGTTCGCCAACAAGCCCGGCGACGGCTCCGCCCGGGAGCAGGCGGCCTCCTGCCAGCGGGTGCTGGGCGGCAGCGCCAATATCTGCTACGAATTCGCCACCAAGCGCTATCGCTCCAACTGCGTCAACTGGGGCATCCTGCCCTTCACGCTGGCGGCGGGCGATCCCTTCGACGGCGCGCCCGGCGACTTCATCTACGTCCCCCGTGTCCGGGAGAAGCTGGCCGCCGGCGACGAGGTATTCCCCGCTGTGCTGCTCCACGGCGGCGAGACGCGGGACATGACCCTCTATCTGAAGAACACGGACGCTCAGGAGCGTGAGCTGCTGCTCCGGGGCTGCCTTATCAACTACTACGCAGCCAAAAACGAGGAACGCCATGGATAAGATCAGAATGCCCAACGCCATCGCCGAGCTGGACGGCGACGAGATGACCCACATCCTGTGGGGCATGATCAAGAAAGAGCTGATAGAGCCGTTCGTGGAGCTGAACACGGAGTATTACGACCTGTCCCTGCCCAACCGGGACAAGACGGAGGACGCCGTGACCCGCCAGGCCGCGGACGCCATCAAGCGGCTGAAGGTGGGCGTGAAATGCGCCACCATCACCCCCAATTTCCAGCGACAGGAGGAGTACGGCCTCCGCCAGCTGTGGAAATCCCCCAACGCCACCGTCCGGGCGGCGCTGGACGGCACCGTGTTCCGCGCGCCCATCCTGCTCAGCCGTATCAAGCCCGTGGTGGCCTGCTGGGAAAAGCCCGTGACCATCGCCCGCCACGCCTACGGCGATCTGTACAAGGCGGTGGAGTACCGGGTACCCGGCGCGGCCAAGGCCGAGCTGGTGGTCACGGACGAGAACGGCGCGGTGCTGAGCCGCCAGACCGTCTATGATTTCAAAGGCCCCGGCGTGGTGCAGGCCATGCACAACCGGGATGACTCCATCCTCTCCTTCGCCCGCTGCTGCTTCACCTACGCCCTGTCCGTGAAGCAGGATGTGTGGTTCGGCGTGAAGGATACCATCTCCAAGGACTACGACCAGACGTTCAAGCTGTTGTTCCAGCAGGTCTATGACGAGGAGTACAAGACCGCCTTTGAAGCCGCCGGGCTGCACTACCGCTATGGACTTATCGACGACATCGCCGCCAAGGTCATCCGCAGCAGGGGCGGCATGGTCTGGGCGTGCAAGAACTACGACGGCGACGTGATGAGCGACCTTATCGCCGCCGCCTCCGGCTCCCTGCCTATGATGACCAGCGTGCTGGTGTCCCCGGACGGCTGCTTTGAGTACGAGGCCGCCCACGGCACCGTCACCGACCATTTCTACCGCTGGCGGCGGGGCGAGAAGGTCTCCACCAACCCGCTGGCCACCATGTTCGCCTGGGCGGGCGCCCTGCGCAAGCGGGGCGAGCTGGACGGCATCCCCGCGCTGGGGCACTTCGCCGACTGCCTGGAACGGGCAGGACTGGACGTGTTCGAGGAGGGACATTTCTCTGAGGATCTGGCCATGCTCTGCGACCCTGCCGACTATACCGACAGCCCCGACAACGACACGCTAATCGCCCTGATCCGCGCGCGTCTGGAGCAGCTGCTGAACGCGTGATGCCGCGCAAAACATTGCCTTGCGCCGCGGCAGGAAATGTGCTACAATACGCCGTGGACACGCGGGTATGGCGGAATTGGCAGACGTGCAGGATTTAGGTTCCTGTGCCGCGAGGCGTGTGGGTTCGACCCCCACTACCCGTACCAGCAAAAAGAGGCATCCGGACGGATGCCTCTTTTTTGCTGCTGCGGTACTATCGAAAAAGCTTTTCCCTATCGGAAACTCCTTCTTGCTTTTTATTGAATCATTCGATAAACTGTATGGTGACTGATAAAAAACACGGAGGTACTCCCCCATGAAGCAACTGAATCGCTGGATCTACGCCATCGTCGGCGTCATCGTCCTGCTGTTCGCCGGACTTGTGTACGCATGGAGCGTGCTGTCCACCCCCATCGCCGCAGAGTTCACCGGCTGGACGAAGGCGCAGCTGAGCCTGACGTTCACGCTGGTGATGATCCTGTTCTGCATCGGCTCCCTGCTATGCGGCCTGCTGGCCGGTAAGCTCAGCGCCAAAAACGCCGTGCGGCTGGGCGCGGTGCTGTTTCTGGCCGGTTTCTACATCGCCAGCCGCTGCCAGACGCCGCTGACACTGTATCTGGGCTTCGGCGTGCTGTGCGGCCTGGGCTCCGGTCTGAGCTACAACGCCGTCATGAGCACCATGGTCAAGTGGTTCCCGGACAAGCCCGGCCTGATCTCCGGCGTGCTGCTGATGGGCTTCGGCGGCGGCAGCTTCCTCATCGGCAAGCTCTATCAGGCGTGGACGCCCGCCGGCATCGGCGGCTGGCGCACCAGCTTTGTGGTGCTGGGCATCGTGTGCTTCGCGGTGCTGGCGGTGTGCTCCTTCTTCTTTGTGGCGCCCGGCGCGGACTTTGCGGCTCCGGCGGGCAAGGGCAGCAAGGCCGCCGTCCGTCCCACTGCGGCGGACATCAAGCCGGTGGAGATGCTGAAAAAGCCCACCTTCTGGCTCTACTACGTCTGGGCTATCGCCGTCAGCGCCGCCGGTCTTGCCCTGATCTCTCAGGCCAGCGGCGTGGTGTGGGAGGCCAGCGCCGACCAGACCGCCGCGTCCGTGGCCACCATCGTGGGGCTGATCTCCATCTGCAACGCCCTGGGTCGGGTGCTGTTCGGCGGTATGTACGACAAGTACGGCCGCAGCCTGTCCATGCAGCTGGTCAACGGTCTGTTCATCGTCACCTCCGTGGTACTGCTGCTGGCCATGTCCGGCCGCAGCGTGGCGGTGGTCATCGCGGGCTTCGTGCTGGGCGGTCTGGCCTATTCCGGCGTCACGCCCACCAATTCCGCCTTCTGCCGCGCCTATTTCGGTGCCGCCCACTATCCGGTGAACTTCCCGCTGATCAACAGCAACCTGATCTTCGCCAGCTTCGGCAGCACCATCTCCGGCGCGCTGTATGACGCCGCCGGCTCTTACAGCAGTACCTTCTTCCTCATCATCGGCCTGGCCGTGGTGGGCGTGCTCTGCTCGCTGGCCATCTCGGTCATCGACCGGAAAAACCGGGCATGAGCACAAAACCAGCGCCCCCTGCCATCTGGCAGGGGGCGCTGCTGCTTATATCTATCACTTATAATAGTCCGTCTCGTCGGTCAGCGCCATGGGCAGGCTGTTGTGATACACCGGCAGCGTCTGGAACTTGAAGCGGCTGGCGCGGTGCAGGGCGTCGATGCGCTCCTTGATATCCGCGTCCACCACGCCCCGGCGGACATACTCGTTCACCGCGTGGTAGGTAAAGCCCAGATTGTCCTCATCCGTCTTGCCGGTCAGCCCGTCGGACGGCGGCTTGATGAGGAACTTCTCCGGAAGACCCAGCTGCCGCCCCAGCGCCACCACCTCCTCGGTGGTGTACATCCCCAGCGGGGAGAAGGCGCCGGCGCTGTCGCCGTAGATGGTGCAGTAGCCCACCCAGTCCTCGCTGAGATTGCTGGTGTTGATGACGATGCCGCCGGGCAGGGACTGCGCCACGGCGTACAGGGTGGCCATACGGATGCGGCTGGGCAGATTCACCGTGGTCTGGCGGGAGGGCGTCAGCCCGGCTCTCTCCATTTCGCCCAGCACGCCCTGCACGGCGTCGTGGATGTTGATGGTGGTATGGGGCAGGTTCAGGTGCTCCACCAGCGCCTGCGAATAGTCGATGTCCGGCTGTACGCCGTCGGGCATCAGCACGCCGTACACGTTCTCCCGGCCGTAGGCGGCCACAGCCAGTGCCGCCACGGTGGAGCTGTCCTTGCCGCCGGAGATGCCGATAACGGCGGTCTTGCCGCGGCAGGCGGCCATCTGCTCCGCCATCCATTCCAGCAGCCCGGCCAGCTGCATCTGGGGGTTAAAATCCATGTGATATACCTCCCGCTCTCAATTTTGATGGTTTATTCTACAACGTCGCGGGAGATTTTGCAAGGGCTATCCCAGCAGCGCCGCCACTTCCTCCGCCGACAGGCCGGGCTGCAGCGCCAGCGTCAGACCCCGGCCGATGAGCCGCCCCAGCTCCCGCACCCGGCTGTCGATATCCCGGGGCGTGACGAACAGGCCGGTGGGCGCATCATCCTCCTGCCCGCACAGAGCCGCACCGTCGATGACCGTGGGCACGCCCAGCGCGATGACCGGCACGCCCAGCGCCGCCGCGTCCACCGCCTTGCGGTGATTGCCCACGCCGCTGCCCGGCGTCAGCCCTGCGTCCGACAGCTGCACCGTGGCGCAGAGCCGGTGACGGCTGCGGGCGGCCAGCGCGTCCACGGCGATGACCACTGTCGGGCGGATATGGGACACGGCGCCCCGGATCAGCTCCAGCGTCTCCACGCCGGTCTGCGCCAGCACGCCGGTGCGCAGCGCCGCCACGGAGCGCAGATGGCCGAACCGCCGGGGCATGGCGTCCACCATGTGGCGCGTCACCAGCAGGTGCGTCAGCGCCTCCGCGCCCACGGCGTCCGGGGTCATGGCCTCGTTGCCCATTCCCACCACCAGCGCCGTGTCCCGCGCCGCCAGGGGCGGCAGCAGCGCGCGCAGCTCCCCGGCCAGACACTGTGCCGCCCGGCCGGTCAGCTCCTCCTGCCGGGCGAGACAGGGGCGCAGGTCGATGGTGACATACCGCCCCACCGGGCGGCCTATAGCCCGCGCCCCGGCGGGGCTGGCTACCCGGATGCAGGTGACGGGACAGCCGCAGCGCAGGCTCTCCCGCAGCTGCACGCCGCTGTCCGGGGCAAAAAGACGGCCTCCGGCGGACAGCTCCTCCGCCGTTTCCACCGTCAGATCGGTGCGTGACAGGTTCATAATAGTGGCTGACGCTCCCTTCTGAGCACAAAATATTGTGGCTTTTGGGTAGCATGACCGGGCAAAAGGCTTTTATACAAATTTCGCCGTAGAAATTACAAAAAAGTCTTGCATTTTTTAAACAAAGATGCTAAAATATCATCCTGCGTGGAAGTTTATATTTTCACCGCACAAAAAATTCATGTCGGGGAGGTGTTTGGTTTGCCGAATATCAAGTCTGCTAAGAAGCGTGTTCTGGTGGCAGAGACGAGAAATGCTCGCAACAAAGCCAATAAGTCCGCACTGAAGACTGCTATCAAGAAGTTCGAGGCTGCTGCCGTTGAAGGCAATCGCACCGAGGCCGAGGGCACTTACAAGGTGGCGGTCAAGGCGATCGATAAGGCTGCTGCGAAGGGTCTGCTGCACAAGAACAACGCAGCCCACAAGAAGAGCGCGCTGACGCTGAAGCTGAACAACATTGGCTGATGAACCAAACTCAACGGGTATCCGAAAGGATGCCCGTTTTGCTTTGGCTGAAAAGACCGGCTTGTCAGGACACCTGACAAGCCGGTCTTTTTGTATGTCATCGTACCTGGCCACTGCCCAGAACGACATATTTATAGGTGCTCAGCTCGTCCAGCCCCATGGGGCCCCGGGCGTGGAGCTTCTGGGTGGAGATGCCCATCTCGCAGCCCAGGCCGAACTCCCCGCCGTCGGTGAAGCGGGTGGAGGCGTTGACGTACACGGCGGCGCTGTCGGTGCCGCTGACGAACACCTCCGCCGCGGCGGGATCCTCGGTGACGATGGCCTCGCTGTGGCCGGTGGAGTGGGTCAGGATGTGCGCCACGGCCTGCTCCACGCTGTCCACCACGGCTACGGCCAGAATGTAGTTGAGGAACTCCGTGTCAAAGTCCCGTTCTCCGGCAGGGGTGCCGGGGATGATGGCGGCGGCGCGTTCGTCCAGCCGCAGCTCCACCGGCGTCTTGCCGGCGGCGGCGCGGTCGTCCACCAGCCGCTTTTTCAGCCGGGGCAGGAATTCCGCGGCCACGGCGCTGTGTACCAGCAGCACCTCCTCGGCGTTGCACACGGAGGGGCGGCTGGTCTTGGCGTTCTCCACGATGGCCAGCGCCTTGTCCAGATCGGCGGCCCTGTCCACGTAGACGTGGCAGATGCCGGTGCCCGTCTCGATGCAGGGCACGGACGCGCCCTCTACACAGGCGCGGATCAGCCCTGCGCCGCCCCGGGGGATCAGCAGATCCACCAGCCCCTTGGCGGTCATGATGTCAGTGGCGGACTGGTGGGTGATATCGTCCACGATGTTCAGTATCTCCGGGTCGCCGCCGCCCTGCACGATGCCGGATTTCAGCGCCTTCACGATGGCGCAGGCGGAGCGGTGCGCCTCCTTGCCGCTGCGCAGCACGCAGACGTTGCCGGACTTCACCGCCAGCGCCGCCGCGTCGGAGGTGACGTTGGGGCGGCTCTCGTAGATGATGGACACCAGACCCAGCGGCACCTGCACCTTCCGCACCACAAGACCGTTGGGACGGCGCACCTCTGAGAGAACGCGGCCGGTGTGGTCGGGCAGGGCGGCGATGGCGCGGACGCCCTCGGCCATGCCTGCCAGCCGGTCGTGATCCAGCCGCAGGCGATCCAGCATCACATCGTTGATGTGGCCGCGGGCGGCGGTCATATCGGCGTCGTTTTCCGCCAGAATGTCATCCTCGGCGGCCATAAGCGCCTCCGCCATGGCCAGCAGGATGCGATTCTTGGCCGTCTCGTCCAGCGCGGCCAGGCTGCCCCGGGCGGCGCGGGTCTTTTTCAGAATGTCAAGGGTGGTCATGATTCAGCGCTCCTTTGCCAGAAATCGGGTGCCCACGGGCTTCCCGTCCACGATGTCGTACAGAAGGGCGGGCTTGCTGCCGTTGGCGATGACCATTTCGCAGCCGGCGGCGGTGACGATCTGCGCCGCCTTCAGCTTGGTGGCCATGCCGCCGGTGCCCAGACTGCTGCCGCTGCCGCCGCCCAGAGCCAGAATGTGCTCGTCCACGGCGGGGACGGTGGGGATCAGGTGGGCGCCGGCATCCCTGTGGGGGTCGCCGTCGTACAAACCGTCGATATCGCTGAGCAGGATCAGCAGGTCGGCGTGTACCGCCGCCGCTACGATAGCGGACAGGGTGTCGTTCTCGCCGATGGTATTCTCCACGCCCACCTCGTCGGTGGCCACGGTGTCGTTCTCGTTGATAACGGGCAGCGCGCCCAGCTCCAGCAGCCGGAAAATGGTGTTGCGCATGTTGCGGCTGCGCTGCTCGCTGCGGACATCCTCGCCGGTGAGCAGCACCTGCGCCACCGTGTGGTTGTATTCATTGAACAGCTTGTCGTAGGTGTACATCAGCTCGCACTGACCCACGGCGGCGGCGGCCTGCTTGGTGGGCATGTCCGCCGGGCGGCCGGGCAGATTCAGCTTGCCCACGCCCATGCCGATGGCGCCGGAGGACACCAGAATGATCTCGTGCCCGGCATTTTTCAGGTCACTGAGCACCTTGCACAGCGCCTCCATCCGCTGGATATTCAGCCGCCCGGTGGCGTGCGCCAGCGTGGAGGTGCCGACCTTTACGGTGATACGCATATCAAAACCCTCCTTCGGGTGATTATTTGGAGCCATTATACTACGAAACGCCGGAGATGGAAAGTAAAATTTTCCTTGACAGGTGCTAAGACGCATGTTATGCTAACTGTACTAACACGCATAATACGCTTGATACGGAAAGGAGCGTGGGGCACATGATCGTGCTGGATTACCGGGACAGCCGTCCCCTGTACCAGCAGGTGAAGGACAGTCTGCGGCGCATGATGCTGACGGGACTGCTGGAGCCGGACGAAAAGCTGCCGTCGGTGCGGAGTCTGGCCACACAGCTGGCCATCAACCCCAACACCATCCAGCGGGCTTACGCGGAGCTGGAAGCGGAGGGGTATATCTACTCCGTGGCGGGCAAGGGGAGCTTTGTCTCCGCCGGAGACGGCGAGCACGCCCGGCGCATAGCGGAGCTGACGCAGCAGCTGCGGCCGCTGGTGGAGGAGCTGAAAAGCCTCAGCTGCACACGGGAGCAGCTGCTGGCACTGTGGGAAGGAGGAGGTGAGGTATGATCGAGGTAAAAAATGTCGTCAAGAGCTTTGACGGCTTCCGGGCGCTGGACGGTCTGACCATGACGGTGCCCCACGGCGCGGTGTACGGACTGGTGGGGCCCAACGGCGCGGGCAAGTCCACCATCATCCGCCATCTGGCGGGCATCTACCGGCAGGACAGCGGCGACGTGCTGGTGGACGGGCAGCCGGTGTATGAGAACACCGCCGTGAAGCGGCGCATGGCCGTCATCGGTGACGACTGGTACTACTTCCCCCAGAGCGGCATCCGGGAGATGGCAAGGTTCTATGCAGGGCTGTATCCCGCCTTCAGCTGGGAGCGCTACCACAAGCTGAAGGAGGTGTTCCCGCTGGACGAGAAGCTGATGCTGCGCCGCATGTCCAAGGGTATGCAGAAGCAGGCGGCCTTCTGGCTGACGGTGTGCTGCATGCCGGAGTATCTCATTCTGGACGAGCCGGTGGATGGCCTCGACCCGGTGATGCGGCGGCAGGTGTGGTCGCTGCTTCTGGGCGACGTGGCCGAGCGGGGCACCACGGTGCTGGTGTCCAGCCACAACCTGCGGGAGCTGGAGGACGTGTGCGACCATGTGGGCATCCTGAACCACGGCAAGGTACTGCTGGAGCGGAGCCTCAGCGACCTGCAGGACAACACGGTGAAGCTGCAGGTGGCCTATCAGGGCGTGACGGAGCCGCCGCTGCCGGCGGAGCTGAACATCCTGCACCGCAGCCATGTGGGGCGGGTGTACACCTATATCATCCGGGGCAGCAGCCGGGAGATCATGCGCCGGATGCAGATCACCGAGCCGGTGCTGCTGGAATCCATCCCGCTGACGCTGGAGGAGATATTCATTTACGAACTGGGAGGTGTGGATTATGCCGCGAAAGACATCCTTCTGTAACGCCGCGCTGCTGCGCAGCGATATAAAGCGCTACTGGCCGCTGCTGTTTTTGTATGTGGCCGTGTGGGTGGTGATCCTTCCCATGCAGATACTGTCGGCGAGCCGGGAGTGCGACGGCGTGGCGGATGGCATCATGACCGTGCTGCAGCTGCAGCAGCACAACGTCATCATCCGGTCCATCCCCGCCTCCGTGGTCATGTCCCTGCTGTTCGGCTGCTTTGCGGCCATGGCGGTGTGGTCGTACCTGATGTCCGGCCGCACCGTGGGACTGATGCACGCCCTGCCGGTGACACGGACACAGGCATTTTTCTCCCACGTCCTCTCTGTGCTGGGAGCGCTGACGGCGGGGAACGTGCTGATCTTCCTGCTGACCGCTCTGTGCAGCGCCGGCTTCTCCTACGTGGACTGGACGGCGCTGGGCACGTGGCTGCTGCTGACGGAGCTGATGGCACTGTTCTTCTTCGCGCTCGGCTCCCTGTGCGCCATGGTCACGGGATGGCTGCTGGCGGTGCCGGTGCTCTACGGCGCGATGAACGTTGTCGCCCTCCTTCTGTACGCGGTGATAAGCACGATGACGCAGATGTTTTACTTCGGCTACAGCAGCGGCGACATTCCGGAGTTCATCACCTGGCTGACGCCGGTGGATCGGATCTGGGATGCCGTGGCCAACGGCGGCGCCCAGCCCATCGAAGTGCAGTTCCCCGAGCCCATCGGAACCCAAAGCTATCACCGCTTCCAGCTGCCGGCCTCCGCCTTCTCCACCTGTATCATCTACGCCGCGGTGGGCATCGCACTGCTGGCGCTGGTGTGGTGGCTGTATAAAAAGCGCCCCAGCGAGACGGCCGGCGACGCTATGTCCTTCCGGTGGCTGCAGCCCATCGCCCGGTGGAGTATCGGTCTGTGCGGCGGTCTGGGGCTGGGTCTGTTCCTGAACTATGTGATACTGGGCAGCAGCTTTGCCGGTCTGCTGATCTGCCAGCTGGTCATGGGCGTGATCTGCTTCTTCGCCGCCCAGATGCTGCTGAAAAAGAAATTCCGCATTTTCACCAGCCGCTGGTGGGTGGAAACGCTGGCGCTGGTGCTGACCCTGCTGGCGGTGACGCTGTGCATCAAGCTGGACATTACCGGCTATCAGCACCGCGTCCCGGACGCGGAGGACGTGACCTCCGTCCGCTTCAGCGCCAGCTATGCGGATTTCACCACCGACGATCCCGCAGCGGTGGAGAGCGTGATCTCCCTCCACCGCGCCATTCTGGAGCAGTACGACGAGACAGGCGAAAGGCTGGAGAACCGAACCTATCTGGACACGGAGGACGGCCCGATCACCCTCTATGTGCGTGTGGACTACCAGCTGCGGAACGGCACGAGTCTGTGTCGTGAGTGGAGGGTATCGATCGTCAACGGCTCCGATATCCACCGGCTGCTGACCCAGCTGGTGAACCGCACCGACTGCCGGGAATCCCTTATGGGTCTGGATGTCCTGCGGAAATATGGCGGCGTGAGCAACGTGGCGGGCGGCTACGTCAGCCAGTACGAGACCGGCGCGTTTGCGGATCTGACCCGCCAGCAGGCGCAGGATCTGGTGTCCCATGCGCTGGCGGACGCCGCCAACAGCCGCGCACCCATCGACCCCCTGCGCGGCGGTATGTACAGCCGCACCAACCTTGACATTGAGATACGCATGAACGCCAACGGAAAAACCGTCTCCCTTTCCCTCAGTGTCCCCGACTTCGCCGTGGAGACGAAGGCCTTCCTCGATGCGCTGGAGTTCGAGGAGCCGGTGGACGGCGGCAGCGATGTGCCGAAGTGCTACGACGACTACGACGAGCCTGCCGCCCACGCCGTTGATGAGATCATATACGATTGAATAAGCGCAGTCCCCCGGCGAAAGGCCGGGGGACTGTGTGTTTTTCGGATGGAAGCCGTTTGGGGCGAGCTTGCTTACCGCAGGCCGGCGGCCTGCATGATGGCCTCGATGGGCTCGATGGGCTGGCTGCCCCAGGTGATCTCCACACCTGCGCAGCCGGCGCTGTCCAGCATGTCGCGGGCTTCGTCCGTCAGCAGCTTCCGGTAGGCGTCGTCCACCATCTCCAGCTTTTGCAGATACTCGGTCAGTCCGTCGTTTTTGGCGGCCAGCCATGTGGAGGCAGCTTCGCCGATCTCATCCGCGCCGAGGCCGGTGTTCATGCCCCAGTCGATCAGCTGGACGGCGGCCTGCACCGCGCGCAGCGACGAGCCGGACACGCCCACCGTCACCGTCTCGTCGATCTCGTCCAGAATGGCCAGCTTCAGCACCGGCGGCACGTCCGCCATAGCGTCCGGTTCGCCGGAGGTGGAGCAGGTCACGCCCTCTGCGCCGACGGTCACATACAGCGTCCCCTTTGCAATGTCGTAGAAGAAGGATGCCTCCTCCAGCAGCGTATCGTCCGATCCGCTGGCGCCGACGGTGAAGAGCACGGAGCGGTTCTCCTCCTGCGACAGCTTTGCGATATCCTCGCCCGCGAAGATCCATTCACCGGACTTCAGCGGCGTGCCGTCGGCGTTTTCGCACACCTTTGTAAAGCTGTCGCTGTTCAGATAGACGGCGTAGGCATCGTCACGCTCCAGCCTGACGTATATGCCCTCCTTTTTGGTATCCGCAGGCGCGTCCTGCGCCGGGGTACGGCCGGTGCAGCCCGTCATAAGGGCGGCGGCCAGCAGTAGGGCTGCGATCAGCAGCAAGGTCAACTTTTTGCAATGCTTCATGGCTTCTCCTTTTCCCTGTGGTTTTTGCGGTCTGCGTCAGAAGATAACAGACGCAGTACAGGCCGTTTTCCGGTCTGTGCTGCGTCTGAGCGTCTGCTGTATGATTATAGCTCTCTGCGCGAAAATGTCAAGGGCAATACCGCATAATGGGACAAGAGCGCAGAATTTCCGCAAAGCGCCGCAGCTTTCATTGTGCGGTGCTGCCCAAGAGCTGACCGGCCTGCATCCAGAGCGTCATGGCTGCCAGCAGGATGGCCAGAAAGCCGAAGCTGATGGCGGAGAACAGCCCCATGAACCGCCCCGTCCGCCCCTTGACGTGCTTTGTGTACTCCCGGAAGGTGATGAGGCTGGCCAGCGACGCCACCAGCGTCCCCGCGCCGCCGATGTTCACGCCCACCAGCAGCCCCTGATAGTCATCGGTGAACCGGCTCAGCAGGATGGCCGCCGGCACGTTGCTGATGACCTGACTGGTCAGCGCCGCCACCGGCATGACCCCGTGGGTCAGCAGCTGGCGGAACAGCTGACGCACCGGCTCGATCCGCGCCATGTTGCCGGAGAAGGTGAAGAACGCCGCGAATGTCACCAGCAGTCCCCAGTCCACGCCCAGCAGCGCCCGGCGATCCAGCACCAGCAGCGCCGCCGCGATGACCGGCAGCCCCAGCCAGTAGGGGATGCCCCGCAGCACCATAGCCACCGCCACGCAGAACAGCACGCCGTATATCACGGCGCGGCGCTTGTCCGGAGGCGTCTCCTGCCGGGGAACGGTCAGGCTCTCCCGCGGCAGGAACAGGCAGCACAGCAAAATCAGCACCGTGGACAGCAGGAACGGCGGCAGCATGATGGTCAGGAACTCCCCGTTGGGGATGTTGTAGTGATTGAACAGATACAGGTTCTGGGGATTGCCGAAGGGCGTCAGCATACCGCCCAGATTGGCGGCGCAGTTTTGCAGGATGAACGTCAGCGCCGTCCATTTCGTCTGGCCTGTGCTCTCCAGCACGAACCAGCTCAGGGGCAGAAACGTCAGCAGCGCCGTGTCGTTGGTCAGCAGCATGGAACCCACCAGCGTGATGGACACCAGCGCCGTCACCGCGCCCCGGGTGGTGTGGAACACCTGCACCAGCTTCTGCGCCAGCAGGGGGAACAGTCCTATGCCCCGCAGAGCGCCCACCACCGCCAGCACGCACAGCAGACAGGACAGCGTTTTTACGTCGTAATAGCCCAGATAGTCCGCATCCGGCGGCACAAACACCGCCGTCACCGCCGCCGCCAGCACCGCGATCACCGGCATGGCGTTGGCCTTGCACCATTGCAACAGCTTCATAGACACCTCGCACAGCCCTTACAGGGCGAAAAATCCAACGGCTGTTACATTAGCATATTTTTCCCTGCGGGTCAAGCGTTCTGCTCCGGTCTGTGCGGCGCGGCATGGGCGCACCTCCGCACGTCAGGCTGCGGCGTCCCTGCCGGCGGGCAGCGCCACCTCCGTGCCGTTGTTCACCTCGATGCGGTAGCCGCCGGGGTTGTACACATCCGTTCCGTTGCCCCGGAAGCGGCAGTCATCCAGCGCCGCATAGGAGTTCGGCGGCAGGCACAGAAGCTCCAGCGCCGTGGTATTGTTCAAAAAGTCGATGCGCCTGATGGTATATGTATAGGAGTTGCTGTACGCGGAGTCGTACCGCGCGCCCACCCCGTTGCCGCCGATATACCCGCCGTGGAGATAAACCCAGCCGCCGTTCACGGCCAGCGCGCCCACGTCCCAGCCGGTTACGCGGCAGTTCTCCAGATAGGTGGGCGCTCTGGCGGTCACGCCGGTTCCGCTCCCATCCCCCTCAAAGCTGGCCTCCGAAAAGCGGACGTAGGCGTGGCACCGCTCCGTGTCGCTCAGGGGCGTCACCGTCACCGGCGCGGCGAAGGCGGTGCCGCTGCCCTTCAGCGTGACCGCGCAGCCCACCGACACCGGCGCGTCATAGGTCACGTCCGGCAGCTCCACCGTGATGGACGTGTCCGCGTTGTACTCCTCCGCCAGCCGATCCAGCAGCGCCTGCAGCTCCTGCGCCGTTTCCAGCGGCGCGTCCTCCGGCGTGATGCGCAGCGCCTGCTGCTCCTCAAATTCCACGGTCATGGTCAGGCGCAGCACGTCGCCGCTCTTCATGCGCAGCGTCCAGACCACCTCGTTGTGGGTGCAGGTGGGATCCGCACGCAGCCGCCGGTACAGCAGCGCCGGGGACTCCGGTGTTTCCTCCTCCGCGTCCCACAGCTTCACCCGGCTCACGCCCTCCGGCGCGGTGACGGACACATCCCAGTTGTCCAGCAGCGCGGCGAAATCCTCCGCTGCGTAGTCCTGGGTCACGGCGTCCTCCACCATGACGGTGGCGGGGAAGTCCACCGTTCCGCCCGCCGGGATCAGCTCCGAGCGATACCCCACCGGGTCGGTACGGCCCTCGATGGACGGCGTCACAGCCGTGAACACATGGTACTCCCGCCCGTCCGCGCCGGTGTAGTAGGTCTGGCAGGCGGCCAGATAGGGATCGGCGGCGGCCTGCGCCGCATCTTCCTTGCCCGCCGTGTCCTCCGGCGGCGTGCCGCCCGGCCTGCTCAGCCACAGCACCACGGCGGCGGCAGTCGCTGCGATGACCGCCGCCAGCAGCAGCCAGCGGCTCCGCCGGTGTCCGGCGCGGGGCAGGGCGATGACCCGCCGCTGCGCCAGCGTAGCGGTGCAGCGGGTGCAGAAGGATGCGTCCTGCGCCAGCGGCGCGCCGCAGTGGGGGCATTTCTTATCCGTTTTCGTCATGTCCGTCACAGCGCCTCCCGCAGCTCCTGCACCGAGTGATACCGCTGCTCCGGGCTGGTCATGGTGCAGCGCTGCACCACCCGTCCGGCGTGACCCGCCGCCAGCTGCCGGGAGGGATGCTGCCCGGTGAGCATCACATTCAGCAGCACGCCCAGCGAATAGATGTCCGCCCGGCCGTCCGTCTGGGACAGGCCGAACTGCTCCGGCGCGGCGTAGCCGGTGGTGCCCAGCACCACCGTGTCCGCCGTGCCCTCGGGTTTGATGATCCGGCTGGCGTCAAAGTCGATGAGCACCGCCTGATCGCCCCGCAGGATCACGTTGCTGTCCTTCACGTCCCGATGCACCGCGCCCAGCGAGTGCAGTACCCACAGCGCCGCGCACACGTCCTCCGTCACCCGTCTGGCCTCCGGCCACGAGAGCACGCCGCCCTCCAGCAGGAACGTCAGGGTGTCGCCCTGCACGTATTCCTCCAGCACGGCCACCTGCCCGTCCTGCTCCGCCACCTCCTCGATGCGGGGCAGATACGGGCAGTCCACCGTCAGCAGCTTGCGGTACACCTCGGCGCTGCCGGTGAAGCGGCGGAATATGTAGCGCTTGCCGGTGCTGCGGTGCCGCAGCAGCGTCACGCTGCCCCGCGCGCCCCGCTTCAGCAGCCGCACCTCCTCAAAATATGTCTCCACATCCCGCAAAAAAGTGTCGTACACAGAAGCTTTCCCCTTTCCCGATAGCGATTTTCCCCAAAGGCTATGCAGCCAGCATATTGTTTTTCTCTTAAAAATTTACTATTATATTACATGATATCGCATATTGTTGTAAAGGTGTAATTGCGGAATGAACGAGAAAAACACAGATACCCTCCAGCAGGAACTGATGAGCACCAACAATCTGGATCGTTTCCTGACGGAAAACGACGCCAGCTTTCGTGACGTCCCTCTGCAGGAGGCCATCCAGCGCATTTTTGACGAAAAGGGCATGTCCAAGGCGCAGCTGGCCAAGCAGTCCGGCATCAGTGAGGTCTATCTGCACCAGCTGTTCTCCGGCCGCCGCTTTCCGTCCCGCAGCCGCCTGCTGTGCCTGTGCTTCGGGCTGGGCGCCACGGTGGACGAGGCGCAGTCCCTTTTGCAGCAGGCGCGTCACGCGCCGCTGTACTCCCGCGACCGGCGGGACGCCATCATCATCTTCGCTCTCAGCCACCACATGACCCTTTTCGAGGTCAACGACAAGCTGTTCACCGAAAATCTGGATACACTCTGCTGATGACCGACAGGGGAGACGGGGGAGGAAAAAAGAAGCACCTTGCGGTGCTTCTTTTCGTTTACTTTTTGATCTCGCCGTTGGCGGCGGCGGTGAGGTACGCGTTGATGAACCCGTCGATGTCGCCGTCCATCACCGCCTGGATGTTGCCCATCTCGTAGCCGGTGCGGGTGTCCTTGGCCAGCGTGTAGGGCATGAACACATAGGAGCGGATCTGGCTGCCCCACTCGATCTTCATCTGCACGCCCTTCAGGTCGCTGATCTTCTCTGCGTGCTGCTGCAGCTTCAGCTCCGCCAGCTTCGCCCGCAGCATCTTCATGGCGTTGTCGCGGTTCTGGAACTGGCTGCGCTCCGTCTGGCAGAACACCACGATGCCCGTGGGCAGGTGGGTCAGGCGGACGGCGGAGGACGTCTTGTTGATGTGCTGGCCGCCGGCGCCGCTGGAACGGCAGGCCTGCATTTCGATGTCCTCCGGACGGATCTCGATCTCGCTGTCGTCGTCCAGCTCCGGCATGACCTCCAGCGCGGCGAAGCTGGTCTGCCGCCGGGCGTTGGCGTCAAAGGGGCTGACGCGCACCAGCCGGTGTACGCCGTTCTCGCTCTTGAGGTAGCCGTAGGCGTTCTCGCCCTCGATGAGGATGGTGGCGGACTTGATGCCCGCCTCGTCGCCGGCCTCGTAGTCCATCAGCTGATAGGTGTAGCCGTGGCGCTCCGCCCAGCGGGTGTACATACGGTAGAGCATCTCCGTCCAGTCCTGCGCCTCGGTACCGCCGGCGCCGGCGTGGAAGGTGAGGATGGCGTTGTTGGCGTCATATTCGCCGCTGAGCAGCGCCGCCAGACGGCGCTCGCTGATCTCCTTTTCCAGCGTCTCGTAGCCGTTGGTGACCTCCTCCAGCTGGCTGGGATCGTCCTCCTCCTGCGCCATCTCGCACAGGGTCAGGGTGTCCTCCCACTCGCTGACCAGCTTGTCGTGCTTCTTGATCTTGTTCTCCAGCCGCTTCACCTGACGGCTCACCTGCTGGCTCCGCTCCAGATCGTTCCAGAAGCCCTCCTGCTCCGTCTCCTTTTGCAGCGCGGCCAGCTCCTCCCGCGCCTTGGGGATGCCCAGCGCCTTTTCCAGCTCGCCCAGCGTCGGCTCCAGCGCCAGCAGCTTCTGCTTATACTCGTCGTATTCGATGACTGCCATATATCGTCTCTCCTTGCGTCTGCAAATTTCCTTAGCCTTTCTATTATACCAAAAAACGGCTGTTTGTAAAGAGCGGAAAACGGGGATGGCTGCACGAGGCGTTTCGCAGCCAAAGCGCCCTCCGGCGGATGCCGGAGGGCGCTCGTGTCCGCGTCAGCGGTTCTTCAGATAGTTCTGCAGGGCGGTGCTCTTGCTCAGCCGCCACAGAAGCAGCATGCCCAGCCCGTAGCAGGCCACCACCTCGCCCAGACCCACGGTCAGGGCGTTGAAGCCGTAGGTAGGCCAGAAGGCGGCGGAGGTGCCCGCCTGCTCATAGGCCAGCACCAGCCCGACGAGGACGGTGTTGGCCAGCACCGGCGGCAGGGGCGCCAGCCACATTTTTTTGCACCGGGCGGTCAGCAGGGCGGCCAGCAGCGTGGCGGCGGAGCCTACCACAATGTCCAGCACCCCGTAGGGGCTGAGCAGGTTGGCGATCAGGCAGCCCACGCCCAGACCCCACGCCGTCTCCGGCAGGAAGAAGGGCAGGACGCACAGCGCCTCGGAAAAGCGGCACTGGATGGGGCCGTAGGTGATGCCGAAAATGGAGCCGAAATAGCTGAGGACGGCGTATGCGGCGGCGGTCAGCGCCGCCAGTGTCAGTTGTCTGGTGCGAAGCTTCACTGGTTTTCCTCCTGTGTCAGTACATACCAGTCGTCGGAGGCGGTGAAGCCGGCGGCGGCCATGGCGTTTTCTATGATGCTGTTATCCTCGCAGGGATGGCCGCTGCCATCGCTGGCAGTCACCTGCACGGCGGTATCGCCCCGCACCGTCACCTCCAGCACATAGCCCTGCTGATGGAGCAGCCGGGCGGCGCTGTCCAGTGCGGTGTCCATGGGGTCGTAGGGCTGGTCGTGGGCGCTGTCCTTCTTGACCTCCTCGCCGGCGCGGTTTTCCTGCATGTCGCAGGTATCGCTGCCGGGGACTGCGGATGTGACCATATCCTCCGTGCGGCTGTCATCCACGGCGGCATCCGCGGAGGCCATGTCGCTCATAGCGTCCTGCCGGGAGCGGCTGTTCAGCGCCAGCGGAATGGCGGCTGCGGCCACCACCAGGCAGGCGGCGGCGGATACCATCCACTTCCAATAGGGGTTCTTTTTGCGCCTGGCGGCGTTCTGGGGCGTGGCCGCCACCTGCGCCATGATGCGGTCGGTGAGATCGGCGGGCGGCAGCGCGTCGCTCTCCAGCGCTTCACGAAGCAGTTTATCCATGGGGTCAAAGGGCTGCTGTGTCACGGCTGCTCCCTCCTCTCGTTATTCTCTGATGGTAAGACGAAGCCGGCGGCGGAAAGGTTCCCGCCGGGAGCCAGCAATTCGCGCAGCCGCCCCTTGGCGCGGTTGATGCGGGATTTCACCGTGCCCTCGCTGACGTCCAGCGCTGCGGCGATCTCGCCGTAATCCAGCTCCTGCATATAGCGCAGCAGCAGCACCTGCCGGTGCTCCTCCGACAGGCGGGACAGCGCCCGCCGGACGGCGGACTGCGTCTCCGACTGCTCGGCCTGCTCCTGGGGCGACGGCGCGTCGTCCGGCAGCTCCAGCTCGGTGACATCGTCGGTGCTGCGGTGGCGCTTCTCCCGGCGGAGCCAGTCGATGCCCGCGTTGGTGGTCAGGCGGTACAGCCACGTGGAAAAGCGGCAGTCGCCGCGGAAATCCGGCAGCGCGCGCCACGCCGCCAGAAACGCCTCCTGCGTCACGTCGTCGGCAGCGGACTCGCCGCACATGCGCAGCGCCAGACGGTACACCTGCGTCTGATAGGCCTCCACCAGCTGGCGGAAGGCCTCGCCATCGCCCCGCTGGGCGCGGCGGATCAGTTCCTGTTCGTTGTTCATGTAAGATCCCTCTTTACTCCCTCCGCCACCCGGTACAGCTCCTCCAGCGTGGTGAGACGGACGATCTGTTCTTTGTAGTAGTTGGCGTGGCTCACGCCCTTGAGATACCAGCACAGCTGCTTGCGGGCTTCCAGCAGGGCGATGTGCTCGCCCTTGTCCTCCACCGCCAGCTGGATCTGCCGCACGGCGGTGTCCCACCGCTCACGCAGCGGCGGCAGGGGCGGGATGGGTCTGCCCTCCAGCGCGGCCTGCGCCTGCTGGAACAGCCACGGATTGCCGAAGCAGCCCCGGCCGATCATGGCCATGTCCGCACCGGTGAATTGCAGGATGCGCACCGCGTCCTCCGGGGCGAAGATGTCGCCGTTGGCGATGACCGGCACGGACACCGCCTCCTTCACCTGCCGGATGGTGACCCAGTCCGCCTGCCCGCTGTACATCTGGGCGCGGGTGCGGCCGTGGACGGCGATGGCGCTGACGCCCGCCTGCTCCAGCATTTTTGCCAGCTCCACCGCGTTGATGCTGCCCTTGTCCCAGCCCCGGCGCATTTTTACCGTCACGGGCACGGGGCTGGCCTTGACCACGGCCTCGGCCAGGCGCGCCGCCTTCTCCGGGTCGCGCATCAGGGCGGAGCCGTCGCCGTTGGCCACCACCTTTCCCACCGGGCAGCCCATGTTGATGTCGATGATGTCCGCGCCGGACACCTCCGCCGCGATGACGGCGGCCTCGGCCATGCAGGGGATATCGCTGCCGAAGATCTGGGCGGCGGCGGGACGCTCGTTGGGCGCCAGCTTCAGCAGGCCGCGGCTCTTTTTATCCTGATAGCACAGCGCCTTGGCGCTGACCAGCTCCGTGCAGCTCATACCGGCACCCAGCTCGCGGCATATCTGGCGGAAGGCCATGTCGGTGACGCCGGCCATAGGCGCCAGATACAGCTGGGAGTTGATCTCTACGTTTCCGATGTGCATGAAAGACTCCTTTGCGTGTACTGCGTTTCTGCCGGCTATTTTACCACAAAAAATTTCTGTTGACAATCCGAATTAACTGTGTATACTGTTAATATACAGTTTGCACAAGGAGGCCTCTTATGCAGCTATACATCGACAACCGCAGCGGCGCGCCCATCTACGACCAGATCTACAGCCAGATCAAGGACGCCATCCTGTCCGGACAGGTGGCCGAGGGCGAGGCGCTGCCCAGCATACGGGCGCTGGCCAAGGATCTGCGCATCAGCGTCATCACCACCAAACGCGCCTATGACGAACTGGAAAACGAGGGATTTATCTACACCCTGCCCGGCAAGGGCTGCTTCGTGGCGGAGCGCAGCACGGAGCTGCTGCGGGAGGAAAATCTCAGGAAAATTGAGAGCCACATGCAGGAGATACGGCGGCTGGCCAACGCCTGCCGCCTGACGGAGCAGGAGCTGGACGACATGTGGCGCTTGCAGAAGGAGGAAGCAGAATGAACGCATTGGAGATACGCGGCCTGACGAAGCGGCGGGGCGATTTTGCCTTGCAGGGGCTTGACCTGACGCTGCCCGCCGGCTGCATCATGGGACTGATCGGCGAGAACGGTGCAGGCAAGTCCACCACCATACGGCTGATCCTGAACGCTCTCAGCCGGGACGGGGGCACCGTCGCCGTTTACAGCAAGGACAACCGGGCGCTGACCCCGTTGGAGCGGGAGGACATCGGCGCGGTGCTGGACGAGGTAGGGCTGCCGGAGTACATGACCGCCCGGCAGATCGGCCGCATGATGGCGGGCATCTTCGCCCGCTGGCAGCCGGAGGTGTACCGGGGCTATCTGCGGCGGCTGGCGCTGCCGGAGGATAAGCCCTTCAGGGACTTTTCACGGGGCATGAAGATGAAGCTGGGGCTGGCGGCGGCGCTGAGCCATCAGCCGAAGCTGCTGCTGCTGGACGAGGCCACCAGCGGCCTTGACCCGGTGGTGCGGGACGAGATACTGACCATCTTCGCGGACTTCACCCGGGACGAGGAGCACGCCGTGCTGATCTCCAGCCACATCGTCAGCGATCTGGAGAAGATCTGCGACTACATCGCGTTTCTGCACAAAGGGCGGCTGCTGCTGTGCGAAGAGAAGGATCGGCTGACGGAGGAATACGGCATCCTGCGGGGCGATACGGACGGTATCGCTCCGGCGGCGGTGTGTGGACGGCACGCCACGCCCTATGGCACGGAGTATCTGGTGCGGCGCAGCGCCGTGCCCGCCGGTATGACGCTAGGACAGGTGAACATCGAGGATCTGTTCGTGTTCATGGCAAAGGAGGCGTGAGATGAAGGGATTGTTTTATAAGGAGGCGTGAGATGAAGGGATTGTTTTATAAGGAGGCGCGGAGCCTGTGGCACTTCGGCAAGACGTATCTGCTGATGCTGGTGATTTTTCTGGGGCTCGCCCTGTACCAGTCCACGGACAGCAGCGGTGGCGCGGTGTGGATGCTGTATCCCATATTCTTCGCCGGGACGCTGCCGGCGTCGCTGATCGGCGACGATGAAAAGAGCGGCTGGCTGACCTACTGCGATACTCTGCCCGTGACCCGGCGGCAGATCGTGACGGTCAAGTACATCACCTGCCTTGTCACGGCGGCGGCAGTCTGCCTGCTGGCGGTGCCGGCGGTGCTGCTGCGGCACGATACCGTGGCGGCCATGCCGTTTCTGGCGATGATGGCTCCGGTGGGACTGATCGTCCCCTCGGTCATGCTGCCCACCACCTATAAGCTGGGCGCCACCAAGGGGCGCGTGGTGTATATCGTCATGCTGATGGTCGTGGCGGGGGTCTGTGTGCTGCTGGTAAACCTGTCCAAGGAGTCCGGCGCGCCGGCCACGCTATCTCCGCTGGCGACTACGGCCATCTCGCTGGCAGTGTTCATCGGCAGCTGGGCGCTGTCCGTGAAGTGGTTCGAAGGGCGGGAGCTGTGAAAAAAGCCGGGCGGCAGACCTGCCTGCCGCCCGGCACCGAAATTTTTGCAAGAAAATCGGGAAATGGGTGTTGACATTTACCGCCGCACTTGCTATAATAAGCAAGCTTGAGTTCGCGAGAGCGCGATAAGGCCAAGTAGTTCAGTTGGTTA
>DNFA01000089.1 GCA_003487665.1 Oscillibacter sp.
CGATTTTGGGGAGTCTGAGTGTACCATAAGAAATCACCGACCCGATCGCCGGTGATTTTCTATACGGCCCGTTGGTCAAGTGGTTAAGACAGAGGCCTCTCACGCCTTTAACATCGGTTCGAATCCGGTACGGGTCACCAAGTTCAAACTCCGCCTTCGGCGGGATGATGTAGCTCCATCTTTACGATGGAGCTACTTTTTTCGACAGGAGGTTTTCATGTCCGAATCCATCCGCCTTTCCGACCACTTCTCTTACAGTAAGCTGCTGCGCTTCACGCTGCCGTCCATCTGTATGATGGTGTTCACGTCGATCTACGGCGTGGTGGACGGTCTGTTCGTCTCCAACTTCGTGGGCAAAACGCCCTTCGCCGCCATCAATCTGGTCATGCCCTTCGTCATGATCCTGGGCGGCATGGGCTTCATGATCGGCACCGGCGGCACCGCTCTCGTCTCCAAGCTGCTGGGCGAGGGAAAGGACGACGACGCGCAGCAGGCCTTCTCCATGATGGTGCTGTTCACCCTGCTGCTGGGTCTGGTGCTGTCCGCGGTGGGCATTGCCGCCATGCCCGTCGTCTCCCGGTTCCTGGGCGCCACCGATGCCATGATGTCCGACTGCGTGCTCTACGGCCGCATCGTCACCGGCTTCACCTTCGCCTTCATGCTGCAAAACGTGTTCCAGAGCTTTTTCATCGCCGCAGAGAAGCCCCGCCTCGGCCTGCTGGTCACGGTGGCCGCCGGCGTTACCAACATGGTGCTGGACGCACTGTTCATCGCCGTGCTCCGCTGGGGCGTGGCCGGCGCCGCCATCGCCACCGGACTGAGCCAGTGTGTTGGCGGCGTGCTGCCGCTGCTCTACTTCCTGCGCCCCAATTCCAGCCTGCTGCACCTGCGTCCCACCGCTCTGCGCCTGCGCCCCATCCTGCAGGCCTGCGGCAACGGCTCCTCCGAGCTGATGAGCAACATCTCCTCCTCGCTGGTCAGCATGCTGTACAACTTTCAGCTCCTGCGTCTCATTGGCGAGAACGGCGTCTCCGCCTACGGCGTTCTGATGTACGTCCAGTTCATTTTCGTGGCCATCTTCATTGGCTACTCCATCGGCTGCGCCCCTGTCATCAGCTATCACTACGGTGCTCGGAATCACCCGGAGCTGAAGAGCCTCCTGCGCAAAAGCGTTCTGCTGATGGCCATCGGCGGCGTGATGTTGTCCGCGCTGGCGCGGCTGCTGGCCGCGCCCCTCTCCCACCTCTTCGTGGGCTATGACACCGACCTCTGCGCCCTGACCACCCATGCCTTCACCCTGTTTTCCTGGTCGTTCCTGCTGGTGGGCTTCAACATCTTCACCTCCGGCTTCTTCACCGCCCTGAATAACGGTGCCATCTCCGCCGCCATTTCCTTCCTGCGCACACTGGTGTTCCAGTCCGGCGCCGTCCTCCTGCTGCCCCTTCTGCTGGACGTGGACGGCATCTGGTGGGCGATCACCGCCGCCGAATGCTTCGCCTTCCTGATCTCCGTCATCTTCCTTGTGGCCAAGCGAAACAAGTACCACTACATGTGACCGATAAATTTCCCTTGCGCAGTTGTAAACATAGTGGTATACTATGTTTATCTTTGTAAGGGAGGCCATTCCCATGCTCGTATCCACCAAAGGGCGCTACGCCCTGCGCGTCATGCTGGAGCTGGCGCAGAGCGATTCCACCGTCTACATGCCCCTGCCCCTCATCGCGGAAAAGCAGGGCATTTCCGAAAAATATCTGGAGAGCATTATCTCCGTTCTCTCCAAGGCCGGCCTTGTGGACGGTCTGCGGGGCAAGGGCGGCGGCTACCGCCTGAACCGCCCCGCCGCCGACTACTCCGTGGGGCAGATCCTCCGCCTGACGGAGGGCTCACTGGCCCCCGTCACCTGTTTGGAGAGCGAGGAGAACCCCTGCCCGCGTGCCGGTCAGTGTACCACCCTCCCCATGTGGGAAAAGCTGGATGCCCTCATCAACGACTATCTGGACAGCGTCTCTCTGGCCGACCTGCTGGCCCAGACCGACGGCCAGCGCATCTGATGCCCACCCACACGAAACCCCGTCCGCATCATCCCGTTCGTAGGGGACGGCGTCCTCGACGTCCCGTCGCCGCATCATCCCACCCGTAAGGACGGACAACTCTGTCCGCCCTCATCGGACATTGCAAATCGAGTGTTCACATAAAAACTCCCGAACCATCCGGTTCGGGAGTTTTTTATTTGTTATCCTCAGCTCTTCTTATCGGTCTTAGCGGAGGTATCGGTCTTAGCGGAGGTGTCCGTCTTTGCGGAGGTATCCGTCTTAGCAGAAGTGCCCGGCTTTGCAGAGGCATCCGTCTTGTTGGAAGCGTCCGTCTTATCGGTCAGTGCATCCTTATCCAGAATGCGATCCGCCGTCACGCCGGCGGCCTCGGCCTCCTCCTTGGTCATGACGATCGGCTCGGCGGAGTCCTCTACCATCTTCGCCATGATCAGGTACCGGTGGTTGTCGTCCCCGTTCTTGCACACGGACAGCACCACCACCTTGTCCCCTGCGGTGGGCAGGTTGGCCTTATCCACGTTCACGCAGCCCTCTGCGCTGTAAAAGGCATTCTGGTTGGTGTCGCTCTTGTACTTGGGATCGTCCGCCGCCTTGCCCAGCGCCTGGAAGAAATCGTTGAACACCTTCTCATCCGTGAAATCGTGATAGTACAGGATGTGGCTGGTATCATAGGGAATACCCGCGAAAATGCGGTATGTCACCTTGCGATCCGGCTGATAGATGTACAGCAGGGCGTTATCGCCAAACTTCAGTGTCTCGGCATAGCTCTGCAAGCCGCCGAACATAGAGCGGTTGGCCATGTTGTGCCCGTAGATCACCGTCACCGGATCGCTGAGATCAGACTTGTTGTAGTGCGCCTGAATGTACAGGGAACCGGCCTTGTTGGTCACGCCGTCCAGATCGCGGTTGAGATAATAGTCGTCGTCGTACCCCGTCTCGCTCTTGGCGGATTTAGGGCTCTGTGCCAGATAGTGTCCCTTGCTGATGGCGCACTGGCTGGCGTTGGGCACCTGCATGAACCCGAACACATCCGGGTACTTCTTCTCGTCAAAGCTCACACCCTCCGGCAGCACCACAGGCTCCGGCTTCACGATGACCTCGTCATCCTTGGGATCCTTCTCCGGCTCCTTCTTCCCGCCGCAGCCTACCATAACGGCGGAGGCCAACGTCAGCATTGCCAGCAGCAGCGCCGCCCGCCGCAGAAAGTGCTTCTTGGTTTTCTCCATTATGACTCCTTTCCCACGGCTCTCCGTCTCTCTTACGAGCCGCTGCGGTGTCCCCACCGCTTCGCAATATACCTCCGGTATGATACCATACGCCGCCTGCGATTGCAACCCCTTTTCACTGACCTCCGCCGCTCAGCAGCGCATCGAACCGCTGTCTCTGCGCCGGTGTCATCCGCTGGGCATACTTCTCCACCAGTGCCTGCGCCAGATCGCCGTTGCCCTTTTTCAGATAGTTGCGCACCGCCCGCTGCAGGCTCTCCGCCGCCGTGGAGCTGAGGCTTTCACCCCTGCCGCCGTCCTCGCCGCTGTCCACCAGCCGCACACCGGAGGACGACAGCTTCTTCTCCTGCTCCGCTTTGTCCTCGAAGTGGTTCAGCAGCGCCTGATACATCCTCTGATCCCTGTCCCCTGCGCTCTCATACTCGTCCTGCGCCGCCGCCAGCAGTTTTTCCCACTCCTTGCGGCCGTCCTGCCAGCGCTGGTACTCGTTCTTCTCCTGCTGGGTCAGCAGATCGTACTGTGTCTCCAACGCCTGCCCCTCCTGACGGTACTCCGCCAACGCAGCCTGCCGCAGCTCCGGCACCAGCGCCGCCAGCTCCTGCAAATACCCATTGTACGCCTGCTGCCCCGCCGTCTGCGCATAGCTGGAGCCATACCCGCCGGTCAGCGCCGCCGCCTTGCCCAGCGTGTCCTCCATGGCCGCCGCACCCCGGGCGGCGTACAGCTTCGCGTACCGCTGATAGTCCTCGTCCTCCTCCGGATCGTACTCGAACGCCTTGCGCCCGGCGATCTGGTCATACAGCGCCTGCAGCTTCTCGCTGAACCCGGACTCATACCCCTCCGGCTCCAGCGCCGCCACGCTGTCCCTGTACTCTCCGGCCGCCGCCACCTCATCCGAGGGCGTATAGCCCTTCTCCAGCTCCTGCAAGCGGCGCGCCGTGCTTTCCGTCACCTCCGCGCGTGGTCTGGCTGCCTCCGCAGCCGCTGCATCCAGCGCCGCCTGCTCCTCTGCCGTGGGCGATGCCAGCAGGCTTCCCCACGTCTCGTCACCGGCGATGCCGTCCACCATGCGCAGCCCGTTCTTCTTCTGATAGTCCCGCACGGCGGCTCTTGTTTTCTTGCCAAAGATACCGTCCTCGTCCAGGCTGTACCCTCTCCTGTTCAGCTCGCTCTGCAGCTGCTTCACCGCGCTGCCCTGAGAGCCGTAAGCCACCATCGTATATGTGGATGCCATTTCTCGTCCTCTCCTTCCCCTTCTCAGGATGTGCGCCGCCAGCCGTACACGCCGGCGATGCCCGTCTCCACGCTCTCCCATGTCAGGCCGTCCGCCGTCTCCGGCGGCGCGGCGCTGTCCGTCAACCGCACGCTGCCCACCGGATACGCCAGCGCCTCCACCGTCTCTCCGTTCACCGTCAGCGCTCCCGACACAGCCAAATCTCCGTAAAACACCGCCGGCCACGCGCACTCCAGCCGCTCTCCCTCGCTGTATTTACCGAAAGCCGCGCCCTTACCGCCGCTGCGCAGATGCATCGTCACCTGACTGGTGGACGCCGTATACCGCACCGTGCGCACGCCGCCCACCGCATCCACCGCGCTCAGCTCCACCTCATAGGACGCGGTGGGGCTCAGTCCGCCGCCCAGCAGCTGCTCCGCCCCGTTCAGCAGCTCCGTATAGCCGCTCCACTGGCCGCCCATAGGCCGCATCCGTGCCCGCACCTGCACGCTGTTGTGTCCCTGCACCTCCGAGCAGGACGCCGCGCACCGCACCTTCAGATACGCCCCGTCGTCCTTCTCCGTGCCGTCCGCGCCGCACCGTACCACCCCGGACGCGGTGATGACCGGCGTGTGGTACTCGCACACCGTCACCGGCGTGCCCGATACCGTCGTGGTGCGCCCGCGGCTGTCCGTCACCGTGACCACCGGCGTCAGCGTCCCGCTGATGCCCACCGCCCCGGTGGTGCCTGACGCGCCGGTGATCTCCTGTCCCGCGAACCGGAACCGGTACTCCTGCACGGACGCGCCGCCCATGGCCGTGGCCTCCGCCGTGTACTGCATCCGGCTCACGCCCTGCAAGCACACGCCCCAGCCCTGCACCGCCGCATTGTCGTTGACCACCGCCGTCTCCAACGTCACCTCCGGCCGCATGGTCTCCGGCACGTATGCGGTAAACGGCGCGCTGAGGCTTCCCACCAGCGTTCCGCCGCTGTACACCTGCATGGTCACAGTGCCGGTGCCCCAGGTGCTCTCCGGCAGCTGCTGTGCCAGCGCCTCCGGCACCGTCCACTGATACACCACCCGTCCGCTGCTGCTGTTCACCGTTTTCAGATCACCGGCGGCGATACTCCCGCCTGCGCTGCCAAGCGCATAGCGGAACGCGAAGCTATACCCGTACCCCGGCCTTGTCACCGTCAGCGTCCCCGCCTGTCCGATGACCGCGTCACCCGCCGTCAGGGTGAAATCCCCGATGGACTCCACCCGTTCTACCGGCAGTGCATAGCCGTAGCTGTCGTCTCTGGTAGAGCCGGAGCCGCTGTACAGCCGGATGCTCAGCGGTGCGCTGCCCATAGCGCCCGCCGCCGTCACCCAGCCGCTGTCATACTCGATGCTGCCGCTCCACCGGCTGGGGGATGCCTGCTTCAGCGTGTATCCGCTGTCCACACAGTCCCCGTCCACATACACCGTCAGATAGATGGGATACCCGAAGTAGGACGCCCCCGTCAGCGGTGCCACCGTCACATAGATGCGGTACTGCATGTCCCCGCCGGAGCGTCTGCTGTCGTACCCGAAGCTCACGCCGATTTTGGGCGTACCGCCCCACTGGATGCTGTCCAGCGCCGTATAGCTCATTCACTCACCCTCCGATCCATCGGAAGGCCAGCCCGCCCTCCGCTGCTTCCACGCTCCACTGTCCCACGGCGATGGCGCCCAGCACCGTGATGTTGGTGATGTACAGCCGGTTGTTGGACACATAGGCCACCTCCGTGGCGTCCTGCCAGAAGGACAGCCGCGACGCGGTGAACACCGCCCGGAAGTTGCTCTGCTCCACCACCCGCTGCCCGTCGATCTCCCGGCAGGTCAGATCCTGTCCCACCGCCACGCCGTACACCGGCACCGCCCCGTCATAGTACACGATGCCCGTCCGGATGTACCCCTCCGTGTCCACCTTGTAGTGGGAAAAGGCCGCGTCCACCTTCTCCACATTGGCCTGCAGGTCGGAAAAAAAGCTGTAATACTGTGTCATCGCCTGTGGATTGGCCTCCAGATACGCGCTGAGCTTCGCCACATAGCTGCCGAAGTCCGAGCTCGCCACATACTCCTCCTTCAGCCTCGCCGTCAGCTCCTCCGTGGTCTTTTCCACCTGCTCCGCCGTTTTCAGTATCATGCTCCGCAGCGTGTCGTACTGCTCCTCTGCCGCCCGCGCCGCCTCCTGTGCCTGCTCGCTGTACGCCCCGGCCTGCCGCCGGGCGGACTCCGCGCCCGCCCCGCTGCCCAGCTCCTCCAGCTGCCCCAGCGCCAGATTCAGCTGCTGCGCCATCTGCACCAGATACGAATACTGCTGCGCCGCCTGCTCCTGCACCGTCCCCGCCGGTGCCGCAGGCAGGGGAAGCGTCATCATTCCACGTCACTCCCCTTCTCATACACCGCCGCCGCGCTGTACACCCGGCACCGGCCAAGCCCCATCAACTTCAGCCGCAGGTGTCCGCACCGTCTGGGACGCAGCTGCATCACCGCGCCCCTGGTCTGCTCCGCCGTCCCGGTAACAGTCCCCACCTGTTCCCACGTCTCGCCGTTGTCGTACCGCACGAACGCCTTTACCACGGCGCCCTCCTCCAGCTTCATCCGCAGCTCCAGCCGCGCCAGATACTTGTGCTCCGGCGTATACAGCCCCAGATCGCCGCTTTCGGCGCTCCACACCACGTTCGTCTCCTTTGTGCCCACCTCACCGGCGGTGTCCAGCAGCCGCCCGTCCCTGCACAGCAGCAGCATCACGCCGTCCTGCCGCACAAAGCCCATCACCTCCACGGTGTCCTGCCGGTGCCACAGCTTTCTCTGCGTATCGTACACCAGCAGCTCCGTGGTACCGGCGGCCTCCTTTGCCGCCAGCCAGTAGCGCCCGCTCTCGCCGCCGCCCACGCCGCCGATATACCTCTTGTCGCCCAGCGCCCGGGACACGCACACCGGCATGCTCCCGTCAAAGGCGTACACCCCGTCATTCCCCAGGTAATACACCACGCCGTCCGACACGGCCACCGTTCTCTCCGCGCCCCGGCGCACACCGCTGCACGGCACCGTCACGATCTGGTGCCCGCCGCCCGCCGCCGGATAGATGCGCTCCATGCAGTTCTCCTTGAAGAACACCACGCCGCCCATGCAGGCCGCCGCCCCGGTGAACGCACCGTCCGAGCCTCTGGCCGCCGCATAGCTGTCCGTGCTCAGCCCCGCAAAGCTGTTCCAGTTGTGGAAGTCCCCCAGCGCACAGGCGTACACCTCGTTCACCGCCTGCCCGTCCACGATACCGTACTTGCACCCCCACAGCCGGTTTCCCTGCTCCACCACGAAGTCCATCTCCGGGATGGTGCGCATCACCGTCACCGCCGCCGTCTGGCTGTCCAGCGCCCGGCACATGGCCGGTATCAGCACCCAGTCGTCCGCTGCCGCCTTCAGCACATGCAGTCCGTTCAGCTCCAGCGCACCGCAGCCGGACACCGTCACGCCGTCCCCGGCCTGAAAGCCCCTGCCCAGCCCCGTGGCGGCGATCTTCGTGCACACACCCGTCACCTCCACCCAGCTGCCGCCGTCATAGCGCCGCAGCACCGTCACCCGGCGATCCGTATCCATCCACAGATCCCCTGTGCCCGGCTCCTTGGGCGCGTAGGTGCCGGTCACATAGCTGCCCACGCTCTCCCCGTTCTCATAGCACAGCGTGAACGTCACCTCCCCCGTGGAGGTCTGTATGTTCTCCATGCTGCCGTACTCCGTCAGCTTCTGGGTGTTGATGTACTTCTTATCCGGGAAGATCAGCAGATACGCGCCCATGCTCACCAGCTGCTTGTCGCTGTCGCTGAGCACCAGCTCCGTCTTTGCCCCGTTCACATACAGCGCCGTGCCGTCCACCCAGAACAGCCCGTCCTTTTCCACGATGCCGTGGGGCTTCGTCAGCTGCCGCATCACGCCCCGCCGGGGTCTTGTCTCCAGCGCCGGATACCCGCCGCTCCACATATTCTTCATGTTCTCCGCGCAGCCCGCGCCGTGTCCCACCCGGCGATCCAGTCCGCCGAACTGCTCCACGGCGGCTCTCTGCTGCGCCTGCGCCTTCAGCTTGGGAAAATACATCCTCCCCGCCTCCCTTCAGCACAACCGCAGCACCGGGCACGCCGGCGGTGTCTCCGTTCTGGCGCAGTAGTCCCGGTAGGTGAGAAAGGCGTTGTTCCACAGGCTCCCGGCGCTGTTGTACCGCGCCGTCTCCCCGTTGGCATAGTGGATCTGCGCCTCCACATAGTGCCGGTACATCTCGTCGTAGGGTACCGGTGCCGTCAGCACCGTCGTCTCCGTCATGTCAGGCAGCTCCCCTGTCTGATGCCCGATCTCCCGCAGCACAAAGCCCTCCGCCTGCGCCAGCCACCGCAGCTTCTCCCCGCGCTCATACCCGTTGGGTGCCAGCGCGTCCACCCGATCCAGCACCTGCTTTGCCGTCACCTTCGCCATAGCCGCCACCTCAGGAAGCGCGCTCGTCCACGTAGCGCCGCGCCTCCTCCGCCATCATGCGGGCGTTCTCCAGCACCTCCGCCACGCACTCCGGCACGCGCACCTCCACGCCGCGCATGATCTTCCAGCTGCGCCCGTTCACCGACACGATGACAAAGTTCTCCTCCTGCTTTCTGCCTCGCGGCAGCATGACCGTCACCATTTTCTCCTTCATCTCGCCCTTCTCCTTTCCTCATATAAAACCTCTTCCCTGCGTCCCGCTCCGCACGACGACCTCCGCACCCTGTAGGGCGGGGCCCATGTGCCCCGCCGCACACTGGCGTGGGGATCCGTCCGCCCGTCCTGTAGGGGACGGCGTCCTCGACGTCCCGTCGTAGGTGGCTGCGTCCCTTTGTAGGGGCGGACGACTCTGTCCGCCCCGTATGACCGCCGCACCCCTGACGTACCCCGCGTCCGCAGGCGCGGAACCCCCTCTTTTTTGCCTCCGGCGGGTAACTTTTGTCAGCAGCGACAAAAGTCACCAAAAACGCCGCTTGAAACTGCGTTTCAAGACTTCCTCACGCGCGTCAGCTATGATTTCGCGCTGACCTGTCCCACGCGCAACCGGTTTCCCGGTTTTTCCCGGTTCAAAGGATTGTGCCTCCACAGCTTTCCGCGATGCGCTGTCGCGCGACGCTGCCCGCTGCC
>DNFA01000059.1:0-130 GCA_003487665.1 Oscillibacter sp.
CTTCCCTCCGATACTTGTAACCAGACAGGTTTTTTGACAGGCTGAGCCCTGTGCCGCATAGCGGCACAGGGCTTTGCTTATCCAGGGGGCGGCGTTCCTGCGCGGCAAGGGCGGGCAGAGTCGCCCGCCC
>DNFA01000059.1:462-1039 GCA_003487665.1 Oscillibacter sp.
CGAAGCAAGTGCCCTTGGGGTAAACACTGGCGTGGGAATCCGCTTTCCCATGTGCCGCGCGGCCGTGTCATTTTTTCCTGGGATACGGCGTTCTTTCGTCGGTACGCCCCAGCAGGTAGTCCACGCTCACCTGATACAGGTCAGCCAGGCGGCACAGCACATCTATGGGATAGTTCAGCACGCCTATCTCGTACTGAGAGTATGTGTTCTGCTTCACATTCAGATATTCCGCCACCTGCTGCTGGGTCATGCCGGCATCCACACGCAGGCTGCGGATATTTTCATACGGTAAAACTTCATAACGCATCATATCACCCTGCAACAGGATAAAATATCTTCTTTTCAGATATTGCATTTTATCTTGTTTTCAGATATACTATGTGCGTAAGGGGGTGACACAATGGCCGATTACAAGCAGATGTATATGAAGCTGATGGATGCAACAGAAAAAGCCATGGATATCCTGATCGCCGCACAGCGGCAGTGCGAGGAGATTTACATCGAAACGGAGGATCCTTCCGATGGGGAGGATGCCTGAGGCGGTACACCAAAAGCAAAAGAGACGGCAAAAGGCCGC
>DNFA01000059.1:1321-4279 GCA_003487665.1 Oscillibacter sp.
GTTTTCTTATGCCAGGCGGCCTAAGACCGCCTCTTTTCCGTTTTCATGCAAAGACCCTGTCTCAGCGAAGGGCGGCGCTGCGCGGCGTAGGGGCGGATGCAGGCATCCGCCCCTGCGAAATCGCCGTATATGCGCCGTTACGCCACATGCCAGCGGGCGGCGTCCTCGGTGTCCACGCCGTTCTCCGCCAGCGTCTCCATGACCGCGGCAATGACCTCATCCACTGCGGCGGACGTCTCCTCCGTCTCCGCGTCGTACAGCTTCAGCTGCGCGGGGTCCATGTCCGGCATCGTCTCCTGCCCGTCCCAGACGGTGGGGAAGCGGCTGCATCCGTTGTCCTCCATCAGCTCCATGCACTGGGGGGACAGGGCGAACTCCTGCCAGAGCTTAGCGGCGTTGGGGTGGGGCGCGTCGGCAAAAATGGCGGTGGTCTGCACCCGGCCGGGCACGCCCTCCGCCGCCGGCGCCCACATGGCGATGGCGCTGCTGCCGCTGTTCCGCTGGGCGGTCAGGCCGGTGCTGAGCCAGCCGACGCCGATGACGCACTCACCGGTGGACAGGCATTTGGCGGCGGTATCCGTGCCGGTGGTGTAGAACTGCACGCTGGTGTCCAGCTGGGTGAGATAGTCCGCAGCGTCATCGCCGAAGTATTCCATCATCGCCCGGACGAACAGGTGTCCCTCCGCCGTGTCATAGGCGGGCAGCCACACCAGCTCCCGGTACACCGGCTCCAGCAGATCGTCCCATGTACGAGGCGCGGAGATGCCCATGCGGGTCAGCACATTGCTGTTCACCATGATGCCCAGCGCGTCGGCGTTGATAACGCAGTAGTCCTCATGGCCGTAGCCGGGGTCAATGAGAGCGGATGCAGCCTCCGGTGTGTAAGCCATCAGCCCGCCGCTTTCGGACAGGGTGCGGCACAGGGCTTCATCGCCGCCGTACCACACGTCTGCGCCGCTGCCGTTGGGCAGGGCGCCCGGCTCCGCCGTGCGGACGGTGACGCTGATATCGAACAGCTCCTCGAATTTTTCGCAGGCGGCGGTCAGGAACGGCTCATCGCCGGAGACGCAGACCGTCAGCCGTCCTTCCTCACGGGCAGCGTCGATCTGATCCTCCAGACCGGCAAAGGCGGCGGGATAGGTGGGCCCGGTATCGCCGCCGCTTTCGCCGCAGGCGCAGAGACTCAGCGCCAGCACCAGCGCCAGCGTGGAGCACAGGATTCGTTTCATAGGGGGTACCTCCTTGCAGAGCCGTCCGGAGAGGGCGGCGGTCATTCACCGCCATTATAGCGGAGATGGCGTACCCTGTCAAATCCCGCCGCCGGACGGGGTTGCACCGAATATTTGGATGATGTGCCCAAAATTGTGGCGTCATATTATGCACTATACACAAAACCAAATCGGCGCACACACAAAAATATTCCATGGGAGGGGGGTTGTTTTGTGTAATGCGCTGTGTTATACTGGCTATCACGTTCGGATGTTTCTATTCTGTTAATGTATAGGAGGGTGCGGGCATGAGCAAGACCGTCACGCGCCGGAGGGCTCTCACTGTGGAGATGACCTCCGGTTCACTTTGGAAAAATATTCTGCTTTTCAGCTTGCCGCTGATGATGACGCAGGTGCTGGAGGTGCTGTTCAACCTCAGCGACGTGGCCATCGCCGGTAAGTACGCGTATAACACCTATATCGCGCTGGGCGCGGTGGGCTCCACCACCACGCTGGTGTCCCTGTTTACGGGACTGCTGATCGGCGTGGGCGCAGGCGTGAACGTAGCCGCTGCCCGCGGACTGGGCATGGAGGACAACGACAACGTGGAAAAGACCGTCCACTCGTCCTTCCTGATCTGTCTGGGTCTGGGCGTGCTGGTATGCCTTGTGTGCGTGTTCTTCGCCGAGCCTATGCTGCGGCTACTGAACACCAAGGAGGAATTTTTGCCCGGCGCGGTGCTGTATCTGAAGCTGTACGCCATCGGCCTGCCCGGTATGGGGCTGTACAACTGCGGCAACGGCATCCTCAGCGCCACCGGCGACACAAAGCGGCCGCTGGTGTACCTGTTCATTGCCGGTGTGCTGAACGTGGTGCTGAATCTGGTGTTCGTCATCGGCTGCAATATGTCCGCCGAGGGCGTGGCCATCGCCAGCGCCATCGCCCAGTGGGTGTCCGCCATTCTCATCGTCATCCACCTGCTGCGGCGGCAGGACGCCTGCCGGCTGGACATACGCAAGCTGCGGCTGCACCCCATGGCAGCCAAGCGGGTGCTGATGATCGGCATTCCCTCCGGCCTGCAGAACGCCATTTTCGCCGTGGCCAACCTGTTCGTGCAGGCGGGTCTGAACTCCTTTGACGAGATCACCGTCTCCGGCGCGGCGGCCGCCGCCAACGCCGACACGCTGGTGTTCAACATGATGGGGGCGTTCTACACCGCCTGTGCCAGCTTCGTCAGCCGCAACTGGGGCGCGGGGCACAAGGATCGCATCACCAAGAGCTATCTCATCAGCATGTTCTATGCCTTCGCCGTGGGCAGCATCTGCGGCGGGCTGCTGCTGGTGTTCGGACGGCAGTTCCTGAGCCTGTTCGCCGACAAGCCGGAGGTCATCGACGCCGGTATGGATCGGCTGCGGATCATGGCGTTCTCCTACGGCATCGGCGCGCTGATGGACGCCAGCATTGCCGCCTCCCGCGGCATCGGCAAGAGCATCGCGCCCACCATTATGGTCATCATGGGCTCCTGCGTGTTCCGGGTGATATGGATCTACACGGTGTTCGCCTATTTCCACACGGTGCCGTCCCTGTACCTGCTGTACATCTTCTCCTGGGTCATCACCGGCATCGCGGAGTGCATCTACTTCCGCGCGGCGTACAAAAAGAGCATCCTCAAGGCGCAGATATGGTAATATGGTAAAAAGCAACGCCTCAGGCCAACGGCCTGAGGCGTTCAGACTGTCAAAAAACCTGC
>DNFA01000084.1 GCA_003487665.1 Oscillibacter sp.
TGCTGGTCGGGACAACGTTCGCATGGTTTACCGATACCGCGTCCACCGGCGTCAACAAGATTACGTCCGGCAATCTTCATGTTGAGATTCAGGACAAGAAAGGCACGGAAATTGACACTCTGAAATGGGTAGACAAGAACGGTAACGATATCGCCAATCAGGACGATATTCTCTGGGAGCCGGGTTGTACATACCTGCTCACTCCGTTCAAGATTGCCAACACCGGCAATTTGGCGCTCAAATATAAGATCGTCATCACCGGTTTGGACGGCGATTCCCCGCTGCTCGATGTAATCAAGTTCACCTACAAAACCGCAAGTGGCGAAGAATTTGATATGAGCGCCGAGGGTCATTTGACCGCCAAGGGAACTGCCGGTGCATCCACCGATATGATCACCGTTTCCGCTCACATGGACGAGGCTGCCGGCAACGACTACATGGGCAAGACACTTACCGGCATTAAGTTCACTGTTTACGCCACGCAGGACACCGTGGAGAACGACAGCTACAGTAATGAGTACGACGAGAATGCCGAGTATCCGATCGACACTTGGAATGGCGACATTGCTACCGCCAAAGAACTCGCTGATGCAACGGATGACACCAAGATGGTTGTCACCGTTGACTCCGGCAAGCTGCTTGCTGCGCTGGCAAAGGCAGTAAACGACGGAAATAACTATGAAGGTTATACCATTAAGCTCACCAAAAATATCGACCTCAATGGAAATGAGTGGACTCCTATTGGCACCAAAGGTACTTCCAATGTATTTAAGGGTACTTTTGACGGCGACGGAAGAACCATTAAAAATCTTAAAATCAGCAGTGGCGATTGCGTAGCCTTTTTTGGTGCGGTCGAGAATGCAACAGTGAAAAACTTGACTGTTGAGGGTAATGTGAACGGAAAGAATGCTGCCGGCATTGTTGCAAGAGTGGTCGGTGGCGCTACCATTGAAAACTGTGTCAACAGAGCTACTATCAATGCCAGCGATAAAGCCGCCGGTATTGTTATGTATGCACAGGGAAGCAGTAGCTCCGATCAATATGGACCTCTTAGCAGCGATTGCGTGATAAAAAATTGCAAGAACTATGGTGCAGTTAATGCAAACAAAATAGCTGCCGGAGGTATCTATGGATGGTCTGGCGATGAGTCGGGTAAATTAAAGATCACTGACTGCGAAAATAATGGAGTGGTGACGGCGACTAATACAGCACAAGCCGGCGGTATTGCAGGAAACTGTCGTGTAATAACGGTTGAGAACTGCGCAAACAACGGAACTGTTACATCTGCAGCAAATGCTGGTGGCATCGTGGGTAAGAACGATACAAAAGCAAGCGCAATCACATCGTGTAAAAACACAGCGACAGTTGTGGGTGCTGAATATAAAACTGGCGGCATTGCTGGCACATTTATTGGTGAAATTAAAAACAGCTCCACCACCGGTAATGATGTTTTGGTAGGTACGCTTGGTACTACAACGACCAAAGATGTCAATACAATTGAAATGGCTGCCAAGACCCAAATTAAGATCTCTGCTTTTGAAGGCAATATTTCCTTGAAAAATGTCGAGATTGATGTTGTTAACGTCTTTGTCGGAACGGGAAGCCGCGAAATCAACCTTAGCAATGCAAGTGTAGCCACTCTCACATTAACCGGCGGCAAGGATGCTTATGGCAATTACATGCTCGGTAACAGAACAGTGCTGACACGGGATGATGAAACATCAACGATTGGCGCTATCGTGGTCAATGGTCAGTGCAAAGATGCCACTTCGTTTATGTATATCTATTTGAACGGCATCTGCAACAATGTTGTGAACCACATGACAACCGCTGATGGCACAACGGGTGCTAATATTTGCACATTTAAAACTGGAACGATAAACGACGGAGTTGTTGATCCCCTTGAAGGCGAAAAGACGAAAGTTGAGTATACTGCTTAACAGCCTTTAGTCCAGCAATTAAGCGAGGGCGTTTTTTCAAGTCCCCTCACCCTCCGGGGTGAGGGGCAATCAAAGGGCATAAGTTATGCTTGTGCCTTTTGATTGCCTTGACGTGACTGCGGGAAAACCCGTGCTTACATATCTTCGTTGAAAGTATATAATGGGGAAGTAAAAAACACGTGGTATGCCGTTTCCAGGTAAGTTAGCGCCTTTTCTGCCTTTAGGTGGAACTCCCCTCGCGGTTCCCGCTTGCATAGAGCGGCGAATATAACCCTCCTCCGTCTGTGCCACACATGGACGGAAAGCGCGGCGCCCCTTTGTTCAGGGGGCGCCGCGTTATTTTGCTTGCCGCCGTCCACCTATAAAAAAGCGAAGTGCCGCGCGCCCGCAGGCACACGGCACTTCACTTTTCAGGAGAGAAATGGTACCCCGTTTGCAAGGGTACGGGAACCACAGGGTCTGGCGGAACCCGGTGGGATCGGAAGCTCAGTAAGAACCGGCGTTTACTGCACGCCGAACAGCAGATCACCGTAGGTGGGGAACGGCCAGCAGCCAACAGCGGTACGCTGCTCCGCCTCGTCGCAGGGCTTGCGCAGCGCCTCCATCTTGGGCAGCAGCACATCCCGCACCATGTTGGCGCTCTCAGTCACGTCGTCGATCTTGTGGAACGCAGCCAGCGCTGCGGCCAGATCCTCCACGGCGGCGTCGATCTCCTCAACAAGGTCGGACAGCCGCGTGACCAGCGTTATCTCGTAGATACCGGACACCACCGGCGCCACCGCCTTCTTCAGCGCGATGTCCTGTGCCAGCTTCGCGGAGAACTTCTCCACGGCGGGCAGGATCTGGCGGCGCGCCATGTCCACCATCGTTTCCGCCTCGATATTGACGGTCTTGCGATAGTTGTCCAGCATGATCTCGTAGCGGGAGCGTATCTCCGCCTCGGACATGACCTTCAGGGATGTGAGCATCTTCACGTTCTTTTCTTCCAGGATGCAGGGCATGGCGTCCGGCGTGGTGCGCAGGTTCAGCAGACCGCGCACCTCGGTGGCCTCCTTGATCCAGGCATCGTCATAGCCGTTGCCGTTGAAGATGATGCGCTTGTGCTTCTTGATGACCGACTGGATCAGCTGATGCAGCGCACTGTCGAAGTCCCCGGCGCCCTCCAGCGCGTCGGCGTACTGGCGCAGGGACTCGGCCACCGCCGCGTTCAGCATGATGTTGCAGCAGGCGATGGAGTTGGCGGAGCCCAGCATACGGAACTCGAACTTGTTGCCGGTAAAGGCGAAGGGGGAGGTGCGGTTCCGGTCGGTGGTATCGCGGATGAACTTGGGCAGCACATGCACGCCCAGCTTCATGACGGTCTTTTCCGTGCCGCTGTACGGCTCGTCCTTTTCGATGGACTCCAGGATGGCGGTCAGCTCGTCACCCAGGAAGATGGACACCACGGCGGGCGGCGCTTCGTTGGCGCCAAGACGGTGGTCGTTGCCGGCGGTGGCCACGGACAGCCGCAGCAGATCCTGATAGTCGTCCACGGCCTGTATCACCGCGCACAGGAACAGCAGGAACTGCGCGTTCTCGTGGGGTGTCTCGCCGGGGGTCAGCAGGTTCACGCCGGTATCGGTGGCCATGGACCAGTTGTTGTGCTTACCGGAGCCGTTGACGCCGTCGAAGGGCTTTTCGTGCAGCAGGCACACCAGCCCGTGCCGGGCGGCCACCTTCTGCATGATCTCCATGGTCAGCTGGTTGTGGTCGGTGGCGATATTTGTAGTGGTATAGATGGGCGCCAGCTCGTGCTGGGCGGGAGCCACCTCGTTGTGCTCCGTCTTGGCCAGAATGCCCAGCTTCCACAGCTCCTCGTTCAGGTCGGCCATATACGCCGCCACGCGGGGCTTGATAGCGCCGAAGTAGTGGTCGTCCATCTCCTGCCCCTTGGGAGGCTTCGCGCCGAACAGCGTGCGCCCGCAGAACACCAGATCCTTCCGCTTGTCGAACATGGCGCGATCCACAAGGAAGTACTCCTGCTCGGGTCCCACCGAGGTGCGCACGCACTTGACGTCCGTGTTGCCGAACAGGTGCAGCACGCGCAGCGCCTGCTTGTTCAGCGCCTGCATGGAGCGCAGCAGCGGCGTCTTTTTGTCCAGCGCCTCGCCGCCGTAGGAACAGAAGGCCGTGGGGATGCACAGCGCCTTGTCCTTGATAAAGGCGTAGGACGTGGGATCCCAGGCCGTGTAGCCCCGCGCCTCAAACGTGGCGCGCAGGCCGCCGGAGGGGAAGCTGGACGCGTCCGGCTCGCCCTGGATCAGCTCCTTGCCGGAGAACTCCATAAGCACACCGCCGTCCGGCGAGGGGGTGATAAAGCTGTCGTGCTTTTCGGCGGTGATGCCGGTCAGCGGCTGGAACCAATGGGTAAAATGGGTCGCTCCATGCTCGATGGCCCAATCCTTCATGGCCTCTGCCACGGCGTCGGCCACCTGACTGTCCAGCCGGCCGCCCTCGTCAATGGTCTTTTTCAGAGACAGATAGACGTCATGGGGGAGTCTCGCCTTCATCACGCGGTCATCAAATACCAGTGTGCCGAAGATGTCCGATACGGTTTTCATGTGTTCCACCCCGTTTTTAATAAATTTGAAAATAGAAAAAGGCGTCACGAAGCCCTGAGCTTCAAGACGCCTTTGCCTTTCATGGGCGAAATTATAGGCGCATGTGAGAGATTTGTCAATCAGCTATTTTCACAATTTTTGTCGTTTTATTCATTGACTTTATGATGCAGTCGTGCTATAATGCCGAACCATGATGAGCAAAGGCGTTCATCCGAGCAGGACATTTGTCCCTGCCGGATGGGCGTCTTTTTGTTTCCTTTTCCCCCTCCCTCGTTTGAAAGGGCGGGCTGGAAGCACAGGAAAACAACGGCTCAGGAAAGGACGGACACAGTATGAAACTGGAAGGACAGGTGCGCATCCCCTCCGGGTGCGCGATATCGGCGGTCATCTCCCGGGAGGGGACGCGGATGAGCGGCGAAGCTGTTATTAAGAGTATGATCCCCATGCATGACCGCTCCAACGGCCTGGGCGGCGGCTTCGCCGCCTACGGCATATACCCGGAGCACCGGGAGGAGTATGCCTTTCACATCTTCTTTGATGACAACACCACCCGCCGGGAGTGCGAAGCTCTGCTGAAGGAGAGCTTCGAGATCGTGGAGGCGGAGCTGATCCCCATCCGTATTATCCCGGAGATCACGGACATTCCCCATATCTGGCGCTACTTTGTGCGTCCGCTTGGCTCCGTGCTGGCGCGGCTCCAGCTGGACGAGAAGGAATTCGTCGCCCGGACGGTCATGGACATCAACACCCGGCTGAAGGGCGCTCATGTATTCTCCAGCGGCAAGAACATGGGCACGTTCAAGGCGGTGGGCTATCCGGAGGACGTGGGGCGGTTCTACCGGCTGGAGGAGTACGGCGCGTACAGCTGGACAGCCCACGGGCGCTATCCCACCAACACCCCCGGCTGGTGGGGCGGCGCGCACCCCTTTGCCCTGCTGGACTGGTCCATCGTCCACAACGGGGAGATATCCTCCTACGACGCCAACCGCCGCTGTATTGAAATGTACGGCTACAAGTGCAATTTGCAAACGGACACGGAGGTCATCACCTATATCGCCGACTATCTGCTGCGGCGGCAGGGGCTGACGCTGGAGGAGATGGCGTCGGTGATCGCCGCGCCCTTCTGGTCCACCATCCGCACCCGGGAGCCGGATGCCGCCCGGCAGCTGACGTATCTGCGGACGGTATATCCCAGCCTGCTGATCACGGGGCCGTTCTCCATTATTCTGGGGTTCAACGGCGGGCTGATGGCGCTGAACGACCGCCTGAAGCTGCGCTCCATGGTCACGGCGGAGAAGGACGACAAGGTGTTTATCGCCAGTGAGGAGGCCGCCATCCGCGTCATGGCTCCCGACGCCGAGAATCTGTACGCCCCCATGGGCGGCGAGCCGTTTATCGTGAAAGTGAAAGAAGGTGCCTATTGATGGCTCTGGATTACATTACACCGGAATTTGACGTGGTGCGGAACGATGCGCGCTGCACCCGCTGCCGTATCTGCGAGACGCAGTGCGCCAACGGCGTACACACCTACAACGCCGACGGGAAGGTCATGGTCAGCGACGAGAGCAAGTGCGTCAACTGCCAGCGCTGCGTGTCCTTCTGTCCCACCCACGCACTGAAAATTGTAAAAAACGAAAACTGCCTGCGGGAGAATGCCAACTGGAGCTGCGCCACCGTGAAGGAGATATACAAGCAGGCGTCCACCGGCGGCGTGCTGCTCAGCTCCATGGGCAACCCCCGGCCCCTGCCGGTGTACTGGGACAGGCTGCTGATCAATGCCTCGCAGGTGACGAATCCGCCCATCGATCCCCTGCGGGAGCCTATGGAGACGCGGGTCTTTCTGGGCAAAAAGCCGTCGGCCATCCGGCGGAACGCGGACGGCACCCTGTGCACCGACCTGCCGCCTCAGCTGGAGCTGTCGGTGCCCATTCTGTTCTCCGCCATGAGCTACGGCTCCATCAGCTACAACGCCCACGCCGCCCTTGCCCGCGCCGCGCAGGAGCTGGGTATCTGCTACAACACCGGTGAGGGCGGCCTGCACCGGGATTTCTACCCCTACGGCGCCAACACCATCGTGCAGGTGGCCTCCGGGCGCTTCGGCGTGGAGGAGAAATACCTGAACACCGGCGCCGCCATCGAGATCAAGATGGGGCAGGGCGCCAAGCCCGGCATCGGCGGGCATCTGCCCGGTGCCAAGATCGTGGGCGACGTGTCCAAGACCCGCATGATCCCGGAGGGCGCGGACGCCATCTCCCCCGCGCCCCATCACGACATCTACTCCATCGAGGATCTGCGCCAGCTGGTCTACTCCCTGAAGGAGGCCACCCAGTACAAAAAGCCCATCATCGTCAAGGTAGCCGCCGTCCACAACATCGCCGCCATTGCCAGCGGCATCGCCCGCAGCGGCGCGGACATCATCGCCATCGACGGCTTCCGGGGCGGCACGGGCGCGGCTCCCACCCGCATCCGCGACAACGTGGGCATCCCCGTGGAGCTGGCGCTGGCCGCCGTGGATCAGCGGCTGCGGGACGAGGGTATCCGGAACAACGTGTCCCTGATCGTGGGCGGCAGCATCCGCTCCTCCGCCGATGTGGTCAAGGCCATCGCCCTGGGCGCGGACGCCTGCTATATCGCCACCGCCGCGCTTCTGGCCATGGGCTGCCACCTGTGCCGCTCCTGTCAGACAGGCCGGTGCTGCTGGGGCATCGCCACCCAGCGTCCCGATCTGGTCAAACGGCTGGATCCCCAGCAGAGCGCGGAGCGGCTGGTGAATCTGGTCACGGCGTGGAAGCACGAGATCAAGGAGATGATGGGCGGCATGGGCATCAACTCCATTGAGGCTCTGCGGGGCAACCGGGTGATGCTGCGGGGCATCCACCTGACGGACAAGGAGCTGGAGATCCTGGGCGTTGCCCACGCCGGTGAATAAAAAAACGTCAAAAAACGATATTTATACGAAATATGCGTGGAAAAGCCACGAAAGGAGTGGTACAATATGGACTTCATAGAAGCGCGGGAGCTTTCCTTCTCCCAATTGAACGAAACCATACGCCGCGCCGGGAAGGAGTGCCGCATCTGCGCCTGTCAGGGGCAGCGGTTCATTGCCGCCGGCATGAGCGGCAAGACGCTGGTCATTGACGGCGTACCCGGCAACGCGCTGGGCGCATATCTGGGCGGCGGCTCCATCACCGTCAACGGCAACGCCCAGGACGCCGTAGGCGACACCATGAACGCCGGGCGCATCGTCATCAACGGCAGCGCCGGCGATGCGGCGGGCTACGCCATGCGGGGCGGCGAGATCTACATCCGCGACAACGCGGGCTACCGCGCCGGCATCCACATGAAGGCGTACAAGCAGCACAAGCCGGTGATCGTCATCGGCGGGCGCGCCGGCAGCTTTCTGGGCGAGTATCAGGCCGGCGGCCTGATACTGGTGTTGGGGCTGCACACCGACGGGCGGCCTGTGGTGCATTTCTTCCCCTGCACGGGGATGCACGGCGGCAAGATGGTGTTCCGCGGCGACGTGTCCAACATCCGCTTCCCCGATCAGGTGTCGCTGCACAGCGCCACCGCGGAGGACATGGCGGAGATCCGACCCTATGTGCAGGAATACGCCCGGCTGTTCGGCCGGGACGCGGACGCGCTGCTGCGCGATCCCTACACCGTGGTCACACCGGGCAGCAGCAACCCCTACCAGCAGATGTATGTAGCCAATTAGAAAGGCGGTATCACTATGAAATACACAGCGGACGAGATCAGGCAGTATGTGGCGGAGGAGGACATCAAATTCCTGCGTCTGGCCTACTGCGACATCTTTGGCAGCCAGAAGAACATCTCCATCCTGCCGGACGAGCTGGAGCGGGCGCTGACCTACGGCATCGCCTTCGATGCCTCCGCCGTGCCGGGCTTCGGCGACGAGGTGCACTCCGACCTGTTCCTGCACCCGGACACCGGCACGCTCTGCATGCTCCCCTGGCGGCCTGACCACGGGCGGGTGGCGCGCATGTTCTGCCATGTGCTGCGTCCCAACGGCGCCGCCTTCGATGCCGACTGCCGCGCTCTGCTGCGTCAGGCCGTGGCGGACGCCGAGCAGATGGGCATCTCCTTCTCCTTCGGCACCGAGATGGAGTTCTACCTCTTCCGCCGGGACGACAACGGCGAACCCACCCGCATCCCCTACGACAACGCCGGGTACATGGACATTGCCCCGGAGGACAAGGGTGAAAACGTCCGCCGGGAGATCTGCCTGACGCTGGAGCAGATGGGCATCCGCCCGGAGTGCTCCCACCACGAGCAGGGGCCCGGTCAGAACGAGATCGACTTCCGCTACTCCGACCCCCTCACCGCCGCCGACAACGCCGTGACCTTCCGCGCGGTGGTGAACTCCGTGGCGGTGCGCAACGGCCTTGCCGCCGACTTCTCCCCCAAGCCGCTGGCCGACAAGCCCGGCAACGGCATGCACATCAACATCTCCGCCAAGAGCCGGGACGGGGAGGACGTGATGCCCCGCATCATCGCCGGTATCCTCAGCCATGTGGCGGAGATGACCGTGTTCCTGAATACGCGGGAGGAGTCCTACCACCGCTTCGGCAGCAGCAAAGCGCCGCGGTATATCTCCTGGTCCAGCGAGAACCGCTCCCAGCTGATCCGCATCCCCGCCGCGCAGGGCGAGTACCGCCGGGCGGAGCTGCGCTCTCCCGACCCGCTGTGCAGCCCGTATCTGGCCTTCACGCTGCTGATCCGGGCGGGGCTGGACGGCATAAACCGCCGTCTGCTGCTGCCCGACGCCGCCAATGTGAACTTCTACACCGCGCCCGCCTCCGTGAGAGCGCAGTTCCACACCCTGCCGGAGACGCTGGAGGACGCCAAAACCGCAGCCGCAGGCAGCGATTTCATCGCCCGGTGCCTGCCCGACAGCATCATCAGGCCGTACACCCGCTGACCATTACCTGCCGCGAAAGGAGGGACGAACATGGACGACAGCCGGAGCACCTACAGTGTGCTGGTGGTATCCGCCGCGGCCAAATTCCATACGTCCCTCCGGGAGCTGCTGCCGGAGGATCGCTACGCGCCGCTGTGCGCCGCCTCCAGCGTGGCGGAGGCGCGGCGTGTGCTGCTGGAGCGCCCCTTCGACATCGTCATCATCAGCGCGCCCCTGCCGGATGAGTTCGGCACAAAGCTGGCGCTGCACATCATCGACAAGAGCAGCGCCGGCGTGCTGCTGCTGGTCAAGGCGGAGCACTACCCCGACCTGTCCGCCCGCCTGTCGCCCCAGGGCATCCTGCTGCTGCAAAAGCCCACCTCCCCGCCGCTGCTGCTGCAATCGCTCCAGCTGCTGTGCGGCACGCGGGAGCGCCTGCGGCGCATGGAGCAGAAAACCGCCACCATCGAGGAGAAAATGGCGGAGATACGGCTGGTGAACCGCGCCAAATGGCAGCTCATCGACCAGCGGGGCATGACGGAGCAGGACGCGCACCGCTATATAGAAAAGCAGGCCATGGATCGCTGCGTCACCCGCCGCGCCGTGGCGGAGGACATCCTCAGCGGCGTCCTTTGACAGTCCTTTTGTAGGGGCGGACAACTCTGCCCGCCCCGTTTTCTGTCATTCCGTAGGGGGCTATGCCCACATCGCCCCGCCGTTTTGCTCCTGTCATTCCGAGCCAGTGCGCACACTGGCGTGGGAATCCGTCTCCCAGCGCGGCACCGCCGCGCTGATGGGACGTCGGGACGCCGTCCCCTACAATCATAACCACCAGTAAACTGGTGGTTTGACCTGCCCCTAAAAGGGGCGTTGAAGGTTTGACGCCGCATTACCATTTCAGGCAGCCGCTTCAAGCGGCTGTCTTTTTATTGCGTCCCACAGTATCCACATAGTACCATCTGCACCAAAATTTCTCGATCCATACTTGTACTTCAAATTCGCATACCTATCGAAAATCATTAGCCGAAACGGAGGACAAACCTCTTGCATTTAACAGGGCTTTCCTTTATAATTAAATACCGCTTTTACATTATTGACAATAAGGAGTGTGAGACAATGACCGAGGAAAAGAAGACCAATACCCCTGAGACGGAGGAGGTAGCGGAGAGCAGGAACTTTATCCTGAACTTTATCGACGAGGACATCGCAGAGGGTGGTCAGTTCCAGGGAATGACCGTTCACACCCGTTTCCCGCCGGAGCCTAACGGCTATCTGCACATCGGACACTGCAAGGCGCTGACCATCGACTTCGGCACCGCCGAGCGGTACAACGGCCTGTGCAACCTGCGCATGGACGACACCAACCCCACCAAGGAGGACGAGGAGTTTGTGGAGGCCATCAAGCAGGACATCCACTGGCTGGGCTTCGACTGGGGCGACAGGTTCTTCTACGGCAGTGACTATTTTGAGGAGGACTACCGGCAGGCGGTGCTGCTCATCAAGAAGGGGCTGGCCTATGTGTGCCAGCTGACGCCGGAGGAGTTCAAGGCCAACCGCGGCGACATCGGCATCCCCGCCGTGTCCCCCTACCGGGATCGCCCGGTGGAGGAAAGCTTGGACCTGTTTGCCCGCATGCGCGCCGGGGAGTTCCCCAACGGCGCCATGACCCTGCGCGCCAAGATCGACCTGGCCAGCGGCAACTTCAATATGCGCGACCCGGTGATCTATCGCATCAACCACATGAGCCACCACCGGCAGGGCAACAAGTGGTGCATTTACCCCATGTACGACTTCGCCCACCCCATTCAGGACGCGCTGGAGGGCATCACCCACAGCCTGTGCTCGCTGGAGTTCGAGGCGCACCGCCCCCTGTACAACTGGGTCATCGAAAACTGCGAGCTGCCCGCCCATCCCCGCCAGATCGAGTTTGCCCGGCTGGGCATCGACCACACGGTGATGTCCAAGCGGAAGCTGCGCAAGCTGGTGGAGGAGAACTATGTGTCCGGCTGGGATGATCCCCGTATGCCCACCCTGTGCGGCCTGCGCCGCCGGGGCTACACCGCCGCCGCCATCCGCAGCTTCTGCGAGCGCATCGGCGTGGCCAAGTCCCCCAACACCATTGAATACGGCTTTTTGGAGCACTGCCTGCGGGAGGATCTCAACGCCCACGCGGAGCGCACCATGGCGGTGCTGCACCCGGTGAAGCTGACGGTCACCAACTATCCTGAGGGCAAGAGCGAGACGTTCACCGTGGAGAACAACCCCACCGACCCCGCGCAGGGCACCCACGAGATCACCTTCTCCCGCCACCTGTGGATCGAGGAGGAGGACTTCATGGAGGTGCCGGTGCCCAAGTACAAGCGGCTGACCCCCGGCGGCTTCGAATGCCGGCTGAAGGGCGCGTATCTGGTCACCTGCACCGGCTGCGTCAAGGACGAGAGCGGCCGCGTGGTGGAGGTGCTGTGCGAGTACGACCCCAACTCCAGTGGCGGCGATCCCGCCGACGGGCGCAAGGTCAAGGGCGCGACGCTCCACTGGGTGGATGCCGCCAACTGCATGGACGCCGAGGTGCGCCTGTACGACAACCTGTTCTCCGACGAGCAGCCCGACGGCCCTGACAAGGACTTCCTGACCTGCCTGAACCCGGAGAGCCTGACGGTGCTCACCGGCTGCAAGGTGGAGCCGGAGATGCGCAAGGTGGCGGCGGAGTTCGACAAAAAGGAGAACCGCACCGGCGTCAACGCCCCCACCTTCCAGTTCATGCGGATGGGTTATTTCTGCCTGGACAACCGGGACAGCTCGGCGGAGCATCTGGTGTTCAACCGCAGCGTATCCCTGAAGGACAGCTTCAAGAAGTAAAGAAAAAGCAAGGCGGGCGTGCCGAAAGGCGCGCCCGCCAGTCTGCCGAAAAAGCCTGCCATTTGTAGGGGACGGCGTCCTCGACGTCCCCTTGTAGCCGGGATCATCAGCATCAGTCCCTGAGAGGACGTGAACGTGGTGGTCAGGGCGCCCGCCTGCAGGGAGCCGTGGCAGGTACCGGCAGCGCCGGCCTCGCCGAAGCCGGTGCCGGGCACCACCACATGCTTTTCCTTCAGCAGACGCATGGCGAACATTTCGCGGATCATGGAACCGGGGATCTTTTTGCTCTTCTCAGAAATAAAAGACATATTTATGACTCCTTTGCTAAAAAATAGATACAATAAACAGACGTTTCAACCTAACGGTATATTGTATATGTATATGCTAATTTTACAACAGAACGATATATGAGTAAACAGTTGAAATGTCATGCCTGACATGATATAATGCCATGGCGCGAAGGGAGGTCTTTACATGGACACCATCAAATGCGAGCTATTTTTGGCGGCGGTAGACCGCGGCAGCCTGACCGCAGCCGGTGAAGCCTTTGGCTATGGCTACACCAAGGATTACCCGGTAGAGCGTATGATGCGCGACGCGAAGATCACCGAGATCTACAAGGCTACCACCGACAAGCTGGCAGGCATCCTGGCCGCCAAGCACATCATCTAAAAATACTTCACAAAAATGCAAGCATTTTTGTGAGCATTTCGGCAGACTGCGCGCACTCGCTGCGCTCGCACACTCCACTTGCCGAGCGGTATTTTTCGCCACGTACACGCCGCGGCGAAAAAACGTGATTGCAGCTTGCCGAATCGAAACGTGCTGAAATGCTTGT
>DNFA01000033.1 GCA_003487665.1 Oscillibacter sp.
CATGGGTCCCGCCCTACGGGGTGCGGCGGTCATCCAGGGCGGACAGGGTCGTCCGCCCCTACAAAGCAAAACAGGAACCGCGCAAAACGGGACGGCGGGGACGCCGTCCCCTACGAAATCACAAGGGGTGTGTGCAATGGGCGGACAGGGTCGTCCGCCCATACAAGGCAGAACAGGAACCGCGCAAAACGGGACGGCGGGGACGGCGTGCCCTACGAATAGACGCGGGGCGGCGAGGACGGCAAAATTCCGAAATTTTTTCTTCCCCCCGTCCGCTTCGGCGGGGCTGCGGCGTTTATATAGTGATGACACAGGGCGGCCGCCTGTGTTATGATGAATGCAACAAGCTGCGGGGAGGTGGGCGTTTGACGGTGTGCATGACGGCGCTGGAGAGCGCGGAGGAGCGGCGGCTCTTTGAGGACGTATACCGCACCTGCTGCGGGCGTATGCTGGCGTTGGCGCGGCGGAGGCTGTCCGCTCAGGCGGATGCCGAGGACGCGGTGCAGCAATCGTTCCTGGCACTGGCGGAGCGCTTTTCCCGGCTGGCGAAGCTGCCGGAGACGCAGCTGGAGGCCTATCTGGTGGTGACCGTGGAGCGCAAATGCATCGACATCCTGCGGCAGCAGGCGCGGCGGGACGGCGCACCCTTTGACGAAACGGCGGCTCTGGTGACGCCGCCGCCCTGCGGCGAGCCGGTGGCGGACGCCATGGGGCGGCTGAGCCCCCGGTACCGGGAGGCGCTGCTGCTGCGGTACGGCTGCGGTTACTCCGCACGGGAGACGGCGGCGCTGATGGACATGTCCTACGGCGCCGGGCAGAAGCTGCAGCAGCGGGCTAAGGCCGCGCTGCGGCAGGAGCTGGAAAAGGAAGGATTGACTGTATGACAGATATCACATACGAACGTGCGCTGCGGCAGGGCGCGCAGCGGATGGCGGCACTGCTGGCATCCGAGCTGCCGGAGACGGTTGCCCCGCCTTCGCCGGAGTTCACCCGGCGGATGGAGCCGGTGGTACAACAGGGTGCGCGGCGGCAGAGCCGCCGGAGAATGTGGCAGAGAACAGCGGCCGCGCTGGTGACGGTGTGCCTGTCCTGTGGGGTAATACTGGCGGCCAGTCCGGTGGCGCGGGCGGCGGTGAGCCGCTGGTTCGTGCAGATAACGGAGCTGGTGACAGCCTACCGCATCACCCCGGCGGACGCCGGGGACACGGTGCAGGACTACATCCCCACCGCCCCGCTGGGCTATGTCCTGTCGGGCGACTTTACCGGCAGGGAAAACGGCATCCGGGTCATGCGCTGGACGTCCTCACAGGGCGATCTGCTGTTTGAGGCCGTGCCCATGACCGGCGACGAGCCCATCAGCGTGGAGCTGCGAAGCAGCAGCACCGGCGGCCTCTCCTCCACGGAGACGGGGCAGCGTCCCACGGGCGGGGCGGGCGAGCCGGAGGACTACGAGACGGAGAATGTGACCGTACATGGCCTGTCCGCCCGGCTATACCGCATATTACCCGCAGAGGGCACCGCTCCGCAGGTGCAGCACGGCTGCGGCCTGTGGTTCTACCGGGGAAGCGACCCCGTGCATTTCCATCAGGTGTCCATCCCGGAGGGCGCTGCGGCGCTGGTGTGGGTGGACGAGCGAGCCAACTGCCTGTTCCTGCTGATCGGCGGTCAGTCCCGGCAGGAGCTGGTGTCCGTGGCGGAGAGCATGTATGAGAGCGAAAGGAGTTAAGACCATGAAAAAAATCACCGTTATCGCGTCCCTGCTGGCGCTGCTGACGCTGAGCGCCTGCGGCGCGGAGACGCTGCCCGCCGATGAAGGCGACGTGCCGCCGGTGGAGGGCATCTCCCAGACGCAGGAGGACGGGCAGACCGGCACGAAGGTGGTCTATATCCCCATGTGGATGCAGGACTACTCCGTGGTGTACTACGACGCCCACCTGAACCGCACTGTGGAAAGCGGCGGCGACCTGACCGAGGAGGAGATCAACAGCCGGGAGGACATCTTCCCGGAGGAGATGTACACCATAGCGGCGGAGCCCAACACCAAGGTGGAGTATGACCTCCACGGGTTTATCCAGAATATCTACTACCGGGGCGGCGACGGGCAGTATTACCTTGACCCGGCCACCGCTGCCGCCATGCAGCCGTAAGCGCTGGGGCGGATTCCCGCGCCAATGACACGGGGCGGACAGAGTCGTCCGCCCCTACAAAGCAAAACAGGAACCGCGCAAAACGGGACGTCGTACCCCAAGGGCATTTGTTCCGCTGCGCTCCACTGCAGGACGCCGTCCCCTACAGGATCTGTTCGCACGCGAAAGAGCCGCTCCGGTGGGAGCGGCTCTCTTTTTTATCGTTATTGCTCCAATGCGGCGACGACGAAGCCGCGGAACAGGGGGTGGGGGCGGTCGGGGCGGCTCTTGAACTCCGGGTGGAACTGGCAGCCCACATACCACGGGTGCTCCGGCAGCTCCACCATCTCCACCAGACGGCCGTCCGGGGACGTACCGGCGATGCGCAGCCCCGCCTCCTCCAGCGCCGGGCGGAACACGTTGCTGCACTCGTAGCGGTGGCGGTGGCGCTCCCAGATCTCGGCCTCGCCGTAGCACTCGGCCATCTTGGTGCCGGGCGCCACCGTGCAGGGGTACTTGCCCAGACGCATGGTGCCGCCCTTGGGGATGTTGCCCTGCTGGTCGGCCATCAGGGCAATGACATTGTGGGCACCATCGGGGGTGAACTCGCTGGAATTGGCGTCGGCATAGCCCAGCACATGGCGGGCAAACTCCATCACCATGATCTGCATCCCCAGGCAGATGCCCAGGTAGGGCACGCCATGGGTGCGGGCGTAACGGGCTGCGGCGATCTTGCCCTCGAATGCGCGCACGCCAAAGCCACCTGGCACGAGGATGCCGTCCATCGAGCCAAGCACGTCCTCGGCAACGGCGTCGTCCAGCTCCTCGCCG
>DNFA01000017.1:0-306 GCA_003487665.1 Oscillibacter sp.
CTTTAATATGCAAAAATAATTTTCACAAAGTGGTTTACTTTCGCGGACTAAAATGCTATACTGCCATCAGTACCCGAAAAGGGAGAAAGAAGGAGAAGCCATCATGGTACGAGCGGCGAAATCCAAGATAGGCAAGAAGGAAAAGAACGACCGGCTGTATAAGGCCATTCTGACGCTGGAGACGGAGGAGGAGTGCTATAACTTCTTTCAGGATCTGTGCACCGTGTCGGAGCTGCGCAGCATGGAGCAGCGCTACGAGGTAGCCACCCTGCTGAACGACGGCATGATCTACAACGACATTCTGGA
>DNFA01000017.1:496-3536 GCA_003487665.1 Oscillibacter sp.
CACCATCAGCCGGGTGAACCGCAGCCTGATCTACGGCAGCGGCGGCTATGAGAGCGTGCTGGAGAAGATGAAGGAGCAGGAGTCCAAATGAGCTGCTACGAGGCGCTGGCCGGCGCCTACGACGCGCTGACGGAGGATGTGGGGTACGCGCAGCGGGCGGATTTTCTGGAAAAGCTGCTGCGGCGCAGCGCCATACCTGTAAAGCTGGTGCTGGATCTGGCCTGCGGCACCGGCACCATGACGTGGCTGCTGACGCAGCGGGGCTATGAGGTCATCGGCGTGGACGGCAGCGAGGACATGCTGGCGGCAGCCATGAGCAAGGGCGGGCAGGCGGCGGGCGTGCCGCCTGTTTTCCTGCACCAGTCCATGCCGAAGCTGGATCTGTACGGCACGGTGGACGCGGCGGTGTGCTGCCTGGACAGTCTGAACTACCTGACCGACCCGGAGGACGTGCGCCGCACGTTCCGGCGGCTGCATCTGTTCGTGGCGCCCGGCGGGATGCTGGTGTTCGACGTGAACACCGTGGCCAAGCTGCAGGCGCTGGACGGGCAGGTGTTTCTGGATGAGACGGATGACACCTACTGCGTGTGGCGCACGGAGTACAGCCGGGGGCTGTGTACCTATTACATGGATCTGTTCCGCCGCCGGAGCGACGGTACGTGGCGGCGCAGCGCCGAGCTGCACCGCCAGCGGGCGTATTCGGCGGAGGAGCTGACGGCGTGGCTGACGGAGGCCGGCTTCGGCGACATCCGGGTGTATGGGGACGGGAAGCTGCGCCGGCCGAAGGAGGACGAGCAGCGGATCTATTTCAGCTGCGTGAGAAAATAAGCAAAAGAGGTTGACATAATTATGGCAGACAGGATCGTAAGAGCCATTTCCACAGACGGCATGGTGCAGGCGGCGGCCATTTGCAGCCGCGACCTGACGGAGCGCGCCCGGCAGATACACAAGACGCTGCCGGTGGCGACGGCGGCGCTGGGACGCACGCTGGCGGCGGCGTCCATGATGGGCAACGCCCTGAAAAGCGACGGCGCCAGCCTGACGCTGCAATTCAAGGGCGGCGGCCCGCTGGGCACGGTGCTGGCGGTCAGCGACAACGAGGGCAACGTCCGGGGCTATGTGACGAATCCCCACGTGGACATCCCTCTGCGGAAGGACGGCAAGCTGGACGTGGGCACCGCCGTGGGGCACGAGGGCACGCTGACGGTCATCAAGGATCTGCACATGAAGGAGCCCTATGTGGGCACCATCGACCTGCTGGGCGGCGAGATCGCGGAGGATGTCGCCGGATACTTTGTGGAGTCGGAACAGATCCCCACAGCCTGCGCGCTGGGCGTGCTGGTGGACAGGGATCAGAGCGTGAAGGCCGCCGGCGGCTATCTTATCCAGCTGATGCCCGGCGCGGCGGAGGATACCATCGCCAAGGTGGAGGGCGGCATCATGGCTGCGGGCGCCGTGTCCGCCATTCTGGAAAAGAACGACGACCCGGAGGCCATGCTGCGGACGGTCATGAGCGATTTTGACCTGAAGATACTGGAGACGTGCCCGGTGGAGTACCGGTGCTATTGCAGCCGGGAGCGGGTGGAGCGCGCCCTGATCTCCCTGGGCAGGACGGAGCTGGAGCAGATGCTCTCCGAGCAGGGCGGCTGCCAGCTGACATGCCAGTTCTGCGACGCGGTGTATGAGTTCACAGCGGAGGATATTCAGAGGCTCCTGAAAAATCTGTGAGAAAAACCGGGATTTTTGAAAAATTCTTGTTGACATATTGGGTGGAGATTGTTATAATCAATCCTGTCGTTTGAAGCGACAGGTACGGGAGCATAGCTCAGCTGGTTAGAGCACCTGCCTTACAAGCAGGGGGTCACTGGTTCGAGTCCAGTTGTTCCCACCACGCATGGCCAAGTAGTTCAGTTGGTTAGAACGCCAGCCTGTCACGCTGGAGGTCGAGGGTTCGAGCCCCTTCTTGGTCGCCAATTTGCCTCGGTAGCTCAGTTGGTAGAGCAGCGGACTGAAAATCCGCGTGTCGCCGGTTCGACCCCGGCCTGAGGCACCATAGGCGCTGCAATAGTGGTGCCGTCTGCGGGCGTAGCTCATCTGGTAGAGCGCGACCTTGCCAAGGTCGAGGTAGCGAGTTCGAGCCTCGTCGCCCGCTCCAAAAAAGAAGGACACCCACATGGGTGTCTTTCTTTTTTGGAGCGGCACTTTTGCTACGCAAAAGTGGTCGCCTGCGGGCGGGTGATTGAACGCGAGTGGGGGAACCCGTCAAAGGTTCCCCCCTCACACTCCCCCTTCCTTGCGGTATGCGGGAGTGCGAACAACAAAACCTGAGGGTAATCACAAAAAGAAACGCCATCCGTCAGGATGGTGTTTTCTTTTTGGAATGCCGCGGGCAGGCTTGAACGCGCTGCCTCGACCTGCGCGCAGCGCGTTAAATCAAGAGGTCCGGCAGGGTTCCTGCGAATGGCTCTGCCATTCGTGGGATGCTGGTAGCGAGTCGAGCCTCGTTACGCTTTTTGCTTTTGCGGTATGCGAGGCGTACAAACAACAAAACCTGTGGGCAATCACAGAAAGAAACACCATCCGTCAGGATGGTGTTTTCTTTTTGGAATGTCGCGGGCAGGCTTGAACTCGCTGCCTCGACCGGCGCGAAGCGCGTTGAATCAAGAGGTCCGGCAGGGCTCCTGCGAATGGCTCTGCCATTCGTGGGATGCCGGTAGCGAGTCGAGCCTCGTCGCCCGCTCCAAAAAAGAAAGACACCCACATGGGTGTCTTTCTTTTTTGGAGCGACCGATTTTGCTGCGCAAAATCGGTCGCCTGCGAGCGGGTGATCGAACGCGAGCGGGGAATAGCGGCGCATTTCCGCCGTTCATCTTGACCGTTGACAGGCTCGGCTGGGTTTGCTATCTGCTCACGGCAATTCACTCTCATTGATAGGAATTGCTTCAAGTTCCGTATTCAAATCGTTCCAATAAGAGCCGATATCCGCACTTGTGAAATACTTAAAACCGCCTGCTTCTGACTTCAATTCGCCGTTTTTAAC
>DNFA01000050.1 GCA_003487665.1 Oscillibacter sp.
TTAGATGATGTGCTTGGCGGCCAGGATGCCTGCCAGCTTGTCGGTGGTAGCCTTGTCAGCGCCCTCGAGCATCATGCCCGCGCCCTTCTGAGGAGGCGTGAAGGAGGTCAGAATGTTGGTGGGAGAACCGGCCAGACCGATGGTGCTCTTGTCGATCAGGGGGTGATCCTTCAGGGTCTCGTAGGTCATGGTGACCAGAGGCTTGCTGTAGCACTCGAACGCGCCGCCCACGGACAGGTAACGCGGGGTGTTCAGCTCCTTGATGCAGGTGATCATGCAGGGGGTCTTGACCTTGATGGTCATGTAGCCGTCCTCCAGCATGCGCTTCACGGTCAGGGTGTCGCCGTCCTTGGTGATCTCGCCGGCATAGGTGACCTGGGGCAGATGCAGCTTCTCAGCGATCTGCGGACCCACCTGAGCGGTATCACCGTCGATGGCCTGACGGCCAGCCAGGATGATGTCATCCTTCTCGATGCCGTAGGTATCGATAGCGGCGGCAATGATCTGGGAGGTGGCGTAGGTGTCGGAGCCGCCGAACTCACGGGCGGTGACCAGAACGCCTTCGTCCACGCCCATGGCCATCAGCTCACGCAGCATGCCCTCGGCGGGAGGAGGACCCATGGTGAACGCCACGACCTTGCAGCCCAGCTCGTCCTTCAGAGCCAGAGCGGCCTCGACAGCGTTCAGGTCATCGGGGTTGATGATGGTCTGCATGGACGCACGATCCAGAGTACCATCGGGATTGACGGCCACCTTGCCGCTGGTGTCGGGAACTTGCTTTACGGTAACCAGAATCTTCATTGTCTATTCCCTCCTCTTACAGACCCATGTTGGCAGAGATCACGATGCGCTGCACCTCGGAGGTGCCCTCGTAAATTTCCGTGATCTTGGCATCCCGCATCATGCGCTCCACCGGGTAATCCTTGGTGTAGCCATAGCCGCCGAAGAGCTGCACCACCTTGGTGGTGGTCTTCATGGCGTGCTCGGAGGTGAACAGCTTGGCCATGGCGGCCAGCTTGGTGTAGCGCTTGCCCTCGCCCTTGGCCACGGCGGCCTGATATGTCAGCAGGCGGCCCGCCTCGCAGCCCAGCTCCATGTCAGCCAGCGTGAACTGGGTGTTCTGGAACTTGCTGATGGGCTTGCCGAACTGGACACGCCCCTTGGTGTAGTTGATGGCCTCCTGAAGCGCGCCCTCGGCGATGCCCAGGGACTGGGCAGCGATGCCGATACGGCCGCCGTCCAGGGTCGCCATGGCGATGGAGAAGCCCTTGCCCTCTACGCCCAGCAGATTCTCCTTGGGAACGATGCAGTCCTGGAACACGATCTCGGCGGTGGGGCTGCCGTGGAGACCCAGCTTTTCCTCGTGCTTGCCCACGGAGAAGCCGGGGAAGCCGCTCTCCACAATGAAGGCGGAGATGCCCTTGGTACCGCGGCTCTTGTCGGTCATGGCGAACACCACGAACACGTCGGCCACATAGCCGTTGGTGATGAATATCTTGCTGCCGTTCATCACATAGTGGTCGCCCTCCAGCTTCGCCTCGGTCTGACCCTTGGAGGCGTCGCTGCCGGCGTTGGGCTCCGTCAGGGCGAAGGCACCCACATGGTGACCCTTGGTCAGCATGGGCAGATACTTGGCCTTCTGCTCGGCGGTGCCGTAGGTCATGATAGGATCGCAGCACAGGCCGTTGTGGGTGGCCACAATGTCACCGGTGGAGGCGCACTGCTTGCTCAGCTCCTCGATGCAGATGGCGCTGGCCAGCGGATCAGCGCCTGCGCCGCCGTACTCCTTGGGGACGCACATGCCCATGACGCCCAAATTGAACAGCTTCTCAATGTTCTCGCGGGGATACTCGCAGGTACGGTCGGTCTCCGCCGCGATGGGCTTGACTTCCTTTTCCGTAAACTCCGCCATCATCTTGCGGATCAACTGATGTTCACGACTCAAATTGAAATCCATGTTGTTTCTCCTATATCTTTACTCTGTTTCGGAACGGTTCTTATAAGGGCATCCAGCTGCCGCTGGCGGTGGCCAGCAGCTTGCCGGTGGCGGCATCGGTCAGCTCCGCCCGCTGGCGGATAAGGCTGCGTCCCGCCTTGACGATGAATACCTTCAGGTGCAGCTCCATGCCGAAATCCACACCCCGCAGGAAGGATACCGTCATGTCCGTGGTGGTGGCCTCGTTGTCTCCGGCGGTGAAGTTGGCTACCACGCCGAAGGCCGTATCGAACATCCCGGCGATAGCGCCGCCGTGGATGCCGCCCTTCTCGTTGATCTGCCAGTCCTGGGTGGGGAAGGCGTAGGTGACAGTCTGCGCCTCGTAATCGCAGTCCACCAGACGCGCCCGCATTTTCTCGTCAAAGCCGCCGTCGTGCAGATTCAGATAATGCTCGGACTTCTCCCGCACCAGCTGGAGCCATGCTTGCTTCTTATCCATGCCACCCTCTCACTTCTGGATACCGGCAATGTTCTTTGCCAGCTTTTTCTTTTCCTGAATATTCCCCTGACGGGCGATCATGATGCGCTGCGCCTGGGGAGAGCCTGCGCCGTGCATGGACTCCGTGCGGTAGCCCACAGCGGCAGCACCCAGACACATATTTTCCAGGAAGCGCATGATCCGCTGGCGATCCTCAGTGCTGATGCCCTCGCGGGCGGCGAAGTACTTGTTGCAGATCTCGCCGATGGTCTCGCCGTTGTTGCCCACCACGGTCTCGGACTTGAAGTCCGTCTCGCTGGGCATGGTGACCATCAGGCCGCCCGCGATGTCCTCAGCAAGACGCACGATCTCATAGGGGAAGCGGGTGACGTTCTGCTTGCAGACGTTGGCCAGCAGCAGGTCGATCTGATAGTTGCCCGCCTTGGTGGGGCAGCCCTCGCAGGAGCAGGCGATGCCGCAGGAGTACAGGGTCTCGTTGAGGTGGGTCATCTCGATGAGCTTGTCCTTGACAGCGCTGGCCTTCTCCACGCCGTTGTACTCGGCGGCCAGCGCCGCCGCGCCGATGACCACGTCGCCTACGCCTACCTTGCAGCCGCCGTAGCTCTGGCGGTGATAACCGGCGAAGCGCTCCACGATGGTGCCGGCGAACTCATATTCGCCGTTGAGGAAGATGTACTCGTTGGGGATAAAGACGTGATCCAGAACCACCAGAGCCTCCTGCCCGCCGAACTTGGCGTTGCCCACGTCGATGCAGCCCTCCTCCATCTTGCGGGTGTCGCAGGACTGGCGGCCGTAGATCATATACAGACCCTCGGCGTCGGTGGGGCAGGCGAAGGACACGGCATAGTCCTTGTCCGCCTCGCCCATGGCGATGGTGGGCATAAAGATATGCCAGTGGGAGTTGATGGAGCCGGTCTGGTGGCACTTGGCGCCGCAGACCACGATGCCGTCGGGGCGGCGCTCCACCACATGGACGTACATATCCGGGTCGGTCTGGTCGTGAGGGGCCTTGGAGCGGTCGCCCTTGGGATCGGTCATGGCGCCGTCCACCGTCAGGTCGTTGTCCTGCACGTAGATGAGGAACTTCTTGAAATTCTCGTGGTAGTGGGTTCCGTACTTCTCGTCGATCTCGTAGGTGGAGGAGAACACGGCGTTGAAGGCGTCCATGCCCACACAGCGCTGGAAGCAGCTGGCGGTCTTCTGACCCAGCAGGCGCTGCATCTTTACCTTTTTCACCAGATCCTCGCTGGACTGGTGGAGGTGGGTAAAGCGGTTGATCTTGTGGCCGGTCAGGCTGGAGGTAGCGGTCATCAGGTCCTCATATTGAGGGTCCTGGGCCAGGGCGTAGGTCATGGCCACGCAGTTGATGGAGGGCCGGATCATGGGGTGATCCACCCAGTTGTCGATCTTCTCGCCAAACATGTAGACACGGGTGTTCAGCTTACGCAGGGAGTCGATATACTCCTTCGCGGTCATCAATGCCATTTTCGTTTCCTCCTTAAATTTACCGCATAGCTATTGTTATATCGCCGTTGGCCGCCTGCTCCTGATGAATGTATATTTCGGCAGCGCAAGTGACGATGGCTTTTTCTCTTTTCTCGGAAATAATATTTGCATGGATTTCAAGGGTGTCTCCCGGCAGGATCTTTTTTCGAAAACTCACCTTGTCAACGCCTAAAAGGAGCGGCGTTTTTCCAGCGTAGCGCAGTGTTGACATCAGCAGGATATCCACCGCCTGCGCCATACATTCTATAGAGTATACGCCCGGCAGTATCGGCTCTTCCGGGAAGTGTCCGAGGAAGATGTCCATTTTAGGATCCACGAAAAAGACGGCGCGGATATCCTCTCCGGGGCTCAAATCTTCTACCGATGTCACCAGAAGCATCGGCTCGCGGTGCGGCAGGATCGTTTTGATCTCATCTTGATTCAGCTTCATAACGCAATTTACCCGTTCTGAAAGTTGGCGGGGCGCTTTTCCAGGAACGCGCCCATGCCCTCCTTCTGGTCGGCGGTGGCGAAGCACATGGCGAACAGCTCGTTCTCCACGGCGATGCCGTCGTCCATGTCCATCTGCATGCCCCGGTCGATGCAGGCCTTGGCATACTTCACGGCGATGGGGGCGTTCTTGGTAAAGGACTCAGCCATCTCCAGCGCGCCGTCCATGAGCGCTTCCGGGGCAAAGACAGCGTTGACAAGGCCAATCTTTTCCGCCTCGTCGGCCTTGATCATCTTACCGGAGAAGATCAGCTCCTTGGCCTTGGCCACGCCTACGCGGCGGGGCAGGCGCTGGGTGCCGGAGAAGCCGGGGGTAATGCCCAGACCTACCTCAGGCTGGCCGAACTTGGCCTTCTCGGAGGCCAGGATGATGTCGCAACTCAGCGCCAGCTCACAGCCGCCGCCCAGAGCGAAGCCGTTGACCGCGGCGATGGTGGGGAACTCCAGCTTTTCGATGCGGCGCATAAGGGCGCTGCCCCGCTGACCCCAGCGGCGGCCGCCGTCCAGATCCAGCGGATACTGCTCGCCGATGTCGGCACCGGCCACGAAGGAGCGGCCCTCGCCGGTAAGGATCAGGCAGCGGACGTCCCGGTCGCTCTCCAGCGCCGCCACCACCTGCTCCAGCTCCGTGATAACCGTGCTGTTCAGGGCGTTCAGCGCCTCGGGACGGTCAATGGTCACGATGGCGATGCCATCTTGATTTTCGCAGCGTATCGTTTGGTACATCGTACATGTCTCCTTTCTGTGCAGGGAAGGGAATCGTTGAAAAGGGGGAGCCGCCTGCGGTCAGGCGGTTCCCCCGCAGCGCATGAGATATCAGCGCCAGGCGGCGCTCAGTCCTGCGCCATCTTCTTGTACTTGGCGTAGCGCGCCTTTACGTCGGTGATTTCCTTGGCGTAGAGGGCGTCGGCCTTCTCCGGGAAGTTGTTCTTCAGGGAGGCGAAGCGGTTCTCGCCCATGAGGAAGTCCATGAGCTTGTCCGTGTCAGGCTCCGGGGAATCCAGCTGGAAGGGGTTCTTGCCCTCTGCGATCCGGCGGGGATCATAGCGGTACAGGTGCCAGTAGCCGCACTCCACGGCCTTCTTCATTTCCAGCTGCGAATTGCCCATACCGGCCTTGATGTGCTGCTCCAGGCAGGGGCAGTAGCAGATGACGATGGAGGGGCCGTCATAGGACTCGGCCTCCCGCAGGGCACGCAGCGTCTGCGCCTGATCTGCGCCCATGGCCACCTGCGCCACATACACATAGCCGTACTGCATCAGGATGCCGCCCAGATCCTTCTTTGCCACCTGCTTGCCGCCGGCGGCAAATTTGGCGGTGGCACTGGTGGGCGTGGCCTTGGATGCCTGTCCGCCGGTGTTGGAGTACACCTCGGTGTCCAGCACCAGCAGGTTCACGTCACGGTTCTGCGCCATCACATGGTCGATGCCGCCGAAGCCGATGTCATACGCCCAGCCGTCGCCGCCCACAGCCCAGATGGACTTCTTGGCCAGATAGGCTCTGTTCTCAAGGATGTATTTCACGTCCTCCGTCTGCTGGGCCTTTTCCAGCGCGGCCAGCAGCGCGTCAGTGACGGCACGGGAGCTCTCGTGCTTATTCCACCCGTTCTGGTAGGCCTCCACCGCTTCCGCGGCAATACCCGCGGACTTGATGGCGTCCAGACGGAGCAGCAGCTCCTTACGGATGGCGTCCTGCGCGTGGAAGAAGCCGTAGGCAAACTCGGCGTTGTCCTCAAACAGGGAGTGCTCCCACGCGGGGCCGTGGCCGTGGCAGTCCTTGCAGTAGGGCAGGATCGGTGCGCCGCCGCTGATGGCGGAGGAGCAGCCGGCGGCGTTGCCGGCGTACATGTGGTCGCCGAACAGCTGGCTCAGGAGCTTGATGTACGTCGTCTCCGCGCAGCCAGCGCAGGCAGCGGAGAACTGGAAGTAGGGCTTGGCGAACTGGATGCTCTTCACGGACTTGTCGCTGATAACGTCCGGCTTCAGATACTTCTCGTCCATCGCCACCTGATCGAACAGGGGCTGCTCTGCCTTCATCTCCTCGAAGGGAGCCATGGTCAGCGCGCCCTCGGCGGGGCACGCCGTCAGGCACACGCCGCAGCCCAGGCAATCGTAGGGGGACACCTGCATCCGGAAGGCATACGCCGGAGCGTCCTTGCCCAGGCCCTTGGCCGGCGCGGTGACAAATCCGGCGGGCACCTGTGCCTTTTCCTCCTCGGTCAGCAGCACCGGGCGGATGGCCGCGTGGGGACAGCTCATGGCGCAGCGGTTGCACTGGATGCACGCCGCGGCGTCCCACTTGGGTACGGCGGTGGCCACACCGCGCTTGGAATAGGCGGAGGTGCCGTTCTCCCACGTGCCGTCCAGCACGCCGTGCTTCTGGAACACGGACACGGGCAGCTTGTCGCCCTGCTGCCGATCCATGGGCAGCACAATGTCGCGGACAAAGGGCGTGGCGCTGATCTCGGCGGCAGGTGCGTCCTGCGCGTCCGCCCACGCCGCGGGAATGTCCACCTTCACGGCGGCGTTTACGCCCACATCCACGGCCTTGTCGTTCAGATCCACGATCTTCTGCCCGGCCTTCTTGAAATAGGTGGCGTAGTTGTTCTTCTTCATATCCGCCACAGCCACATCCATGGGGATGACCTTGGTCAGGGCGAAGAACGCGCCCTGCAGGATATTGTTGGTGTGCTTGCCCAGGCCGATCTCCGCCGCCAGCTTCGCCGCGTCAATGATATAGAACTGCGCGTGCTTCCGCGCCAGATCCCGCTTCATCTTGGCGGGGAGGTGCTCCTCCAGCTCCTCCGTCGTCCACGGGCAGTTCAGCAGGAACGTGCCGCCGTCCTTCAGATCCTCGGTCAGGTCGTACTTCTTGACATATGTCGGCGCGTGGCAGGCCACAAAGTCGGCGGAGGACACCAGATAGGTGCTGCGGATGGGCATGTCACCGAAGCGCAGATGGCTCTGGGTCAGGCCGCCGGATTTCATGGAGTCGTAGGAGAAATACGCCTGGGCGTGCTTGTCAGCCACCAGGCCGATGGTGGAAATGGCGTTCTTGTTGGCGCCCACGGTGCCGTCGCCGCCCAGACCCCAGATCTTGCAGGAGATCTCGCCGGGATGGGGGAACTCCACGTTCTCATAGGTCAGAGAGGTGTGGGTCACATCGTCGTTGATGCCGATGGTAAAGTTGTTTTTCGGTGTCTCCTGCCGCAGGTTGTCGTATACGGCGATCAGCTGGCCGGGAGTGGTGTCCTTGCTGGACAGACCGTAGCGGCCGCCCACCACGCGGATGTCGCCGCGTCCGGCCTGATTCAGCGCCGTTACCACGTCCAGATACACCGGCTCACCCACGGAGCCCGTCTCCTTGCTGCGATCCAGCACGGCGATGCGCTTGCAGCTGGCGGGGATGGCGGCGGAGAAATCGGGCACGGAGAAGGGGCGGTACAGATGGATCTGCACCATGCCCACCTTGCGTCCGCAGGCGTTGAGGTAGTCCACTGTCTCCCGCAGTGCCTCGGTGACGGAGCACATGGCCACCACGACCTCCTCGGCGTCGGGCGCGCCGTAGTAATTGAACAGCTTGTAGTCCCGGCCGGTGATTTTATTGATCTCGTCCATGTAGTGCTGCACGGTACCGGGCACGATGGCACTCTTGACGTTAGCGCCCTCCTTGCACTGGAAGTACACGTCGGGGTTCACGTTGTTGCCGCGGTTGGTGGGATGCTCCGGATTCAGAGCGTCCCGGCGGAAGGCCTTCAGTGCCTCGTAGTCGATCAGACCCCGCAGCTCCTCATAGTCCAGCGCCTCGATGCGCTGCATCTCGTGGGAGGTGCGGAAGCCGTCAAAGCAGTGCATGAAGGCGTACTTCGCTTTGATGGCGGACAGGTGCGCCACCGCCGCCAGATCCATGGCCTCTTGCGGGGAGGCGGACATCAGCATGGCGTAGCCGGTGGTGCGGCAGGTCATAAAGTCCGTATGGTCGCCGAAAATGGAGTGATGGTTGCTGGTGACCACGCGGGATGCGATGTGCATCACGCTGGGGAGGAACTGTCCGCCCATGGCGTACATAGCCGGGATCATCAGCATCAGTCCCTGAGAGGACGTGAACGTGGTGGTCAGGGCGCCCGCCTGCAGGGAGCCGTGGCAGGTGCCGGCGGCACCGGCCTCGGACTGCATCTGGATCACGTCCACCGGCGTGCCGAACAGGTTCTTTTTCCCCTTGGCGGACCACTCATCCACCTTTTCCGCCATAGGGGAGGACGGCGTGATGGGATAAATGGCCGCCACCTCAGTAAAGGCGTAGGCAGAATGGGCGGCGGCGGTATTGCCGTCCATGACCACATAATTCTTTTTGCTCATATTTTTTCCCAACTTTCACTTTTCACCGTGGAAGGCTGCGATGTCTGCCTTCGCCATGTTCATAAAGATCGCGGTATCGCAGGAATATCCCACAAAGCGGACGCCCATTTCCAGCAGCCTTCTGCCGGACTCCGCAGAGTCGGCGAAGCAGCCCACCTGCACGCCCTTTGCCGCCGCCTTGCGGCAGATCTCGCCGATCAACTCCATGACTCTGGGGTGGGTGATCTGCCCGATGATGCCGAGGGAGGCGGACAGGTCATAGGGTCCCACGAACACAATGTCTACGCCGTCCACGCTGAGGATCTCGTCCAGATTGTCGATGGCCTTCTGTCCCTCCGCCTGAAGGATCACCACCGTGTCCTGCGCCTGCGTGAAGTACTCCGCACCCGGCACCGCGCCGTAGGCGGCGGAGCGGACAAAGCGGCAGGTGCCACGGGTGCCGCGGGGAGAGAATTTCGCGGCGGATACAGCGGTGCGCGCCTGATCGGCACTGTCAATCTGGGGGATCATAACTGCACCGGCACCAACGTCCAGCGCCTGATCGATCCAGATATCCGTCCCACGGGGAACGCGAACCACAGGGCAGACGCCGGACACATTGGCGGCGCGGATCAGATTCTGCAGATTTTCAAATGTGCCGGGGCCATGTTCCATATCCAGCAACACAAAATCATATCCGGCGTAACCGGCAGCCTCCACAAAGGCGGGGTCGGAGGTAATCATAAAGGGGCCGAAAGCACCCTGCTCCGATGCCATGGCAGCCTTGAAGTTCTTAACGCTTTCCATTGTCGGCATAGTAACGTTTCTTTCCATAATAATTCCTCCTAAGTAAATCGTTTTGATACATAAAGAAAAGCGGCGACTGTGTCAATGGTTCTGTCCTGTGGCCGTTTTTCATGGAACAGTGGTCTTGTTACTTCATATCGGGATACGTCTTGCGAACATAGGCGTCAATGCGGCGGACGGCTTCCTTCAGGTTCTCGTCGGAGTTGGCGAACACAAGACGCAGATATCCCTCGCCGCAGGCGCCGAAGGCGGAGCCGGGCACGGTGACCACACCGGCGTTGACCACCAGCTCCTCGGCGAACTCTTGGGCGGACTTGCCGAAGGCCTTGATGTTGGCGAAGGCATAGAAGCTGCCGGCGGACTTCTTGCAGCTGAAGCCGGGAATGGCGTTGATGCCGTCGATGAGGATATCCCGGCGGCGGGTGTAGTCCGCCACCATCTGCTTGACGCACGCGTCGCTCTTCAGCGCCTCGGCGGCGGCCACCTGGGAGAAGCTGGACACGCAGGAGGCGATGGCCTCGTTCATCTGTGCCATCTTCTTGACGCAGGCGGGGTCGGGAGCGATGACATAGCCCACACGCCAGCCGGTCATGGCATAGGACTTGGAGAAGCTATTCAGCACGAACACACGGTCACGGACCTCCGGCACCTGAGCGATGCTGAAGGGCTCCGCGCCATCGTAGACGATGCTGTCATAGGGCTCGTCGGACAGCACCCACAGGTTGTGCTTCTTCACCACTTCGGCGATGGCCAGGATGTCCGCCTTGGTCAGCACCGCGCCGGTGGGGTTGCAGGGGGAGTTCAGCAGCAGCGCCTTGGTGTGGGGCGTGATGCACTTCTCGATATCCGCCGCCATCATGCGGTAGTCGTTGTCCTCATAGGTGGGCACCGGCTTGGCGCACGCGCCGGTCAGGGATGCCTGACCGTAGTAGTTGGGGAAGCAGGGGTCGGGCACCAGGATCTCATCGCCGGGATCCAGCAGTAGCATCATGGTCAGCATCAGGCCTTCCATAGCGCCCACAGTGACCATCACATGGTCGGCGGTGTAGCCGTCCCAGTGGCTCTTCTGATACTTCTCCGCCACCGCCTGCCGCAGCACAGGCATACCTGCGTTTGGCGTATAGTGTGTCTCGCCGGCGTCCATGGCCTTCTTGGCGGCCTCCTTGATATAGTCGGGAGTATCAAAGTTGGGCTCACCTACCGTCAGCTTGATGGCGTTGGGATACTGAGCCGCCAGATCGAACATCTTACGGATGCCGGAGGGCGGGTAATTCCGCGCCGCTTTGGAAAATTCTCTGCTCATAAGTTATAGATCCTTTCGTAATAAGACAGCAGGGTTTGATGGATATCCAGCGCGCCGATCATCTCGCCGCCCTTCCAGTATCGGATGGGCAGACGCTGGGTGTTGGACAGCAGTACCTCATAGCCGTCCGTTCCCACACGGTCGGCCACCTCTTGGAGCGTGAGGACCTCGTCGCCGTCCCGGCCAATCAGCGTGGCCACGTCGCCCATGGCGACGTTCTCGATCTCCGTCACGTCGATCATCAGCTGATCCATGCACACGCAGCCCACCATGGGAGCGCGCTTGCCGTGGAGCAGCACACAGCCCTTGTTCTTCAGCCGCCGCAGACAGATCATATCGGCGTAGCCCAGGGGCAGCACCGCAATGCGGGTGGGGCGCTGGGCGATAAAGGCCAGGTCGTAGCCCACCCCCTCGCCGGGAGCCAGTTCCTTGACGCAGGCTACCTCCGCCCGGAGAGCAAAGGCGTCCTTCAGCTGTACACGGGCCTTGCAGACCTCGTTGGAGGAGTAGGAGCCGAAAACCATGCTGCCGAAGCGGATCATGTCCTGGTGATACTCCGGAGAGTCCAGGATGATGCCGCAGTTGGACAGATGCTTCACGGGAATATCCACGCCCCGCGCCGCCAGCATCTCCTTGAAGGCGGCAAAGCCGCGGTACTGGTAGTGGACATACTCCTTTTCCCGCATGGCGGAGGTGGCGAAGTGGGTAAACAGTCCCTCTACGCACACGTTAGGCAGATCACAGATGGCAGCCACCGTGTCTGCGCTCTGCGCACTGACGTTAAAGCCCAGGCGGTGCATGCCGGTGTCCACCTTGATGTGGATGTAGGCGGTCTTGCCCTGGGCCTGGGCCTGCTGGGAGAGAGTCAGGGCCTGTTCGTAGGTATATACGCAGGGGCGGATGCCGTAACGGACGATCTCCCCCATCATATCCAGAGGCGTATAGCCAAGAATCAGCACCTTGGCCTGGGGAGCCGCCAGCCGGGCCAGCCGGGCCTCGGAATAGGTGGCCACCGCCATCCACTCTACACCGGACTCGCCCAGAATGCGGGCCACCTCGAAAATGCCGTGGCCGTAGGCGTTTCCTTTGATCACCGGCATCGCCATGACGGGGCGTCCCGCGTCCTTCTGAGCCAGGGCCTGAACAGCTTTTACATTGTGGACGATATTCTCCAGTTCAACATCGATCCACGCGGCTCTTGTACGGTTCATATCGTTTCTCCTTTTTCTGTCGCTGTGATGGTATCCCGGTCAATGACCGGGATACCATCGTGATATGGCAGCAGCTTTTGGGTGTCGCTTACTTGGCGGCGGTCTCCTCAGGCAGCTTCTTCAGCTCCTCGCCGTTGGGGCCAGCAAAACGGCGACCCCAGCCGGTGATGGAGGCGAACAGCATAATGGCCAGTAGTGCCCAGGCGTAAACGGGATAGAAGAAGATCTCTTCCGCGCCGATGGCGGGTACCACGTCGCCGAACAGGGCGTTGCCCTGAGCGGAGTAGGTGGCGGTTGCCAGCGCGATGGAGGTCCAGGGCAGAGTGTATGCCAGAGAGCAGGAGGAGGCATCCAGCAGATTGGCACGGCGATAGGGATGGATGTGGAATCTCTCTCCCATGGGTTTGGCATAGGGAACACCGATGGCCAGAATGGCGGGAGTGTTGATACCGGTCATACCGGCCAGGATGGCGGACAGGATGACGATGGACAGCTCCGCGCCGCAGACGCCGCGGATGACCTTGGTGGCAATGTCGATGAGGAGCTTGTCGCCCTCGCCGGCCTTCATGACGCCCACCATGCCCATGACCAGCAGGCACAGGATCACGATGTCGGCCATGCCGCCGATGCCGTCCACCAGGGTACCGGAAACGCCGCCCTCGCTCAGGCAGATGATATCAGACAGGGTCAGCAGACCGGTGGGCAGCGCCACGACGATAACAGCGGCGGTACCGGCGATGCAGGCGTAGATCACGTCGCCCTTCTTGATGGCCAGGTAGATGGTTAGGATGGCGGGGATCAGCATCAGCAGGCCCTTGGGGTTCATGTACTCAGCGATCAGGTCGTGAGGCAGAGCCTCACCGGTGACGCTGCCGCCGCCACCGAAGAACAGAATGAACAGGATGGTGATGGCTGCGGCCACAGCGGAGTAGCGCAGGCGGGACTTCACGACGCCGGTGATATCAGCACCCTGGGTCAGTGCAGAACAGATGGTTGTGTCGGAAACGGGGGCCAGATTATCACCGAAGGCACCGCCGCCGATGATGGCACCGGCCAGAACCAAGGGATTGGCACCCAGCAGGCAGCCGGCGGGATACAGGATGGAGATACCGGCGATGGTAGTGCCCAAGCCGGTACCGGCGGCCGTGGCGAACGCGGCGCAGGAGATGAACGCGACCAGAACGAACAGCATACCGTGAGCACCCACGTTATAGGCGGCCCACACAATGCCTTGTACCAGACCGGCGGCACGCAGCGTGGTGGTAAAAATACCGGCAAAGATCCAGCACAGCACGGGAACGGAGGTCAACTTCTGGGCAATGCCCTCCGCGATGGCATCGCCATAGCGAATCTTATCCTTAGCCAGGAAGAAGGCAATCATCAGACCAACGATGCAGCAGATCCACATGGAGCGCTCCGACACAGCATCCAACACCACGGACACGATGATCATGCCCAAGAAAATGATGAACGGCAGGAACGATACCCATCGACCCGTATAGAATTCCAATTTCTTTCCTTCAGTCTTCATTTCAAGTTCCATTGCTTTTTCTCCTTTTCTCGTAATAGTATTGTGGGGAAGGGGGGCTGTGTCTTTCGGGCGTCACCTCTTTCTGTTTCTCGGATAAAAGTATGTCCACGCCTTGCTTAGATTCCATAATACGAAATATGTTACCGCAATATGAAATTTTAAGTATATTATTACCTCATACTTGAGAAATGTCAATCCCTTATTTTGACAAAAAAACTATTGTTATGTATTGCAAAATGACTAAAAGTAAGCTATTATATGGTTATGTTTTCACAATACGGAAAGGAATTGCCATGAAGGATAGCAACGGATCTGTTCAATCCATTGATCGTGTATTCGATATTTTAGAAGTGCTCTCAGCCACACCGCAGGGACTTGCGCTGTCAGATTTGGCGGCAGCCACCTCTTTGCATACGAGCACTGCACACCGGCTTTTGGCTTCGCTTGCAAACAGGGGCTATGTAAGAAAAGACGCAGAAAATGGGAAATATCGTTTAACACTTCGGCTATATGAAATATCCCGTCGCGTCTCGACCGTATTGAATCTTTTTTCGGCCTCTAAGCCTTTGCTGGAAAAGCTGTCCAACGATGTCAAGGAGATTGTGCATCTGGTGGAGCGCGACGGAAACGAGGTCGTTTATCTCCACAAATTTGAGCCGCTTCTTCGCCCCATCAGCATCACATCGTCTGTCGGACTGCACAATCCCATGTACTGTACCGGCGTGGGCAAGAGCATCATGGCCTACCTGCCGGAAAAGGAGGTGCGCGCCATCTGGGACGGCACACAGGTCATTCCGTTCACCCCCAAGACCATCACCACATGGGAGGCCCTGCAGGAGGATCTATCCTGCGTCCGTGAGAGGGGCTATGCCATCGACGACGAGGAGCATGATTTGGGGGTTCGGTGCATTGCTGCCCCTATCTATAATTGGAACGGAACACCGGTAGGTGCGATGAGCATTTCCGGCACTGTCGCCAGAATGACACCCGATAAGATTGAGAAATTTTCACCCAAACTTATAAGTACCGCTGAAAAAATCAGTGAATTGATGGGCTGGCATGCGTGATGCATCCCTTTTCGCCCACAACAGGAAAAGGAGGGGGCAAGCGTTGGAGCCCAACGCTTGCCCCCTCCTTTTTGCGCTTTCGGCACAATGGCACAAGGAAGTGTCTATTGTATCCTTCTATTGCTCCACTGTCGTTTCCGCGCTTGGTTCGCATTCAGGATCAGAGTGCGCGGCGGCGCAAAGTGACCCCTTTGCGATCAAGGAACTGGCACCAGGCGTTGACTTTTTTTGTATATCGGACAGAGCCTGTGTGCCAGGTTCTGTTATTGTGGAGCTGCTTGCGCAAGGTGTTTTTTGAAAAACTCAATGAAGTGTACGGCGGCCGGCGACGCATTCTTGATGCTGCGCACCACGAGCATGATCTCCCTGTAATACTGCGGCACTGTGGGACGGCTGGTCACGCGGTAGGAATTCTTTGTGAGGATCAGCTTCCCCATATATCCGAGACACAGATTGTTTTCTATCAACGAGAGGATGAGGTTATCATCGCGGCTGGTGTATTCCACACGTGGCGAAATTTTATTTCTCCGAAATACGCCCATAGCCTCCTTTTGACTACCCTCGTCAAAGAGGGCAGTCGGCTCAGAGCTGTAAACAGACAGAGGTATCGCCTCTGCCTCGGCATAAGGGCTGTCCTCCGGCACTACCGCCACAAACGGGTCACGCCGCACCAGAAAGGAATCAAATCCCATAGGGACCGGCGCGTCCATAAATCCAAAGTCGACCTCGTCGTGCAGCAGCATCTCGGTGACGCTGGCATCATCGCCCTCGCGGATCTCAATGCTGATATTGGGATAGTCCGTCTTGAATTCCTTCAGCACAGGTACCAATACATGGCAGGACACGCTGGAAAAGGTACCGATGCGGATATGGCCTATTTCAAGGCCGTGCAGTCTGGCGGCTTGCTCGGCCACAGCCTCCGCCGCGTCGCGCAGGTGGCGAATATAGGGGAGCATCTGCTCGCCGTCGGAAGTCAGTGTCACCCCGGACTGGCTGCGGTTGAGCAGCGTCATCTGAAGTTCGTCCTCCAGAGAACTGATAATCTGGCTTACGGCGGACTGGGAATAGTTGCAGTGCATGGCGGCCTTGGACATACTGCCAAGCTCGGCAACCTTCAGGAAAACGGCGTATTTGGATGTCACAGGAAACCCTTCTTTCTGCATGAATTACTTCTCCGGTAATAGTAACAGATTTTTTGCCTTCCTGTCAATTTCCTATCATTCCTAAAGCGGTGGAACACCCTGCAGACATCACCATGCAGAGATTATGCCACAGTTTTTCCGTTTTTGGTCATCAGTAACCGTGAAGACGAGGTTCGCGATTTTTGATAGTCCTATTGTAGCGGTCGGTAGGCATGGCAATATATACAAGTGGGCATCCCACCAATTGTGGAAAACAGATACAAATTGCGACTTACAGGAAACTTGTCGAACGCCAACTCCCATCACACAGCGTGATATAAGAAAACGTGAAGCAGCTGTTTGAACATCGTGATTAGCCGGCGACGGAAAAGTCCGCTATAATAAAATTAAAACCATAGGCGGAGCTGTGCCGCAAGGATCACATAATGAAGGAGAGTACATTATGGACAAGAAGAAAGCAGTCATCATGGACGGCAACGAAGCCGCCGCGTATGTATCCTACGCATTTACGGAAGTGGCGGGTATTTTCCCCATCACGCCCTCCAGCCCCATGGCGGAGCACGTGGACGAGTGGGCCGCCAACGGCAAGAAGAACCTGTTTGGCCAGCCGGTACAGGTGGTGGAGATGCAGTCCGAGGGCGGTGCCGCCGGTACGGTGCATGGCTCCCTGCAGTCCGGCGCACTGACCACCACCTACACCGCGTCGCAGGGCCTGCTGCTGATGATCCCCAATATGTATAAGATCGCCGGTGAGATGCTGCCGGGCGTGTTCCACGTCTCCGCCCGAACTCTGTCCGCCCACGCCCTGTCCATCTTCGGCGACCACAGCGACGTGATGGGCGTGCGCAGCACCGGCTTCGCCATGCTGGCGTCCTCCTCCCCGCAGGAGGTCATGGATCTGGGCGCGGTGGCACATCTGAGCGCCATCCACTGTCGGATGCCGTTTTTGCATTTCTTTGACGGCTTCCGCACCAGCCACGAAATTCAGAAGATCGAGGCGCTGGATTATGAGGAGCTGCGCCCGCTGGTGGATATGGACGCCCTGCGTGCTTTCCGCCGCAGCTCCCTGAACCCGGAGCATCCCGCCACCCGCGGCACCACCGTGAACCCCGACATCTTCTTCCAGTGCCGCGAGGCGTGCAACGAGAAGGTGTCGTCCATCCCCGAGGCGGTGGAGCACTACATGGCAGAGATCAGCAAGCTGACGGGACGGGAGTACAAGCTGTTCAACTACTACGGTACACCGGATGCAGAGCGAGTCATCGTACTCATGGGCAGCGCCGCTGAGACCGCCAAGGAGGCCATCGACCACCTGACCGCCAGGGGCGAAAAAGTGGGCCTGCTGAATGTCCATCTGTACCGCCCCTTCACCGCTGACAAGTTCGTGGCTGCCATCCCCGCCACCTGCAAGAAGCTGGCGGTGCTGGATCGCACCAAGGAGCCGGGTGCCATGGGCGAGCCGCTGTATCAGGATATCTGCTCTGTGTACAAGGAGTTGGACAGCGATATGGTCATCGTGGGCGGCCGCTACGGCCTGTCCAGTAAGGACACCACCCCCGGCCAGATCATCGCCGTGCTGGATAACCTGAAGCAGGATAAACCCAAGAATAATTTCACCGTAGGCATCGTGGACGACGTCACCCACACCTCTCTGGATGTGACCTGCGAGATCGACACCTCTCCCGCCGATCAGACCAGCGCCGAGTTCTGGGGCATGGGCTCCGACGGCACCGTGGGCGCCAACAAGAACTCCATCAAGATCATCGGCCACGCCACCGACCTGTACTGTCAGGCGTACTTCGTCTACGACTCCAAGAAGTCCGGCGGCCTGACCCAAAGCCACCTGCGCTTCGGCAAGACCCCCATCCGTTCCCCATATCTGATTCAGTCCGCCGATTTCGTGGCCTGCCACAACCCCTCCTATGTCCATAAGTACGACATGGTGAAGAATCTAAAGGAGGGCGGCGTGTTCCTGCTGAACTGCGCGTGGGACGCCGAGGGTCTGGAGAAGAACCTGCCCGCCGCCATGAAGCGCGCCCTAGCGGAGAAGAAAGCCAGGTTCTACACCATCGACGCCATCAAGATCGCCCGTGAGCTGGGGCTGGGCAGCCGCACCAACACCATTCTGCAGGCTGCCTTCTTCAAGCTGGCCAATGTGATCCCTCTGGAGCAGGCGGTGGCCGAGATGAAGGACGCTATCTATAAGACCTATTATAAGAAGAAGGGCCAGGCCGTGGTGGACATGAACAACGCCTCCATCGAGCACGGCATCAACGAGCTGGTGGAGGTGGCTATCCCCGCCGCGTGGGCTGATGCTAAGGATGCGCCCGTGGCGCGGAAGGCACCGGACTTCATCCGTGAGGTAGTGGATGTGATGAACCGTCAGGAGGGCGACAGCCTGCCGGTGTCCATTATGAAGAAATACGGTCTGGAGGACGGCACCTGGCACGCGGGCTCCACCAAGTATGAAAAGCGCGGTGCGGCTGTGGACGTTCCCCAGTGGGATATGACCAAGTGCATCCAGTGCAACCAGTGTGCGCTCGTCTGCCCCCATGCCGCCATCCGTCCCGTGCTGCTGGACGAAAACGAGCAGCAGCACGCTCCTGCCGGCTTCGAGACGAAGAAAGCCAACGGCGCGGAGTTGGGCAAATACCAGTATCGCATGCAGGTCTCTCCCTATGACTGCACCGGCTGCGGCAGCTGCGTCAATGTCTGCCCCGCCAAGGAGAAGGCGCTGACCATGCAGCCGCTGGAGAGCCAGCTGAATCAGGCGGAGAATTGGGAATACGCCGTGGAGACCGTCACCGTGAAGAAGGACGCCGTCAGCGATAAGACCGTCAAGGCATCCCAGTTCGCCAAGCCCTACTTCGAGTTCTCCGGCGCCTGCGCCGGCTGCGGCGAGACGCCCTATATCAAGCTGGTTACCCAGCTGTTTGGCGACCACATGTACATCACCAACGCCTCCGGCTGCTCCTCCGCTTACGGCGGCTCCACTCCCAGCTCCCCCTACTGCACCGACTGCAACGGCTGCGGCCCCGCCTGGGCAATGAGCCTGTTCGAGGATAACGCCGAGTACGCCTACGGCTATCTGCTGGGTCAGGACGCCATCAAGCGCCAGCTGAAAGCCGCCGCTCAGACGCTGGCCGACAAGGGTGTGGCCGCCGATGTGTGCAAGAATTACATCGACAAGGCCGAAAGCGCCGCCGAGTCCCGCATGGCAGCCGACGCGCTGCTGGCGGCCGTGACCGGCGACAAGAGTGACGAGGCCGAGTTCATCCGCAACAACAAGGAGTTTCTCACCAAGAAGTCCGTCTGGGCCTTCGGTGGCGACGGCTGGGCCTATGATATCGGCTACGGCGGTCTGGATCACGTGCTGGCCTCCGGCAAGAACATCAACGTCCTGGTGCTGGATACCGAGGTGTACTCCAACACTGGCGGCCAGTCCTCCAAGGCTACCGCTGCCGCGGCTATCGCCAAGTTCTCCGCCGGCGGCAAAGTAACCAAGAAGAAGGATCTGGGCCTGATGGCCATGAGTTATGGCTATGTGTATGTGGCGCAGGTGGCCATGGGCGCCGACCCCGCCCAGACCCTCAAGGCCATCCGCGAGGCCGAGGCCTACGACGGCCCCTCCATCGTCATCTGCTACTGCCCCTGCATCGAGCACGGCATGAAGGCCAGCATGGGTCTGAGCCAGATCGAGGAGAAGAAGGCTGTGGAGTGCGGCTACTGGCACCTGTACCGCTATGATCCCCGCCTGAAGGAGCAGGGCAAGAACCCCTTCCAGCTGGATTCCAAGGCACCCACCGGCGACTTCCAGCAGTTCCTCATGGGAGAGAACCGTTACGCATCCCTGAAGCTGTCCTTCCCCGAGAAGGCGGACGCCCTGTATCACAAGGCCGCCAATGATGCCAAGGAGCGTTATGAAGGCTACGTCAAGCTGGCTAAGGAATAAGAAATACGGCACTGTACGAATCCGTCATTGCAAAGGATACCGTGACCGCTCTGTGTAGATGGTTAATATGCTGATTGACGACGATTTAGTATTTTTCAAAAAGTATGGGCTGATTCAATAAAACCGCCCTGACGCAAAAACTCCCTGCGCTAAGAGTGTTTGACCTCTTTGCACAGGGAGTTAGTCTATTAAGGGAGCTAAAAGCTTTCTGCTGCGATTATTGCCCCAGCTCAAGCAAATTGACAAAATATATAGTGATTATTCAGGACGGCCGAGGCAATTAGTCACCGTCTTTCCTTCTGAGTAATCAGGGCATGTTTACAGTTCAAATTATCCAATACGCACGCAATACGCATTGTTTCCGTAATACGCATTTAATACGGGGATAATGCGGCGTATTGTGTTTTTTGGCCGCGTTCTTCCTCAATACATTATTTTGACATTTCTATATTGACAACCACAATATATTGCGGTATATAAGAATTACCATTGTTCTTTGTGCACCATTGGCAGGCCTGTGATCTGCATCGCACACGTTGTTAAGTTTGTACTTGAGGAGCATTATGCTCCCGTTTGAGATCAGGGCCATTGCGCCCTTATATTTCAATGACTATGCTGCGAGAAGTTTTCTCGCGGCATTTTCCACCTGTACATTTCTCTGTCGCCGTACTACACTGAACGTGTACTTAAGGCATCAAGCATTTAGGTCGGAGCAGAGCAGGCACGGGTGGAAAGCATTATCAACAGCTTTTCGCTCTGATTAAGAACCCGAAGTATGTCAAAATGGCACCCCTGGAAAACCGGGCGGCCATCAGAATTGAACAATACTGCAAATGCAGGAAGGATCGTAAGAGGCCGAAACGGCAGGAAGATTCTTCCTGCGGTTTGCTTACTATTTTGTCGCGGCACTTGCCATCGCCGTGATATCCGGGGTTGGAGCCTCGGGAGCGGACTGCTCCTGCTTGGAAACCTGTGCGTCCACTTCGGGCTGGGCCGGGGCAGGGCCAGAGCCCGGCCCGGTTGCGTCAGTTACGATTTTTGCTTTTTCATCGGCCATTCGCAGTTCCTCCTTCTTATTTGATGGCATGAAAAAAGGGCCTGACTTTTTGCAGTCAAGCCTCGCTTGTAGGGATACCTCCTTCCTCTGCCTATGAAAAAACCGCCCTATGTCTCATTAGAGCGGTAATTTCAGTAGGTTGGCAGTCCATATTTGGTTGTTTTATTGTGTATCCCTTTGTCCACCGACGCAAGCATCTGGTGAGCTATGTTCTCTATTTGCAGGCGCAGGGCAAGTCCGCCAGCACCGTCAAAACCGACCTTTCCGCCATCCGCTTCTTCCATGAGAAGATGTCCCATCCCCGCTACACGCTGCCGGGCAATGAAGAACTGGGCGTCGCCTTGGAACGCCGCCGCTTCGGGCAGCAGGATCGCACATGGACGAACCCGGAGTTCGGCGAGCTGATTGGCCGCGCCATGGCGGAGGAGCGGGAGGACTACATCCTCGCCCTGTATCTGGCTCGCTATGCCGGTCTGCGTATCCATGAGTGCTTCCGCATGGACACCGCTGCGGCGGAGCGTGCGCTGCGGGAAAACGCCCTCACCGTAAAAGGCAAGGGCGGCAAGGTGCGTATCGTTCCCATTGAGGACGACCGCATCACGATGATGCTGGAATGACTGCTGGAGAAAACGGAGCACAGCCACAAGCTGCTGGTGCCGGATGACATCCCCACCGACCGGGCCATCAACGGCATGCAGCAGTTCATCCTCCGCCACCGTGACGCCATCTGTGACCCCACCGCAGCGGACAGACGCATTACTTTCCATGGGCTGCGGCATACCTACGCCGCCGAAAAGTACACTTCCCTCGTCGATGGCGGCATGACGCCCTTGGACGCCCATTTCACCGTATCCCGGCTGTTGGGACGTGAGCGGCCCGACGTGACAAACATCTATCTGGCGTCCGTGAAGGGAGGTGCTGCCCGTGGAGAATAAGTACCGTGATCTAAGCGATCTCCCCATGATCCTGCGGGTGGAGGACTTGATGCCCCTCCTTGGCATCGGCCGCAACACCGCCTATGAGCTGATCCGCAGCGGACAGATACGGAGCGTCCGCATTGGAAGGCAGATCCGTATTCCGAGGGAAGCTCTGCTGGAGTTTTTGGATGGGAGGAAGTTTTAAATGACAATGCCGCAAAGAAAAAATTTGCAGGATAACCTCTTGCTGTCGTATAATAATGTTATGATCTTCCCTGCGCGGCAAAAGGAGGGAATCATTCATGCCGCGTAAACCAAGCAAACCTAAAACCACACGCCGAGGAAAGAACGAAGGCAGCGTCTATCGCCGCAAGGACGGCAAATGGGTCGGTCAGGTGACCGTAGGCTATCACCCCGATACCGGCAAGCCCATCCGCAAATACACCTACGCCAACACCCGTGAGGAAGCGGCGCACTGGATCGCCCTGACGCTGGTTTCCGAAACATCCAAGGCCGCTCCTTCGCTGGCATCCGAATTGCTGCTGAAGGACTTTCTGCACCGCTGGCTGACCACGTTCAAAACCTATGAGGTTTGCAGCCGCACCATGGAGCTGTATTATTCCTGCGAACGGTTACATATCGTTCCCGCGTTGGGAGACATCCCCGTGGCCGAGTTGACAGCCTCCCGCATCCAGACGTTCCTCTATTATCTGCAAGCGGAAAAGCAGTTCTCCCGCCGCACCATTTCTTTGGTGCGCAGTATCCTGATCCAGCTGTACGACTATGCCGTAGAAATGTCTCTGGCACCAATCAATCCTGTCCGCAGCACAAAGCTGCCCCGACAGCCGCAGCGTCCGGAAGCGGAGGAGAAAGTTATCCCCATCGCTCAACGTGAAGCGGTGCTGGCCGCAGCGCAGAAGGAGCCGATCATGCGCCCCATCATCACCTCGCTGCTGTTCACCGGCATGCGTATCGGTGAGCTGCTGGCACTCCAATGGAAGCATATCAACTTTGCGGCCCACACCATCACCATTGCGCAGTCCGTGACACGGGAGCTGACTTTTGATGAGAACGGGAAAACAATGGAGATGACCGATGCGCTGGGCTCCACAAAGACCCGTACTTCCCATCGTATCATTCAGGTACCGGAGCTGGTACTGACACGACTGCGGGAATGGATGCGCTACGTGGCGGTACTGCCGAAGGGTCTGGAGGTGCTGACACCGGAGGGCTTCGTTTTCATCAGCACACGCACCATGTCCATGCGAACATACAGTGGCTTCCGCGCCAGCTATCGTCACTTCCTGGATCGCAACGGCTTTTCCGGCGAGGGCTTGAATCTCCATCGGTATCGTCATACCTACGCCTCTATGCTTTTGGAGCAGGAGATCAGCCCTAAGATCGTCCAGAAGCTGTTGGGCCATCGGGACGTATCCACCACGCTGGGCATCTATACGCATGTAGTACCGGAGGTGTTCGCCGGCGTTGCCGCCGCTGTGGATACGGCCTCGCAGCAGTTGATGGACGGCACCTACACGCCGAAGCGCAGCGCAGAAGCCGTCAGGGCACAGCTACAGCAGATCGACCCGATGTTGTCGGAGGACATGACTGTGAATCTCAAGTATTTGTAAGTCACCCAGGGCACAAAAGGCGTACAGCTTAATACAGCTTGAGACCTAAAATAAGGCAACATTTGAAAACACAAGCCAGCAAAGTGTCCATCATTCGCAGACACGGAAAAATCCATCAAAAACGAGAAAAACCTTGGAAACACAAGGCTTAATAGTGACAAGTAACTATTTTGTCGCAGAGAACGGTGTGACCCGAAGGTCACGCCGTTTTTCTGCGTTCATAGGTTGTTTGTGTGACAATAGGCTCGGAAATAACGGGAATATCCACATCGTCCACAAAGTTGAAAAAAATCTTCACTTTCTGCTTGCGCTTGCCGCTGGACTTGTC
>DNFA01000072.1:0-11262 GCA_003487665.1 Oscillibacter sp.
AAACCGTGTCTGCCCTTGTCAAGCGATGGTATCTTCCCTCCGATACTTGTAACCGGGCAGGTTTTTTGACAGTCTGAGACCTCCCGTCCGATGGACGGGAGGTCTGTCTGTGGGATATTACATATTGCGCGTCAGCGCTGACCCTTGTCGTAGGGGATACCCTCGGCTTTGGGTGCGCGGGACTTCTTGGAGGTGAAGGCCAGCACCACCAGCGAGATGATGTAGGGCATCATGTTGTACACGGGGCTGGGAATGTTCAGGTTCTTCAGGAACTCGAAGCCCGCGTACACGTTGGACAGGGCGCGGAACAGGCCGAACAGCAGCGCTGCCAGCGCGATGCGCGTGGGCTTCCACTGGCCGAAGATCATGACCGCCAGAGACAGGAAGCCGAAGCCGGCCACGCCGTACTCAAACCGCCACTCGGACACGCCGGCGGTGATGAACACGATGCCGCCCAGACCGCCCAGCATGCCGGAGATCAGCACGCCCGCCCAGCGCATCTTGTACACGTTGATACCCACGGAGTCCGCCGCCTGGGGATGCTCGCCGCAGGCCATGAGGCGCAGGCCGAAGCGGGTCTTGTACAGCGCCACATAGGCCGCGATCAGCAGCAGCAGCGTCACCAGCATGAACCAGCTGAACTCGAAGGAACCGATGTTCACCAGGAACGCCTTCTTCGCGCCGGCGTACTGGATGGTGGAGGACACGTCGTCGGGGTTGGCCGCGGTGTTGATGGCCTTGACGATAACGGTGGCGCCCGCGGTGCCCAGCATGTTCAGCGCCGTACCGACGATGGTCTGATCCGCCTTGAAGTTGATGCAGGCCACAGCCAGCAGCGACGAATACACCGTACCGGCCAGCGCCGCCGCCAGCAGCACCACGATCAGCATGGAGAAGGCGGAGGAGCCGGTGGGCATATAGCGCATGGCCAGCGCACCGCCCAGAGCGCCCATGATCATCACGCCCTCAAGACCCAGGTTGATGACGCCGGAGTGCTCGGAGAAGCAGCCGCCCAGCGCCACAAGGATCAGCACGGAGGCGAAGGTCAATGTATATTGCAGCAGCAGTACCATTACTGATCGCCTCCTTTCCCGTTGTCGGAGACTTCAGGCGTTTGCGCCCGCTCCTTTTCCTTCAGTGCCGCCTTTTCCTCGCGCTTGGCGATGGCGGTATTCATGGCGTACTTCATGAACAGCACGAAGCCGCACAGGTAGATGATGATGGAGGAGATCAGATCGGAGATCTGCGCGCAGTACATGCTCTTATCCACATACGCGCCGCCGGCGGTGATATGCTGGATGAAGAAGGAGGCCAGGATCGCGCCGATGGGGTTCAGGCCGCCCAGGAAGGCCGCCGCGATGCCATTGAAGCCCATGCCCGGCACGGAGGAGGTGGAGCACTGCCACTGCTCGTAGCCGGTGAGATACAGCATAGCCGCGCCCAGACCGGCCAGCATGCCGGAGATGGCCAGCGTCATGATGATGTTGCGCTTTTCGGCCATGCCGCAGTACTTGGCGGCGTTCTTGTTGTTGCCGGTGGCCCGCAGCTCGTAGCCGATGCGGGTCTTTTCCAGCACCACCCACACCAGAATGGCGATAACGATGGACAGGGGCAGCGCCAGACCCACGTACTGGTTGCCGTTGAACAGGCTGCCCAGACCCAGAGAGGGCAGGATGGCCGAGGCATTCTTGTGGGACAGCACGAAGGTGTAGGGACTGGTGTCCTCCTTCACCTGCGTGAGGAGCATATTGGTCAGGTAGAGGACGATCCAGTTGAGCATGATGCCGGAGATGACCTCGTTGACGTTGCAGTAGGACTTCAGCAGACCGGAGATCGCGCCCAGCAGCGCGCCGCCCAGCATGGCCAGCAGCATGCAGGGCAGCCAGCTCCAGCCCCACGCCAGCGCGGCGTACAGGCTCAGCGCCACGCCGATGCAGTACTGACCGGCCGCGCCGATGTTGAACAGGCCGACCTTGTACGCAAACAGGATGGACAGGGAGCACATCAGCAGGGGCGCGGTCTTGACAAGGGTGTTGCCCAGGTACTTGACCTGCGTTTCCGGCTTGCTGTATGTAAGGAAGTTCTTCATAACGTCGGTGATGGCTTCGCCGGCGCCGTCGGGGTTGATGAACAGCAGCACGATATAGCCGATGAGCAGACCCAGGATCACGCACACAAGGGACGCCAGCAGCGACTGCACCCCGTTATTTTTCAGGATGTTCTTTTTCATGCCGTCACCTCGTCTCTCTTGGCGCCCGCCATATACAGACCCAGCTCCTCCTGCGTGGTCTTTTTGGGGTCAAGCTCGCCCACGATCTCACCCTCGTACATGACGAGGATGCGGTCGGGTACGTCCATGACCTCATCCAGCTCCAGCGATACCAGCAGCACGGCCTTGCCCGCGTCGCGCTGCGCCACCAGCTGCTTGTGGATGTACTCGATGGCGCCCACGTCCAGACCGCGGGTGGGCTGCACCGCCACCAGCAGCTCGGGATCCTTGTCGATCTCGCGGGCGACGATGGCCTTCTGCTGGTTGCCGCCGGACATGCTGCGGGCGATGGTGATGGGACCCTGTCCGCTGCGGACGTCGTACTGCTCGATGAGCTTTTCCGCGTACTTGCGGATGTTATCCCGGCGCAGGAAGCCCGCCTTGTCGGTGAACTCCGGCTCGAAATAGCGCTCCAGCACCAGATTGTCCTCCAGGGAGTAATCCAGCACCAGACCGTACTTGTGGCGATCCTCAGGGATGTGGGACATGCCCATGATGTTCCGCTTGCGGATGGGCATTTTGGTGATGTCCTGCCCGTTGAGGGTGATCTTGCCGGACACCACCGGCTCAAGACCGGTCAGGCCGTAGACAAACTCCGTCTGGCCGTTGCCGTCGATACCGGCGAGGCAGACGATCTCGCCCCGGCGCACCTGCAGGCTCACGTCCTTGACGGCGTTGTTCTTGTGCATCTTGCTGGCCACGGTCATGTGGGACACGTCCAGCACCACCTCGCCGGGCTGGGCGGGCTTCTTCTCCACGTGGAAGCTGACATCGCGCCCCACCATCATGGAGGAAAGCTGCTCCATGGTGGTGTTCTTCGTCTCCACGGTGCCGATGTACTTGCCCTTGCGCAGGACGGTGCAGCGGTCGGCCACGGCCATGATCTCGTTGAGCTTGTGGGAGATGAACAGGATGCTCTTGCCCTCGGCGGCCAGATTCTTCATGATCTGCATCAGCTCGTCGATCTCCTGGGGCGTCAGCACGGCGGTGGGCTCGTCGAAGATGAGGATCTCGTTGTCGCGGTAGAGCATCTTCAGGATCTCGGTGCGCTGCTGCATACCCACGGTGATGTCCTCGATCAGCGCGTCCGGGTCGATCTTCAGGCCGTATTTCTCGCTGAGCGCGATGACCTTCTCCCGGGCCTCCTTCTTTTGCAGGAAGCCGCATTTTGTGGGCTCCACGCCCATGATGATGTTGTCCAGCACGGTGAAGCATTCCACCAGCTTGAAGTGCTGGTGCACCATGCCGATGCCCAGCGCGTTGGCGTCGTTGGGATCCTTGATGGATACCTCCACGCCGTCCTTCTTGATGATGCCCTCCTCGGCCTGATACAGGCCGAACAGCACGCTCATCAGCGTGGATTTGCCCGCGCCGTTTTCGCCCAGCAGGGCGTGGATCTCACCCTTCTTCAGCTGAAGCGTGATGTCGTCGTTGGCGATGATACCGGGAAACCGCTTTGTGATGTGCAGCATTTCGATTGCAAACGGTGTGTCCAAGTTTTCGCCCTCCCTTCCGTTTTATGGCCCGCCGCTTTTCGCATCCGCGGGGACGGAAACCACAATATAGATAATAGTAGTATACTATACTTTGTCCCATAAAGCAAAGACAAATTAGTGAAATCTGCCTGTTTCACCGCTGAATTTCATTCCCGGCACCGAAATGGAAAAAAAGAAAGACCGCCGAAGCAAATAAAGAAAGACCGCCGAAGCAAAAAAGAAAGACCGCCGAAGCAAAAAAGAAAGACCGCCGAAGCGGTCTTTCTTTATGACAGGTTAAGTACAGACTTACTTGATCTGACCCTGCTCGTCAACGGTGATCACGGTGGCGAAGTCCTTGGCAGCCTTGGTAACGTCGTTGCTGACGGTCAGAGTGCCATCGAACATGGCCTTTACCAGAGTCTTGTAGTCGTCCTGAGTGAACGCGCCGTCAGCCCACTGGGTGGACTCCATGGGGATCTGGACGTAGTTCAGAGCGGGATCGTCAGCGGAGACCAGACCCAGAGTGGCGATCTTGCCGGCGTAGTTAGCCCAGTTGCCATTGACGATAACGTCGGTCAGGGTGTCATAGGTGGCGGGATACAGACCCTTCATGGCGGAGGTCACGGTCAGAGCCTTGTAGCCGTCGATGGTAGCCTGATCAGCGCCCTCGCCGGCGGCGTAGTTGGCGATGACACCGGCCTGGTCAACGTCAACACCGATGACCTTGGCGCCCTCGACCTTCTTGGCAGCGTCCACAGCGGAGGTGTAGATACCGCCGCCGCAGGCGAACACGACCTGCGTGCCGCCGGCATACCAGGTATCCATCTTAGCGGTGATGTCAGCATCGCCGAAGAACTGACCGCCGTACACATAGTTGACCTTCACATCGGTCAGCTTCAGCTCGGCAGCGGCAGCATCAACGCCCTGCACAAAGCCGTAGCCATAGCGGACAACAGCGGGGACAGCCATGCCGCCCAGGAAGCCCAGGTTCTTGTAGCCCAGCTTCACAGCAGCGTAGCCGGCCATGTAGCCGCACAGCTCTTCCTGATAGATGGCGCAGTACACGTTGCTCATATCAACGTAGGTGGCCAGATCCCAGTTGTCGGGATTGTAGTCGTACTCCTCGCCCTTGGCGGCCACACCGGCCTCCAGCAGGTCGCCCTTGCCCACGTCCAGCGCGATGAACTTCACGTCCTTGTGCTGGGGAGCAGTCTCAACGATGGCGCCGCCGAAGGCATAGCCGGGCATCACGATGACGTTGTAGCCCTGATCAATGGCGCTCTCGATCATAGCCACACGGTCGGCGGTGTTGTCGCCGGCGGGCTTGAAGTAGGAGAACTCGATCTTGTTGGCATCGGCAAACGCCTTGCAGGCCTCGTAGGTGGTCTGGTTGAAGGACTGGTCGGTGATATCACCGTAGTCGGTGATCATGGCGACCTTATAGGTCGTCTCGTTGGTGTCGCCCTGGTTGCCGTCGGTCTTGGCATCGTCCTTCTTATCGCCGCAGGCGACCAGGGACAGAGCCATAACCAGAGCCAGGATCATAGCAAGAAACTTTTTCATAGTTATTCTACCTTCCTCATTTTTTTATTTTCACGCCTTGCGGCGGGAAAACCGGTATTTCGGCACGGGGAAGATCTTCCCCCTGTGCCCTGTGCATTATAGCAGGGTTTTTCGCCTTTGGCAAGGGAAAAGCGCATTTTGCGGGCGAATTGTAAACAAATGTAATCAAAAATTTACACTTTGTTTCTACAAAACGCACAAATGTACCGCTGATGACGACAGCACAGCGGTCGTCCGCTGTGCTGCCGTGCAGGTGTTTATTTTTTCGCAGCCATCTTGACCGCCGCCTCCAGCGCGATCTTCATCATGTTGGTGAAGGTGGTCTGGCGCTCCTCGGGGGTCAGCTCCTCGCCGGTGATCAGGTTGTCGGAGATAGAGCAGATGGCCAGCGCCCGCTTGCCGGTATAGGCGGCGGTGCAGTACAGGCCGGCGGCCTCCATCTCCACGGCCATAACGCCCATCTTGGCAAAGCGCATGTTGCGGCCGGCGGCGTCATAGAACGTGTCGGAGGAGTACAGATTGCCCACGGGCATCTTGACGCCCAGTTCCCTGGCGCTCTCCACGGCGGCCATCAGCAGGTCGAAGTCGCAGATGGGGGCGAAGGTGCCGCCCAGCTCGTACTGGCTGGCAAAGTCGGAATTGGTGCAGGCGCCCTGACCGGCCACCACGCTGCCCAGCTCCATGTCGGCGCGCATGGCGCCGGCGGTGCCCACGCGGATGATGTTGTCCACGTCGTAGTGGGTATACAGCTCATAGGAATAGATGCCCATGGACGGAATGCCCATGCCGCTGGCCATGACGGACACCGGCACGCCCTTATAGGTGCCGGTATAGCCCTGCACGCCGCGGACGTTGTTCACCAGCTTCGGCTCGGTGAGGAATGTCTCGGCAATGAATTTTGCCCGCAGGGGGTCGCCGGGCATGAGGATGGTCTTGGCGATCTCGCCTACCTGGGCGCTGTTATGGGGAGTAGACATAGGGGGTGCCTCCTTATAATATAATTACTTTTCCATGGCCTTGACGGCCTTGACGATGCGGCTGGTGCCCAGACGGTCGGCGCCCAGCGCGATGAAATCCTTGGCGTCGTTCAGGTCGGCGATGCCGCCGGCGGCCTTGATCTTCACATGGGGCGCCACGTGCGCCTTGAACAGCGCCACATCCTCGCGGGTGGCTCCGCCGCCGCCGAAGCCGGTAGAGGTCTTGATATAGTCCGCGCCGGACTCGCTGACCACACGGCACAGCTCGATCTTCTCGGCGTCGGTCAGCAGGCACGTCTCGATGATGACCTTCAGCAGCTTGCCGTGGCAATGACCCTTGACATCCCGGATCTCGCTGAGCACCTTGTCATACAGGCCGTCCTTCACCCAGCCGATGTTGATGACCATGTCGATCTCGGACGCGCCGTTGGCTACGGCGTCGGACGCCTCGAAGCACTTGGCAGCGGTGGTGTCGTAGCCGTTGGGGAAGCCGATGACGGTGCAGACGGCGATCTTGCCGGCCACATATTCCGCCGCCTGCTTCACATAGCTGGCGGGGATGCAGACGCTGGCGCAGCCATATTTGATGCCGTCATCGCAGATGGCCTTGATCTCCTTCCAGGTGGCGCCCTGCGCGAGCAGCGTGTGATCCACGCGGGAGAGGATATCCTGCAATTCCTTGTCCATAGTAAACACTCCTTTTCGGAATTTTGCCTGTCGGTCGTTCTATTGTACCACACAGCGGGGAAAAAGGCAAGGCGGGCGTATTCGGGTGTGAAAAAAGGCGGCTCACAGAGCCGCCTTTTTTGCAGTAAAAGGAGAGAGAAATACAATGGGTGGGTATCCTTTCGGATGAGCCTATCATACAGACTGTTCCTGAGAAAGTCAACCGGTTTGACAGAAGATTAACAAATCATTCACAAACTCGCCCGCACGTTCATAGATCGTTTACAGATGCGCCGGGAAAACCGGTTGACATTATAAAATGATGGTGATATCATTTAGCACACTAATATTTTGTGTGCTAATAATTCTAAAACAGTAAGGAGGGTCGCCATGAAGTTCTGCTTTGAGGAGCGGCCGGAGCACTTCGGGGCGCTGTTCGGCTACTGCGACCATCAGGTGCATAAGCTGATGGGAAAGCTGCTGAAGCGCTACGACGTGTCGCCCATGCAGTGCCGGACGCTGATGTATCTGCACGGCACAGACGGGCAGGTGAACCAGAAAACGCTGGAGCGGCACCTGATGGTCAAGCCCAGCACGGTCAACGGCATCGTGGACCGTCTGGAGGAAAAGGGCATGGTGCGGCGCAGCGTCAGCGAGTGGGACGGTCGGTGCCGCCTGCTGTCGCTGACAGAGGAGGGACGGCGGTTCCACGATGATTTTCAGGACGTGCTGCGGCAGGTGAACGACCGGCTGGAGCGGGGCTTCAGCCAGGAGGAAAAAGCGGTGTTCACCGACTTTCTCCTGCGGGCGGCGCGGAATCTGGCGGATGAGGAGGAAACGGAATGTTGAAAAAGCTGGCGCCCTATACAAAGGGCTACCGCCTGCTGATGCTGCTGGCCATCGCCTGCTCCGCGGGCGAGGCGGTGCTGGAGCTGCTGCTGCCCCAGGTGATGAGCGACATCGTGGATGTGGGCATCGCCACCGGGGACAGGGCGTATATCCTGACGGCGGGCGTGAAAATGATATTGATGGCGCTGCTGGCGCTGGCGTGCGGCGTAGGCGCGGCGGCGTTGGCGGCCAGAGCGTCCATGGGCTTCGGCGCGGCGCTGCGCCGGGCGGAGTATGAGCAGGTGCAGCGGTTTTCCTTCGCCAACATCGAGCGGTTTTCCACCGCCAGTCTGGTGACGCGCCTGACAAACGACGTGGCCTCCGTGCAGATGACCACCTTCATGGGCATGCGCATGCTGGTGCGCGCCCCCACCATGCTGGTAACGGCGCTGGTCATGGCGCTGATCATCAGCGCCCGGCTCAGCCAGGTGTTTCTGGTGGTGATCCCCCTGCTGGTGATCGCGGTGGCCATCGTCATCAAGCGGGTGGGGCCGTTCTTCACCTCCCTGCAGGGCGCCACCGACGACGTGAACCTGGTGGTGCAGGAGGATCTGAACGCCATCCGCGTGGTGAAATCCTTCGTCCGCGAGGAGCAGGAAAAGGCCAAGTTCGTCCAGCGCAGCGACAGGCTGCGCAGCATGGCGGAGCGCGCCTTCGGCTTCGTGGTGCTGTTCATGCCGGTGATGATGATCCTCATGGGCGGCACCATCACGGCGGTAATGTGGATCGGCGGCCGCTATGTGTGGGAGGGCACGCTGCTCTCCGGCGACCTGATCGCCTTCTTCACCTACGTCAGCGAAATACTGATGTCGCTGATGATGGTATCCGTGGTGCTGATGATGCTGACCCGCGCCATCGCCTGCGGCAAGCGCATCGTGGAGGTGCTGGAGGAGGAGCCGCGCATCACCGATAAGGACGCCGACCCCGCCCTGACGGTGGAGGACGGCAGTATCCGCTTCGACCATGTGTACTTCAAGTACCACGACACGGCGGAGAGCTGGAATCTGGAGGACGTGAGCTTCTCCGTGCCCAGCGGCGCTACGGTGGGCATCCTGGGCGGCACCGGCAGCGCCAAGACCACGCTGGTCAGCATGATCCCCCGGCTGTACGACGTGAACGACGGCGCGGTGTTCGTGGGCGGTCACAATGTGAAGAATTACACCATGGAGGCGCTGCGCGACGGCTGCGCCATGGTGCTGCAGAAGAACACCCTGTTCTCCGGCACCATCCGGGAGAATCTGCGCTGGGGCGACGAGCACGCCACCGATCAGGAGATCGAAGACGCCTGCCGTCTGGCCTGCGCCGACGAGTTCATCGAGAAGATGCCCGACGGCTACGACACCTATATCGAGCAGGGCGGCACCAACGTCTCCGGCGGCCAGAAGCAGCGCCTGTGCATCGCCCGCGCGGTGCTGCGCAAGCCGAAGATCCTGATCCTGGACGACTCCACCAGCGCGGTGGACACCGCCACGGATGCGAAGATCCGGGGCGCGCTGAAAACGGCGCTGCCCGGCTGCACCAAGCTCATCATCGCCCAGCGGGTCACGTCCGTCATGGATGCCGACCTGATACTGGTCATGGACGACGGGCATATCTCCGCCATGGGCACCCATGACGAGCTGATGAAAACAAGCGACATTTACCGGGAGGTCTATCGCTCCCAGCAGGAAGGGGTGAGCATCGATGGCTGAAGCAAAGCGCGGCGGGCGCGGCCACGGCCCGCAGGGGCACGGCTTCCAGCGTCCCAAGGACTTCCGGGGCACGGTGAAGAAGCTGCTGGCCTATATCGGGCGCTACAAGGCGTCGCTGGTGCTGGTGTTTATATGCCTTGTCATCAGCTCCGTGGGCTCGGTGATGAGCAGCTACCTGCTCAAGCCCATTATCAACGACTATATCCTGCCCGGCGACTTTGCCGGGCTGCTGAAGATGCTGGCGCTGCTGCTGGGGCTGTTCCTGCTGTCGGGTCTGTGCTCCTACGCCTACGCCCGGATCATGGTGCACATCTCCCAGCAGACGGTGGCGCAGCTGCGGCAGGATCTGTTCGACAAGCTGCAATCCCTGCCCCTGCGGTACTTCGACACCCACCAGTCCGGCGATCTGATGAGCCGCTTCACCAACGATATGGACACCGTGTCGGAGATGATCAACTCCAGCTTCGCCAGCGTGGTATCCTGTGCCTTGACGTTTATCGGCATTGTTGTTATGATGCTATATATGAACTGGCTGCTGACGCTGATCACCTTCGCGTTTCTGGTGCTGATGCTGCTGGTGGTCAAGGGTGTGGGCGGCCGCAGCCGCGTGAGCTTTCAGGCGCAGCAGCAGGCGCTGGGCGCCATGAACGGCTATATTGAGGAGATGGTGGAGGGGCAGAAGGTCATCAAGGTCTTCAACCACGAGGGCAAGGCCATCGAGCAGTTCGCCGGGCTGAACACCGCGTACCAGACGGCGGCCACCGCCGCCCAGACCTACTCCGGCGCCATGATGCCGGCCATGGCCAACCTGTCCCGTATCGACTACGCCGTCACCTGCTGTGTGGGCGGCCTGCTGGCCATCGGCGGCATGTTCGACGTGGGCTCCCTGGGCGCGTACCTGCTATACGTCAAGCAGGTGAGCCAGCCCATCTCCCAGATCAGCCAGCAGGTGAACGTGCTGCTGGCGGCCATCGCCGGCGCGGAGCGCATCTTCGCCGTCATGGAGGCCGAGCCGGAGACGGACGAGGGCAAGACCGTCATCGTCCGGGTGGAGAAGAACGGCGACACCCTGACGGAAACGGATCGGCGCACCGGCTTCTGGGCATGGAAAAAGCCCGACGGCACGCTGGTGGAGCTGCGGGGCGACGTGCGGTTCGACCATGTGACCTTCTCCTACGACGGGGAAAAGACGGTGCTCAACGACGTCTCCCTGTTCGCCAAGCCGGGGCAGAAGATCGCCTTCGTTGGCTCTACCGGCGCGGGCAAGACCACCATCACCAACCTGATCAACCGGTTCTACGACGTGCAGGAGGGCACCATCACCTACGACGGCATCAACGTGAAGGACATCCAGAAGGCGTCCCTGCGCCGCTCGCTGGGCATGGTGCTGCAGGATACCCACCTGTTCACCGGCACCATTGCCGACAACATCCGCTATGGCCGTCCGGACGCCACCGACGAGGACATCCGCGCGGCGGCGCGTCTGGCCAACGCCGACAGCTTCATTCGCCACCTGCCCCAGGGGTATGACACGGTCATCACCGGGGACGGCGGCAGCCTCAGCCAGGGCGAGCGCCAGCTGCTGGCTATCGCGCGGGCGGCGGTGTCCGACCCGCCGGTGCTGATACTGGACGAGGCCACCAGCTCCATCGATACCCGCACCGAGACGCTGATCGAGCAGGGCATGGATTCCCTGATGGAGGGGCGGACGGTGTTCGTCATCGCCCACC
>DNFA01000072.1:11327-19429 GCA_003487665.1 Oscillibacter sp.
TCCTGGACGAGGCCACCTCCTCCATCGACACCCGCACCGAAAAGCTCATCGAAAAGGGCATGGACTCCCTGATGGCCGGGCGCACGGTGTTCGTCATCGCCCACCGGCTGTCCACCGTGCGCAACAGCCAGGCCATTCTGGTGCTGGAGCACGGACGCATCATCGAACGCGGCGACCATCAGGAGCTGCTGGCGCAGAAGGGCAAGTACTACCAGCTCTACACCGGCAAGGCCGAGCTGAGCTGAGGTATAAACGAGGAAGAAACCGGAGAGAATAAAAGGAGGATGTACCATGACGGAAAAGCAGCTTTGTGATATGGCGGTGGCCATGCTGGAGCGCGCCTATGTGCCCTATTCCCACTTCCCGGTGGGCGCGGCGCTGCTGTGCAAGGACGGGACGGTGTTTACCGGCTGCAACGTGGAGAACGCCGCCTACGGCGCCACGATATGCGCCGAACGGACAGCCATGGTCAAGGCGGTCAGCGAGGGGCACAGGGACTTCGACACCATTGTGATCGCCGGGCGCAGCGAGGATTACTGCGTGCCCTGCGGTACCTGCCGGCAGGTGATGATGGAGTTCGCACCCGACCTGACGGTGATCTGCCTGAACGGAAAGGGCGAGAGCAAGCGCTTCGCGCTGAAGGAGCTGCTGCCCTACGGCTTTGACCAGAGCTGGCTGTAAGACGGCGAAATTTTCATGGAACAAAATCGTGCCCCGCGCCGTCTCAATGGGCAGAAACCCATTTCAGGAGGAAACTACACTATGAAAAAAATCCTTTCCCTTGTGCTTGCCGCCGCGCTGACCCTGAGTCTCGCCGCCTGCGGCAATAAGACCGACAGCAAGGGCGATCAGCCCGCCGCGCCTGCCAGCGCTCTTGACCTGCTGGAAAAGGTGTGGAACACCTACACCGATGACGAGAAGTTCCCCACCTCCGGCGGCGACTACTCCGAGGCGAACAGCAAGGAGGACGCCCCCGGCGTCTATGACCTGACCGACCGCGCCGCGGTGGACAGCGCTCTGGGTCTGCCGGAGACAGCCAAGGTGGATCAGGCCGCGTCCCTGATCCACATGATGAACCAGAACACCTTCACCGCCGCGGCGTATCACTGCACCGATGACGCCGATGCGCTGGCCACCGCCCTGCGGGACAACATCCAGCAGCGCCAGTGGATGTGCGGCTTCCCCGATAAGGTGGCCGTGGCCGTGGTGGGCGAGTATGTGGTGTCCGTGTTCGGCGCCGAGGATCTGGTGGACACCTTCATGTCCCACCTGAACGGCATCTTCGGCGTGAAGCCCGTCTACGACGAGGCGATCCAGTGAGGTGCTGGATAGAGCGAGGAGTATTTCTGCTGGCGGCAGCGGCTATGGTCATAGCCGCTGCCGCCATTCCCACCCGGCGGGTGCAGGAGGATACGCAGCCGGAGATATATGTGTACCGGGGCTATGCCGCCGCCACCGACGCACCGTGGAGCGAGAAATCCCTGGACTTCGCCGTCAAGCGGCTTGGCCATCTGCTGGAGACATATTTCAGCGGCGAGGGCTATCGCCGCTATCTGGCGGTGGTGCCGGATAAGGCGCAGTTCACGGAGCCGCCGGAGGGCTACACGCCCGCCGGTGCGCAGGAGACGGCGGACTATCTGGCGCAGCGTCTGCCGGTGGAGGAGATCGGCATCGCGCCGCTGCTGTCGCTGGAGGACTATTACCGTACCGACCCTCACTGGCGGCAGGAGCGGCTGCACCCGGTGGCGCAGGCGCTGGCAGACGCCATGGGCGTATCTCTGCCGGACACGGCAGAGGAGTCGCTGCACACGCTGGCGGGCGAATTCCACGGCAGCTACTGGGGCAAGACGGCGGAGCCGCTGGCGGCGGACGTCCTGTCCTATATCACCTCTCCGCTGCTGGATGGCTGCGCGGTGTACGACTACGAGACGGATTCCACCGGCGGCGTGTACGACCTGACGGCGGCGGAGAAAGCGCCCTATGACCTGTTCCTCAGCGGCAGCAAGGCGCTGCTGCGCATCGAGAACCCGGCGGCGGGCAATGACCGGACGCTGATCGTGTTCCGGGATTCCTTCGGCAGCAGCCTGATACCTCTGCTGGCGCAGGGGTACGGCACCGTGTACGCGGTGGATATCCGCTATCTGGCCACGGACGCGCTGGCGCGGGTGGTGACATTCCCGGAGGAAGCGGACGTGCTGCTGGTGTACAGCGCCACCGTCCTTCAGAACAGCGTGACGCTGAAATAAGCGCAAAAAAGCGCCGGTGCTTCGCACCGGCGCTTTTGTACGCTTTTCTTAGAAGAAGAATTCCTTGATCTGGCCGTACAGGATCAGGATCATGCACAGCGGGGTGATGAACTTCACGCAGATCTTGAAGAAGCCGTAGCTGCCCATGGCGTGGCCGGACTGCTCGCACTCCGCCTTGACCATCTCGGGGCCGACCTCCCAGCCGATCATCAGGGACATCAGCAGTGCGCCCAGCGGCATCATGATGCCCTCGGACAGCATATCCCAGAAGTCCAGCCAGCAGTCGTTCCATGTGCGGATGGCCGTCTCCGGCAGACCCAGCAGCTTCCACGGTGTGAAGCTGGCGCCGCCCAGCTGGTCAGCGCAGACCAGGATGCAGCCCAGACCCACGCAGGCCGCGGCGATAAGGGTGTAGGTCTTGCGCTTGTCGCCCTTGCCCTCGTCACGAGCCTTATCCACAAAGTGCGCCACGATGACCTCCAGCAGGGAGATGGAGGAGGAAACGGCGGCGAACACCACCAGCAGATAGAACAGGATGCCGAAGATGGGGCCGAGAGCACCCATGCGGCTGAACACGTTCTGCATGGTCACGAACAGCAGGGACGGGCCGCCCAGAGCGCCTTCGGGATCGAGGGCGAAACGGCCGGGGATCACGCACAGACCGGCCATCAGAGCCACCAGCGTATCCATGGTGATGATGAGGATGGCGTTCTTCTGCAGATTCTCCTTCTTCTGCAGGTAGGAGCCGTAGGTGATCATGGCACCCATGCCCAGAGACAGGGAGAAGAACATCTGACCGCCGGCGGTGGAGAGCACCGTCAGGAAGTCGGGAGCCTCGGCAATAATGCCGTTTTCCACAGCCCAGCCGGGCACGAACATGTACTTCAGGCCGGCTACAGCGCCGTCCAGCGTGCAGGCGCGGACGATGCAGATCAGCAGCATCACGAACAGGGCGGGCATACCAACGGAGCAGACCTTTTCGATGCCGCCGCCGATACCGCCGAGAACGATCAGCATGGTGATGACCACGAAGATCAGGCCGAAGATGATGGCTTCACCGGAGCTGCCCACGAAGGTGTTGAACACCACATCGCCCAGAGACTTGCTGGTGTCGCCGGCGGCGGCATACACAGCCTCGGCACCGAAGCCCGCGCCGAACAGGTCGCCCACGTTCAGGATCACGTACTTGATGCAGTAGCCGCCCAGTGCGCAGTAGAAGAACAGGATGAAGAATGCGGAGAGGATGCCCATCCAGCCCATCCACTTGAACTTCTTGGACAGAGCGTGATACGCCGCCACAGCACCCTTGCCCGTCTTACGACCGATGGCCAGCTCGCCCACCATGACGATGAAGCCGCACAGAACTGCCAGAATGAGGTAAATAATGAGGAACGTAAAACCACCGGAGGCGCCCATTTTATTGGGGAAGCCCCAGATGTTGCCCAGACCGACGGCGGAGCCGACGGCAGCCATCAGGAAACCAAAATTGGTTCCAAAGCCTTTTCTTTCTTCCATTGTTTTCTCTCCTTAACAGATTTTTGCCCCTACGTTGCCGCAGAAGCTGATATTCTGCCGCGCCCTGTCTATTGACAGGAAACAGCCCGGGGCACCGCCATGCCCCGCAGAGGCCGCCCCGGAGGGGGTATACCCTCCTGAGAAACCACCTAACCAGAGTATACAGGAATATCTTTCCGCCCGCAATTAGCAGTTTTTATAAAAATCAAGCGCCGTATTGTACACTTTTAACATTCTGTGAACGTGTTGCAGGTGGAATTTTATGGTGGTTTTATTTATTTTTAACATTGAACGGTTCGGCAAAAGTGGCAATTCCCCTGCTTTCCGGCTATCTGTGCGCAGTTTTCTCTTTTGGGGAAACAAAATGCCGTTTTCTTAACAGGCATTTACGCCATCGGCGCTGCATACGCCGCCAAAGCACCTCTGCGCCGCCGGTGTTACCGCCGCAGGACAAAAAAAGACCGCCTTGCGGCGGTCTTTTCCATCTGTCAGGAGAGATGTTGTCGGGATGGCGGTCCCGGAAACAGACTAACAGACTCTTATCAAAAGCCCGCCGCCCCGAAGGGCGGTGGGGTTTTGAACTTTTTGGGGGGATATTTCTTAGCCGAAGAAGCTCTTGAGCTGACCGTACAGGATCAGCAGCATGCACAGCGGGGTGATGTACTTGCAGCAGACCTTGAAGAACGGATAGCTGCTCATTTTGTGTCCCTCGGTGGCCTCGCACTCGTTCTTGACCACCTCGGGGCCGATCTCCCATCCAATCATCAGCGTCATCAGCAGGCCGCCCAGCGGCATGAACACGCCCTCGGAGATCATGTCGAAGAAGTCCAGCCAGCAGTCGCTCCAGCCCTTGTAGCCGTCCAGCTTCAAAAGCTCCCATGGCGCGATCCCGTTGGAGCCCAGACCGTCAACGCAGACCAGCACGCACAGCAGCGCAATGAGGATGGAGGCGATGAGGGAGTACTTCTTGCGCCGATCGCCCTTGCCCTCCTCGCGGGCCTTGTCCACGAAGTGCGCCACCACCGTCTCCAGCAGGGAGATGGAGGAGGACACCGCCGCCAGCACCACCAGCAGGTAGAAGATAATGCCGAAGATGGGGCCGATAGCGCCGTTCATGGAGTCGAACACGTTCTGCATGGTGATAAACAGCAGCTTGGGGCCGCCGATGGGTCCCTCGGGATCCAGGGCGAAGCGGGCGGGCATGACGCACAGACCGGCCATCAGCGCCACCAGCGTATCCATAACGATAATCAGAACGGCGTTCTTCTCCAGATGCTCCTTCTTGTCCAGATAGGAGCCGTAGGTGATCATGGCGCCCATGCCGATGGACAGGGAGAAGAACATCTGCCCGCCGGCGGTGGAGATGACCTCAAAGATGCTGGGGGCTTCGGCGATAACGCCGTTGGCCACGGCCCAGCCGGGAACGAACATATACTTCAGGCCGTTCACGGCGCCGGGCAGGGTGCAGGCGCGGATGATGCAGATCAGCAGCATCACGAACAGAGCAGGCATACCGATGCCGCAGAACTTTTCGATACCGCCGCTGACGCCGCCCATGACGATAAGCATGGTCAGCACCACGAAGATCAGGCCGTAGATGACGCCCTCGCCCTGGTTGGTCAGGAACGCGCCGAACACATCGCCGCCGTTCATGCCGTTGGAGCCGAAGCCGGTACCGAACAGGTTGCCCACGTTCAGGACGACATACTTGATGCAGTAGCCGCCCAGCGCACAGTAGAAGCTCATGATCAGGAAGGCCGAAGCCACGCCCAGCCAGCCGACCCACTTGAACTTCTTGGAGATGGCGTGGTACGCAGCGATAGCGCCCTTGCCGGTCTTACGGCCCAGCGCCAGCTCGCCCAGCATGACGATGAAGCCGCAGATGACCGCCAGAATGAGGTAGATAATGAGGAACGTAAAGCCGCCGGAGGCGCCCATCTTATTGGGGAAGCCCCAGATGTTGCCCAGGCCGACTGCCGAGCCGACCGCGGCCATCAGGAATCCAAAATTGGATCCAAAGCCTTTTCTTTCTTCCATTGTTTCTCTCCTTTAATCTTTTTCTCCTGATAACACGTCCGCCGGTGCACACCGGTAGGACTGTAAAAAGTATACAGGAAATCGCCGAGCGGTTCAATTAGCATTTTTGATGAAATTTTAGCGCATATTTCTACTAATTTAACATTATCTTAGCGCAAGACGGATTCTGTATTGCAACGATTTCAACAAATATATGCACTCAAAGCAGCACAATTACAGGAAGTTTTTGTCTGAATTGTTTGCAAAATGCGCTAATATCGTGAAAAGAAACTTTTCGCGGAAGTTAAGAACGCGTTAATGCGCGCCGCGCCCGCAGACTGCCTCCCGCCCTGATCCCTGCGTCACACGGGCACGACCGTTTTCCTCCCATTCCGACTGAAAAAACTGTTGCCAACGGGCAGGAATTGTAGTAGAATAAGGGTTACGAACTTGTCCTCCGCTGTGAGCTGCGGAGCCGGTCTCGCGCAATGGATACCCACGAATCATGTCAGGCGGGGAACCGAGCAGCATTAAGAGGGATCATCCATGTGCCGCGAGGGTGCCGGCTCTGTGGCTCACAGCGGAGGACGTTCGCTTTTATTTTGCATCTGCAGGGGAGGTGTGCCCATGTATCAGGCGCTCTATCGCAAATATCGCCCCAAGACCTTCTCCGAGGTGGTGGGGCAGCAGCACATCACCGACACGCTGCAGCGTCAGGTGGCCGACGGTCAGGTGGGGCACGCCTACCTGTTCACCGGTACCCGGGGCACCGGAAAGACCACCTGCGCCCGGATCCTGGCCAAGGCCGTCAACTGCGAGCATCCCGTGGACGGCGCGCCCTGCAACCAGTGCGCCGCCTGCCGGGGCATCGACGACGGATCGCTGCTGGACGTGACCGAGCTGGACGCTGCCTCCAACGGCAGCGTCAACGATGCCCGCTCCCTGCGGGAGGAGGCCATCTACCCGCCCTCAATGCTGAAAAAGCGCGTGTATATCATCGACGAGGTACACATGCTCTCCAAGGACGCCTTCAACGCCCTGCTGAAGATCATGGAGGAGCCGCCGGCGCACCTGCTGTTCATTCTGGCCACCACCGAGCTGCAGAAGGTGCCCGCCACCATTCTGTCCCGGTGCCAGCGCTTCTCCTTCAAGCGGATCCTGCCCCACGACATGGAGCAGCAGCTTCTCCGGGTGGCGCAGGCGGAGGCCATCGACCTGACGAGCGACGGAGCGGAGCTGCTGGCGCGGATGGCCAACGGCGCTCTGCGCGACGCGCTGAGCCTGCTGGATCAGTGCCGCGCCGCCGGCACCACGGTGGATGCCCGCGCCGTGCTGGACACGCTGGGCCTGGCCGGAAGCACCCAGACATTGCAGCTCATGCGGCTGCTGCTGGCACGGGAGAGCGGCGACGCGCTGGCGCTCCTTGACCAGCTGTACCGCGGCGGCAAGGACGTGACAGCCCTGCTGGGCGAGCTTAGCGACCTGTGCCGGGATATGACGGTGATGAAGGCCGCGCCGGAGGGCGGCGCGGCGCTGCTCAGCGGCGTATACGACCGCAAGAGCCTGTCCGATATGACGGCGGACGTGCCCATGCGCCGCCTGCTGTTTATGACCGATACCATCCAGCGTACCGCCGCCGCGCTGCCGGACAGCATCCGCCAGCGTACGGACGCGGAGCTGTGTCTCCTGCGGCTGTGCGACGAGAGTCTCTGCGGCGACCCCTCGGCGCTGGAGGGGCGCGTTTCCGCGCTGGAGGATGCTGTGCGCAGCGGCGCGGCACCTGCCCGGCGTCCGGCGGCAGCCCCTGCGCCCGCGCAAGAGGAGCGCCCCGCGCCTGTCCGGGAGGAGCGCCGCCCGGAGGCTCGTCCGGATCCCGAACCGGCGGCGGCACCGGCGCAGAGCGCGCCCGCGCCATCCGCGCCGGCAGCGCCCACCGGCGGCGACGCCAACGTATGGTCGGCGCTGCTGGATCACTACAAGGCGCCGCTGCCGCCCCACTTCCGCGCCATGCTGAATATGGTGCGGGGCGAGGTGCAGGACGGTGTGCTGACCGTTCTGTGCAGCAACGATTTCGCCAAGTCGCAGCTGGACACGCCGCAGGTGGTCAAGGTGCTGCAGGAGGTCACGTCCCGCCATCTGGGGCAGGATATCCGCGTGCAGTTCCAGATGGGCGGTGCTGCCGTGAAAAAAGCCGTGCCCCGCGCCGCTGCGCCCCGCCCGGCGCCAAGACCGGCACCGGCGCCGGAGGACGACTACGAGCGCCCGCCCCTTCCGGAGGAAGCCCCGCCCGCCCCGGCGGACACGCCGCCGTGGGAGGAGCCGCCT
>DNFA01000072.1:19583-19793 GCA_003487665.1 Oscillibacter sp.
GCCGTGGGAGGAGCCGCCCGCCGCAGGACGGGATAAGCTGGACGAGCTGGCGCAGAACGGCCGGCAGCTGGACAACTTTCAAATCAAATAATGGGTATAAAGGAGAAATGACACATGGCTAAAGGATACAGCGCCCGCAGGGGCTTTACCGGCGGCGCCGGTATGATGCAGCAGCAGGCACAGATGCAGCAGAAGATCATGAAGATGCAG
>DNFA01000072.1:19943-20125 GCA_003487665.1 Oscillibacter sp.
GCAGAAGATCATGAAGATGCAGCAGGACATGGCCAAGGCACAGGAGGAGGTCGAGCAGGCACAGTTTACCGCCTCCGTGGGCGGCGGTGTTGTCACCGCCGTTGTCTCCGGCAAGAAGGAGCTGACCTCCCTGACCATCAAGCCCGACGCGGTGGATCCGGAGGACGTGGAGATGCTGCAGG
>DNFA01000072.1:20307-28605 GCA_003487665.1 Oscillibacter sp.
CTGGTGATCTCCGCCGTCAACGAGGCGCTGCGCCAGGCGGACGACGCCATGAGCAATTCCATGAACGCCCTCACCGGCGGGCTGAACATCCCCGGTCTGGGGCTGTAAGCGACCACATACGCGAGAGGAGAGGGTGCGTCCCTCTCCTTTTTTGCGGCCTTTCATCAGGCGGCGTGGGGCGCTCCCGCGGCTGCCTGAAGCAAAAAAGAACCGTCCTTGCGGACGGTTCTTTTTTGCTTTGTATGGGGGATTTACTCCGCCTTGGGAGCCTCGGCAGCAGCCTTGGCAGCGGCGGCCTTCTTCTCGGCGGCAGCCTTCTGCGCGGCCTTGAACTTCTCCTTCTCCTCAGCGGTGGGGATGGGCTCAATGGCGTTGCGCGGGCAGGCCTTGGCGCACATGGTACAGTTCTTGCACTTGCTGTAGTCGATGACGGCTACGTTGTCGATGACATGGATGGCATCGAACTTGCAGGTGCGCTCGCACATGCCGCAGGCGATGCAGCTGTTGGCGCAGACCTTGGTCACAGCGGGGCCCTTGTCCTTGTTGGAGCAGTTGACGAACACCTTCTGCTTGTAGGGCACCTCCACGATCAGGTGGTGCGGGCAGGCAGCGCGGCAGGCGCCGCAGTTGGTGCACTTCTCCTTGTCCACCACGGCCACGCCGTTGATGACATGGATGGCGTCAAACTTACAGGCCTTCACGCAGGAGCCGAAGCCGAAGCAGCCGTAACGGCAGGCCTTGGCGTCGCCGCCGCAGACCTTGGTGGCAGCCAGACAGTCCTCTACGCCGCGATACTCGAAGTTATCCTTGGCGTTGCAGCCGCCGTTGCACAGCACGTGCGCCACCATCTTGTCGCCGGAGGGAGCCTCCATGCCCATGATGGCGGCGATCTTCGCCGCGTTCTCGGGGCCGGCGGGGGCGCAGGCGGTAACGGGAGCTTTGCCGGCCAGGATCGCCTCGGCGCAGCCGCCGCAGCCGGGATAGCCGCAGCCGCCGCAGTTGGCGCCGGCCAGACATGCCTGGATCTCAGGCAGACGGGGATCGACCTCGACCTCGAAGACCTTAGCGGCAACAGCGAGGATCAGACCGAACACAATGGCGAGTACGCCCAGAACGGCGATCGCGTATACAATAGTCATAGTTCCTTACCTCCTTACCAGACCTTCAGGCCGCTGAAGCCCATGAACGCCAGAGCGATCAGGCCGGCGGTGACCAGCGCGATGGGGAAGCCATCGAAAGCCTTGGGGTTCTCGCTGGAGACCTCCAGCTGCTCGCGGATCGCGGCGAACAGGAAGATGGCCAGCAGGAAGCCCAGACCGCCGGTGATACCGTAGACCACGGACTCAATGAAGTTGTACTCATTCTGGGTGTTCAGCAGAGCGACGCCCAGCACGGCGCAGTTGGTGGTGATCAGGGGCAGGTACACACCCAGCGCGGTGTACAGGGTGGGGATGTTCTTCTTCAGGAACATTTCCACGAACTGCACCAGCGCGGCGATGACCAGAATGTAGGCCACCGTCTGCATGAAGCCCAGATTGAAGGCGATGAGGATCTTGTTGACGCCGAAGCAGACGGCGGAGGCCAGACCCATGACGAAGGTCACGGCGGCGCCCATGCCCACGGCCGTGTCGATCTTCTTGGACACGCCCAGGAAGGGGCAGATGCCCAGGAACTGGGCAAAGATGAAGTTATTGGTCAGAATAGCGCCAAGAGAGATGGCGAGCAAGGTAGTCACACTCATAGCTTACTTGGCCTCCTTTTTCTTTTCGCTCTTGGCCAGAGCCCACTGCATCACAGCGATGAGGCAGCCCAGCGTCAGGAAGCCGCCCACGGGCAGCGTCAGCACGCTGACACCGTACTCGGCGGGGAAGATCTCAACGCCGGGTGCGCTGCCCAGTGCGCCGCCGCCCAGCAGACCGCCGCCGAACGTGCCGGCGCCGAAGAACTCACGGAATACGCACATGACGATCAGCACGAGGGTATAGCCGATGCCCTGGCAGATGCCGTCCACCGCAGAGGCACCCACGCCGTTCTTGGAGGCGAAGCCCTCCGCACGGCCGAGGATGATGCAGTTCACGACGATCAGGGGGATAAACACGCCCAGAGAGCTGGACAGAGCGGGAACGAACGCCTTCAGCAGCAGATCCACGCAGGTCACGAAGCCGGCGATGACCACGATGTAGCAGGCGATACGCACTTCGTTGGGGATGATCTTGCGCAGCAGGGAGATGAAGATGTTGGACAGGGTCAGGATGATCAGCACGGACACGCCCATGCCCAGGCCGTTGAAGAACGACGTGGTGATGGCCATGGTGGAGCACATACCCAGCACCTGAACCAAGACGGGGTTCTGTGTGATCAGACCCTCTTTCAGTTGCTTACCGAAATTCATAAATGCAGCTCCTCCTTTCTTAGCCCAGCAGCTCGGCAACAGCCAGAGCGGCATTGGCGCCCATGTTGATGCCCTTGGTGGAGACGGTAGCGCCGGAGACAGCGATGATGTTCTTGCCCACCACCAGAGAGCCTGCGCCGGTCATGCCCTGGAACTGATCCAGAACGGGGACACCGGCGGCGTTGGGCTCGTTGCCCACGACCTTGGTGCCGATGCCGGACGTCTCGGAGTGGCTGACCACGGAGATACCGGTGATGGCCTTGTCGGCGTCCACGCCCACCATCATCACGATGCTGCCCTGAGAGCCGGAGGCGGAGATCTTCATAACGTAGCCGTTGTCGGCGCCGCCGGTGGTCATGGGATACAGCTCCACCAGCTTGCCGCCCTGAGAGGCGGCCGCCGCGGTCATATCGTCGGTGATGTCCAGCTTGTCGCCGAACTCGCTGCCCTCGGGAGCCACAGCGCTCATGGCAATGCGGGTGTTCTCCGCATCGATGGCGGCGATCTTGTCGGCGGTCACGTTGTCGACCAGACCCAGCAGGGCGGCCACAACGAGGGAAATAACGGTCAAGGTGCCGGCGACCTTGAGAATAAACTTACCGGAGATCTTCATTACTTCGCCGCCTCCTTCTTTTCTTTCTTCACAGCACCGTAGATGGTGGGACGGATGTACTTATCCAGCAGCCATGTGGTGCAGTTCATGATCAGGATGGAATAGCAAACGCCCTCGGGATAGGAGCCGAAGCGGCGGATGAAGCAGGTCAGCAGGCCGCAGCCGAGGCCGAAGATCAGCTGGCCGGGCTTTGTGACGGGGGAGGTGGCATAGTCGGTGGCCATGAAGATGGCGCCCAGCATCAGACCGCCGCCGAACACGTTGTACAGCATGTACTGCACGTTGTCGATGCCCGCGGGAGCCGCGATCAGGGTCAGGACAGCCACGGTGCCGATGTACGCCACGGGGATCTGCCAGGAGATGACCTTGCGGATCAGCAGGTACACGCCGCCCACCAGCAGGCACAGGGCGGAGACCTCGCCCAGAGAGCCGCCGACCTTGCCCAGGAACATGTCGCCGATGGAATAGTTGCTCATCAGCGTGGTGAACGCCTCCTCGGTGCCCTCCTTCATGATGGCCATGGGGGTGGCGGCGGAGGTCACGTCGGGACGGATCTGGGGGATGGCCCAGGAGGTCATCCAGGTGGCATAGCTGGCCAGCAGGAACGCACGGCCTGCCAGCGCGGGGTTCAGGAAGTTGCAGCCGATGCCGCCGTAGAGCTGCTTGACCACCACGATGGAGAAGAACGCGCCGATGATGATGACCCACCAGGGCAGATCAACGGGGCAAACGAAGCTCAGCAGGATACCGGTGACAACGGCGCTGAGGTCGCCCACCATGCAGGACTTCTTCATGAGCTTGCGGTACGCCCACTCGAAGAACACACAGGATACCACGGAAACGGCGGTCAGCAGCAGCGCCTTCCAGCCGAAGCAGTACACGCTCCATGCCAGAGCCGGCAGCAGCGCGATGATCACGTCCAGCATGATGCTGCGGGTATCCTCGTTGGAACGGATGTGGGGGGAGGAGGACGCGATCAGCTTCAGATTCTTGTAATCAGTCATGGTTTACGCCTCCTTCTTTTCGGCAGAGGCCTTCGCTTCGGCCTCCGCCTTGGCCTTGGCAGCCATTCTCGCGTTGTTGACCTCCTGCTTGCCCAGACGGAACGCATGGGTCAGAGGCAGGCGGGCGGGACAGGTATAGGTGCAGGCGCCGCACTCGATGCAGTCCATGCCGTGCAGCACGTTCTGCCAGGTGTCCACGTCGCCCTTCATCAGATACTTGTACATAAAGACGGGCTCCAGACGGATGGGGCACACGCCCACGCACTTGCCGCAGCGGATGCACTGGGGATCCTCGACGTACTGTTCCTCCTTGTCGGCGAAGGCCAGCATAGCGCCGGTGCCCTTGCCCACGGTAACATCCACGTCGTACTGCGCCAGACCCATCATCGGGCCGCCCATGATCAGCTTATACGTCTCGTCCTTCAGGCCGCCGCAGGCGTCGAACAGCTTGGTGATGGGCGTGCCGATGGGACACTCGATGTTCTTGGGGTCGATGACGCCGGAGCCGGACACGGTGACGATCTTGTTCACCACGGGCAGGCCCTCGTACACCGCGCGGTAGATGGCGCAGGTGGTGTTCAGGTTAAAGATGCAGCAGCCTGCGTCGGCGGGCAGCTTGCCGCTGGGCACCTGACGGCCGGACACGGCCTGCACCAGCTGCTTTTCAGCACCCTGGGGATAGCGGGTGTGCAGCACCTCCACCACCACGGGGGCGTTCAGCTCCGCGATCTTGGCGTTGAGCACGTCAGCCGCGTTCTGCTTGTTGGCCTCGATACCGATGTACACCTTATCCACGCCGAAGCACTTGGCCAGCAGGGTCGCGCCCTTGATGACCTGCTCCGGGCGCTCCAGACAGGTGCGGTGGTCGCCGGTGATGTACGGCTCGCACTCCGCGGCATTGATGATCACATAGTCCACCTTGCCCAGACCGGAGCTGATCTTCACGTGAGTGGGGAACGTTGCGCCGCCCTGACCCACGATACCGGCGTTCTTCACGATCTCCACCAGCTGCTCCGGGGTCAGACTGTCGGGGTCTGCCACGGGCTTGACTTCCTCGGAGATCTCGTTCTGGAAGTCATTTTCGATGACCACGGACATCATCTTGCCGCCCATGTTGAAGGGGCGCGGCTCCACGGCTTTCACCGTGCCGGAGATGCTGGCGTGGATGGGGGCGGAAACAAATCCGCCGGGTTCGCCGATCCTCTGTCCAATTTTTACCTTGTCGCCCACCGCAACGATAGGCTTGCAAGGCGCACCGATGTGCATAGACATGGGAATGACCACCTCAGCCGGCGCTGCCAGCTGTTCGATGGCCTTTTCATTGGTCGCGGCCTTCATGTCGTTGGGATGAACGCCGCCAAAGAAAGCTTGTGCCATTGTCTTCACCTCATCTTACTACCGGGTGGCGCTATGCCACCGCATACTATTCTAAATATTACAACAAAACTTTTCTCTTGTCCAGTCCCGCGTTGAAATTCCTGTGTTTTTTTGCGGTTTTTGTCGAAAGCTTTATTGGGCCACACGTCCTCTTGTGTTTTGCGGCGATCTGTGATACACTATGCAGTAGACGGGGCGGACACTGGAAAAACTTACCTGCATCCTCCGTGACCGCCCGCCCATATATTTTATAGTGTATGCAACAATATTCCGGAAGGATGGTGCTTTGTATGGTTCTCGATCGCGCTTCCCTGAAACAGGAGTCCAAGGCTCTGCTCAAGACCGCACGGGTCAACCCCTACCTGTTTACTCTGCTGGTGCTGGCTGTAACGCTGGTCATCAGCGGCATCAGCAACTACATGAACATGGACGACGAGTTCGCCTACCTCTACTCCGTGCAGTACGGCATCGACCTGAGCTTTCTGGCGCTGCACCGGGCGTTCCCCGCGCTGGTGGTGCTGTTCGTGTCCGTTGTCTGCGCCCTGCTGAATATGGTGCTGGAGGCGGGCGTGTCCCTGTATCATCTGGGCATCCGCCGGGGCGAGGAGATGCCCTACGTCACCCTGTTCGACGGCTTCTCCTTCGCCGGGAAGATCATCCTGCTGTCCATCGTGCAGTACATCTTCGTCTTCCTGTGGACGCTGCTGTTCATCGTCCCCGGCATCGTGGCGGCGTACCGCTACCGCTTCGCCATCCTGAACCTGTGCGAGAATCCGGAGATCGGCGTCATGGAGGCTATCAACATGAGCAAGGCGCAGACCGCCGGCTTCAAGTGGCAGCTGTTCGTGCTGGATCTGAGCTTCATCGGCTGGGGGCTGCTGGCCAGCCTGACGCTGGGCATCCTGAATATCTGGCTGCTGCCCTACATCGCCCAGAGCAACATCGCCTTCTTCCAGGAGATCAAAAAGGCCAAGGGCATCGGCTTTTTCCCACCGCGTCCGGAGGACGACGGGCAGTTCCATCCCCACGACCCCTTTGGCGAGGACAACTGGTAAAATGAAACACAGCACCCCCGGCGCGCAGCGCCGGGGGTGCTTTACGCAGGTTGCCTTTTCCCGGGAAGGCTGGTATAATGCCCTGTAAACAAAAGAAAAAGGTGATGCGATTTGACGTACATAATGATGGGACTGGCGGCACTGGTGGGCGGCATTATCCAGCCGCTGACGGGCTTCGGCGCGGCGGTGGTGCTGATGGTGGCGGCCAGCGCTTTTTATGACATGACCATCGCGCCCAGCATCGTGGCGCTGATCTGCATGGCGCAGTCCGGCGCCATGGGGTGGATGTACCGCAAACACATCGACATAAAGCAGATCGCGCTGCCCATCGGCGTGTACACGGTGTGCAGCCTGGTGATCATCAACCTGCTGGGGCGGTTCGACCTGCACGTGCTGACGGCGCTGTTCGGGGCGTTCCTGATGGCGCTGGCGGCGTACTTTCTGTTCTTCGCCAAGCGGGTAAAGATGCAGCCCAGCCTGACGGCTGGGCTGGTGTGCAGCGCATTCTCCGGATGCTGCGCCGGGGCGTTCACCATCGGCGGCCCCATGATGGCGCTGTATTTCGTGGCTATCGCCAGAGACAAGGAGACGTATGTGGGGAACATGCAGTTCCTGTTCATGGTGACGAATCTCATCAACTTCACCATGCGGGCGGTGCGGGGCTACTTCCGCGCGGAGCTGCTGCCGGTGGCCGGGGTGAGCATTGTGTGCATACTGGCGGGGCTGTGGATCGGCACACGGCTGAGCCGGAGGATGTCCGGCGACGTGGCGCGGCAGGTGGTGTACATCGGCGTAGGCGTCAGCGGCCTGGTGACGCTGGCGCAGGAACTGCTGAAGTAGCTTGTTGTGCCTGCAAAAACCGAAAAGCTTGTCATTGCCGCGCCGGTGCGTACACTGGCGCGGCGATCCGTTTCCAAAACGCACAGAGCCTGCTTTCGCACCCGCGTGTACGTCATACTGCCAGAATCAGGAAGAAATTTCGGCAAAGAAAAATCCCACCTCAAATGAGGTGGGATTTGGTGGAGACTGCTGGACTCGAACCAGTGACCTCCTGCGTGTGAAGAACTGCGTAATGTCCGGCGCAGGCAGTCATAGCCGCTGCATTCCGCATCGTCACAGGCCGTTTGCCCCACCGCAAGGGCTCAAGCTGTACTCTGGAGCAGCTCTTTACAGCCTAAAAAAGTCCGACACATAACACCATCCGATATCTGGTAAATCTAATTAACGCCGCGTAGGGAAGGTCTATGCGTTCAGTGGTAAACTTACACGACACCGAAAAGCTGCTCTTCGCTTTTGTCGGGCCGCCAAGACCGCTTTGAAACGAGGAAGATGGGGCCTTTGGTAATCAGCACCAAGGCCCCATCTCCCTCTTTTTCTAAAGCAAGCCGTATCTAACGATCTCAATCGCTCATAGAGTTATCACCTACGTCCGCACCCAAATCGCATGTGTAGACCCAGCAGATTACATCGCCGTCTTCTACCTGATAGCGGGAACAGCCGTAGTTGGGGAACCAGCCGTTGACCTTGTACATCCAGCCGGACTCGTTGCCCACATCAAACTCATAGAGATTGTGCTTCGTCTCGAAGCACTAATAAAATTTTTCTACTCAAAGCATACTGCCGGTTGCAGATGCTCCAGACCCAGAGCAGGCTGAAAGTCGCTAAAATTAGTACAGGTAGAGATGAGCAAGCTTTCCATAAACCATGGTTCGCCGAGATGAAAGATGGGATGTATTGGATGTGATGTAGGAGGGGCCTGCCCGCGGGTCTTGGAGTGAATCCGCAATGTAAGAAGAGAAGGAAGAAAGCGTTGTTACTTGGCGGCCTTGATGGACTCGATCAGCTCGGGAACGACCT
>DNFA01000061.1:0-22128 GCA_003487665.1 Oscillibacter sp.
GTCTGTCAAGGCGGCGCAACGACGGGGCTGCGCGAAACGCGCCTTTTGCGGCGTGTGTTTTCTTGTGGCAGGCGGCCTAAGGGCTTCCTTTTTTGCGCTTATTTACTTCGCAGCTTTGCGTCTGGCGGCGCGGCGCTGGAAGAACTTCACCAGCTCCACGATGGGGATGACCAGAATGGCCAGCGCCAGCGCGATGCCGTACTCCGTCCAGCTTACCGGCGTGAAACCGAAGGCGTTGGCGATGACGGGCACCTCCAGCACCAGCGTGGTCAGCACCAGCGAGCCCAGCATGGCGCCCCACAGCACCTTGTTGTGGCTGGGCAGGGAGAACACGCTCTTGCGCTGGGAGCGCATGTTGAAGCTGTGGAAGATCTCGCACATGCTCATGGTCAGGAAGGCCATGGTCATGCCGTCGTCGGACACGCCCTTGGGCATCTCGAAATACCCCACCTCCATGCAGTGGCCGATGATATAGGAGACCAGCGTAATGGCGGTGATCAGCACGCCCTGATAGAGAATGTCGAAGCCCAGACCGCCGGCGAAAATGCCGTCCTTGCTGTCACGGGGCGGGCGGGTCATGGTGTCCGGCTCGCCCTTTTCCAGACCCAGCGCCAGCGCCGGGAAGCAGTCGGTGATAAGGTTGATGAACAGCAGGTGTACCGGGTTCAGCAGCGTGAAGCCCAGCAGCGTGGCAAAGAACACGCCCAGCACCTCGCTCATGTTGCTGGCCAGCAGGAACTGGATGGCCTTGCGGATGTTATCGTAGATGCGGCGGCCTTCGCCCACGGCGTTGACGATGGTGGCGAAGTTGTCATCGCTGAGCACCATGTCCGCCACGTTCTTGGTCACGTCGGTGCCGGTGATGCCCATGCCCACGCCGATATCGGCGGACTTGATAGAGGGCGCGTCGTTGACGCCGTCGCCGGTCATGGCGGTGATGGCACCCTTGCGCCGCCAGGCATTCACGATGCGCACCTTGTGCTCCGGCTGCACGCGGGCATAGACGCTGTACTTCTCCACGGCGGCGTCCAGCTCCTCATCGGACAGGGCGTCCAGCTCCCGCCCGGTGATGGCCTGGCTCGCGTCGGTGATGATGCCCAGCTCCTTGCCGATGGCCACGGCGGTGTCCTTGTGGTCGCCGGTGATCATCACCGGACGGATACCGGCGGCGCGGCACTCGGCCACCGCCGCCTTGACCTCCGGACGCACCGGGTCGATCATGCCGCACAGACCGATGAAGCACAGGTCGTGCTCCAGATCCTCCGGCTCCTGCCGGTCGGGAAGGCTCTCATACAGCCGCTCCGCCGCCGCCAGCACCCGCAGCGCCTTGTCCGCCATGGCTTTGTTGGCGGCCAGAAGCTCCGTCCGCTTCGCCTCGGTCATGGGCAGCACCTGCCCGTTTTCCGTATAGTGGGTGCAGCGGCGCAGCACCTCGTCGGGCGCGCCCTTGGTGTACTGGATGAAGCCGGTATCGGTGCGGTGGATGGTGGACATCATCTTCCGCCCGGAATCGAAGGGCGCTTCGCCGCAGCGGGGCTGGCGGCTTTCCAGTGTGCCCTTGTTCAGCCCGTTGGCGGCGGCAAAATTCACCAGCGCCGCCTCGGTGGGCTCGCCCACAGCGCCGCCGTCCTCCAGCGCGGCATCGTTGCACAGCGCCATGGCGGTGCCCAGCAGCTCCGTGGGGCCTGTGTGCTCCACCACGGTCATCTTGTTCTGGGTCAGGGTGCCGGTCTTGTCGGAGCAGATCACCTGCGTGCAGCCCAGCGTCTCCACCGCCGTCAGGCGGCGGATGACCGCGTGGTGCTTGCTCATATTGGTGACGCCGATGGACAGCACCACCGTCACCACCGTGGCCAGACCCTCGGGAATGGCGGCCACCGCCAGCGAGACGGCCACCATAAAGGTGCTCAGCACGGTGTTCAGGGTGAACTCTCCTGCCACCACCAGATCGAAGATGAAGATGAACACGCAGATGGCCAGCACCAGCTTGCTCATGGTCTTGCCCAGCTCGCTGAGCTTGCGCTGCAGCGGCGTCTGCTCCTGCTCCGTCTGCGCCAGCACGCCGGCGATCTTGCCCATCTCGGTGTTCATGCCGGTGGAGGTGATGACGGCCTTGCCGCGGCCATAGACCACGGTGCTGCCCATGTAGCACATGTTCCGCCGGTCGCCCAGGGGGATGTTGTCGCCGGTCAGCAGCTCCACCGCCTTGGTGACGGGGACGCTCTCGCCGGTCAGCGCGGCCTCCTCGATCTTCATGGAGGCGCTCTCCAGCAGCCGCCCGTCGGCGGGCACGGCATCGCCGGCCTCCAGCAGCACCACGTCGCCGGGCACCAGCTGGCTGTTTTCGATAACGGTCTGGTGGCCGCCGCGCAGCACCTTACACTTGGCGGCGGTCATGGTCTGCAGGGCTTCGATGGCGGCCTCGGCCTTGCTCTCCTGCACCACGCCCAGCACCGCGTTCAGCAGCACCACGATCAGGATGATGAACACCTCGGTGAAGCTCTCGCCGCTGAGGGCGTTGGTCACGGCGGACACCGCCGCCGCTGCCAGCAGGATCAGCAGCATGGGATCCTTCAGCTGGGTCAGAAAGCGCTGGAGCAGGGTGGGCTTTTCCGCCTCCTGCAATTTGTTGGGGCCGTATTTGGCCAGCCGCTCCGCCGCCTGCTGCTCCGTCAGGCCGGTGGGACAGGAGCCCAGCTCCTCCAGAACCTCCTGCGGGCTGCGGTTGTAATCATTGTTCATGTGTATCGCTCCTTACTATCTGAGATCATGCGCCTGCGGGCAAAGAAAAAGACCCATGCACGGACAGGCTATGTCGGTGCATGAGTCTCATTCTTTCAGGACACATCGGGCGCTCGCGCGCCGGGATGACGGTGTGCCACGCCGCGCCGCAGGGCGCTGCGGAATTACTCCCTCATTCAGTATGTGCTATTTTAATCGTTTGTACGCCGATTGTCAAGGTGAAAACGGCACAAAATGTGCTTATTTTTCGCCAGCGGCTTCGGCGGCGCAGAGGGCGTCGAAATACTTGTACAGGGGCATCAGCCCGTCAAAGCCGGTGATGATGTCCTGCGCCAGCTCCGGGGAGAACAGCCGCTCGTCCGGCGGCAGCTCGTGCTGGAAGTTCAGGGATTTGCGGTTGTACCACGGCTCCAGCAGCGGGGAGGTATCGCCCTTTTTGCGCTTGTACTCCTGCCCGGTGAGGACGAACTGCGTCTGCCTGTTGAATTTCCGCACCAGCTTTTCCAGCTCCTGCGGGTGCAGGTCGATGCGGCGGCGATAGGCCTCCATCAGGGCGGCCTTGGGCGCCCAGAAGCCCATGCCGTAGCTGTAATAGTCCGGCGCTACCTCAAAATAAAAGGTGGGGCGGCCTGTCCAGTCCTCGCCGCCGGCGCGGATGCAGAACCACAGGTGATCCTTGTAGGGGCCCTGCCCGTGGAGCCGCCGGGCGTCCCGGTAGATGCGGGACATCTTCAGCAGAAACGGCTCGTGGGGATACTTTTCGTGCATGGCGTCGTAGACCTGCTCGCCCAGCGCCCGGGTGGGCGCCAGCACATGGGACTGATAGTCCTCCTTGTGCGCCAGAAACCAGCCGCGCTCGTTGTTGAACCGGATGCCCCAGAGGAAATCCAGCGCGGCGGGGGAATAGCCTTCAAATGACATGGTAAACTCCTTTACATGAAGCGGCAGAGAAGGATGGGCAGCAACCTGCCGCCCAATGTGCCCAGAACGCCGCCGGCCGCAACAGCGGCGGCGTTGATCAATACACCGGTGAGTATCATGGTACCAGGCCTCCACCGTCTATCAGATCGCGCACCGCCGCGCCGCCCATCAGCAGCCCCGCCACAGAGGGCACCCAGGGGACGCTGGCGGGCACGCTGCGCCGTCCGGGAGGGGGCGTCTCCATCTGCTGCGTCTCGTGGGGCTGCTCCGGGCTGAACACCACCTTCAGGTGGTGCAGCCCCAGCTTGCTGCGCAGCTCCTTGCGCATGACCCGCGCCAGCGGGCAGCCGCTGGTCTGGGAGATGTCCGCGATCCGCAGCAGCTCCGGCTCCAGCTTGTTGCCGGTGCCCAGCGCCGTCAGGATGGGGATGCCCCGCAGGTGCGCCTGCTGGATCAGATCCAGCTTGCAGCTGACGAGGTCGATGCAGTCCAGTATGTAGTCGAACCGCCGGGTGAAGAATTCCTCCCGGTGAGCGGCGTCGTAGGTGGCGCAGATGGGGTACACCACGGCGTCGGGGTTGATATCCCGCACCCGGGCGGCCACCACCTCGGCCTTGTACTGCCCCACGGTGGAGGTCAGGGCGCACAGCTGGCGGTTGATGTTGGACACGGACACCGTGTCCTGATCCACCAGCGTTAAAGTGCCAACGCCGCTGCGTGCCAGGCACTCAGCGGCGTAGCTGCCCACACCGCCCAGGCCAAACACCGCCACATGGCTGCGGCGGAGCTTGTCCAGAGCGGGTGCGCCTACTATCATCTCAGTTCTGAGAAAGCGTTCGTTCATAAATGCCGGGAAGGGGAAACTCAGCCCACGTGCTTCATGCCGGACAACTCCACCACCTCGGCGCTGTCGGACAGACCCTTCTGCCAGGTCTCGGTGTCTCTGCTGCGCAGGGTGTTCTCCACCTGCACCTGCCAGCAGGGAACGTCGTCGCCCACGAAGTACATGACGTGATAGCCAGCGTAGTTGGAGCTTTCGCCGTACACCACGCCGGTGTCGCCGGGCTTGCGGCTCTCGTCGAAGAGCCAGTTGTTGAACTCTGTGACCATCTGCCCCTTCAGCACCTTGGTGTACAGACCGCCGTTGGTGTTGCTGCCGCCGTCCTCACTCAGCTCGTTGGCCATAGCCGCGAAGCTGTCCTCGGTGGCGTCGCCGGCCTTCCACTGTGCCAGAGCGTCCTCGGCCTTGGCCTTGGCAGCGTCCTTGGCTGCCTGCAGATCGGCCTCATACGTCTCGGACTTGCTGTCCAGACCGGTGGTGTCCGCCCTGAACAGGATGTGGCGCACGTCTCTGGAGGCGTACTCCTGCCGGCCGGCGCTGTGGAACACCAGCACGCGGCTGCCGCTGTCGGTGGTGATCACGGTGCTGTCGCCGTCTGCGCGGCTCTCGTCAAACAGCCACTCGCTGGCCTCGTCGCCGGAGTTGCTGCCGGCCTCGGTGTTGCTGTACGCGGCGCTCTCGTAGGCCAGAGACACCGTCTCCAGCGGGTCGCCCGCCTGATACAGCTTCAGTGCGGCATCGGCGTCGGCAATGGCCTTCTCCTTAGCGGCGGCGTTCTCCTCGTCCGTGGGCGCAACGGTGTTGCCGTCGGCATCGGTGGTGGAGTCAGCGGTGCCCTTGAAGTACAGGGACTCGTAGCTGGCCACGTTGAAGGAGGACTTGTTGTCGTTGTAGTAGCTCTCCAGATCGGAGGCGGTGTAGCTCAGCTCCTCGGAGTACTCGCTGGCGTAGTGGCTGGCCACATCCACCAGACGGATCATGTCCTTGAACGTGGACACGGTCATGGTCTTGCCGAAGGCCATCTTCAGGTACTCCTTCAGGGAGTAGCCGTTTTCCTTGGCATAGGCGGTGTACTGCTCGATGGTGGAGGCTACCTCCTCCTCGGTGTGGTCGTCGGCGCCGTGACCGTTGGCCTCGGCCTCCTTGGCCTCCTTCACGATCAGCGTCATCTGCTTGATGGCGTAATCGTGGATGAACTGCGCCCAGGTGACCTCGCCCTCGTCCTCAACGCCCAGGAACATCTTGGCGGTGTCGTTCATCACCTGCTGATCCAGCGGGGTGGAGCTGGACACGCCGTACAGACTGGAGTAGCTGCCGTTGAGAATGTTGTTCTTGATGTTGTGGTAGAAATAGTTTACCTGGCTGGCGCTGTACTTCTCGCCGTCGATGCTCAGTGCGGCGGCGTTCCGCTGCAGCACGCCGGAGTTCCACACCAGCAGTGCCGCCGCCACCAGCACGAACACGCCGGCGATCACGCCGTACAGGATATTGCTCTTGCGCGCCTTGGCCTTCTCCTCGGCCTCGCGGATCTTCTTGGGGTCGGTGATGCCCTGTGCCGCCAGATCCTGACGGGTCTTCTTTTCTCTTGATGCGCTCATGAATTTCATTCCTCTCAATTTTGGGCGCAGTACGCCCTTGTTAGTAAAATGCCAAATTATTATACCGTACCGTGCCGCATTTCGCAAGGGGGAAACGCCGGGAATTTGTGAACATTTTACCACAATTAAAATGAGCCGGCCTGTCAAACCCGTCCGAACGGACTTTTTTGCCAAGCTGAGCACAAGACCCCCACTCCGTCTGGAGTGGGGGTCTTGCGCTCAGCGACAGGCAGCGGCCATGTTATAACCTGCACAGCTCGCAGGTGGGTCGTCTCCGGCCGACTTTACTGCTTCCAGCGTCCGCCCGCAGAAGGCAGGCGGGAGGCCTGCAAACCATCTACCGATCCGACGTCCCGTATAACCAATGTCAGGATAAATAGAACCGCTGCCCATCGCTCAATTTTCCGCCCTGCCTTCGCCGAGCCGCCTTGCTGTACACAAAGTACAGCGGCGGCGTCTCGTCATCGGCAGGACGAAAAATCACTCCTCTTCGTCGGACAGGATCTGCTCCATAAACAGGTCGTAGACCTTGTCCAGCTCCTCGTCGCTGTCCAGCGTGCTGAGAAGCTCCTCGCCGTTTTCCATCACGGACTTCAGGATCACCAGACCGTATTCCTCGGCGGCTTCCTCGTCCGCGTCGTCCTCCACCACAGGGAAGAACGCCATGTAGGTCTGGCCGTCCAGCTCCAGCGCGTCCACGTATTCCAGCTCTATGTCGTTGCCGTCCTCATCCGTCAGTGTGATGAAATTGGGGCCGAATTCCTCACTCATGGAAAGTCCTCCTTTGTCTTGTTGCCCATAGTATACCCGAAGCGGAGGAAAAACGCAAGAGGAACTGTTCGGCAATTTATGCCCCATGCGGGACTGAAAAACCGGAAAACGGGGGAGAATAACGGGAATAGCCTGCCGGGAAAGGCATAATTTAACAAAAAATCTCTTTTTTTGCAGTTGACAGGTATGGTAGAATGTCTCTTATACTGGGTCGGTATGCAAACATGCCGCTCACCGTACAAAGCCACAACAGGAACATCAAAGAGAAAGGAAGGTGCCCTGTCTTGAGTGAGAACAAGCGCAGACGGTCGTCGTCCCCTGACTTTATGGGACGCATCCGGCAGAGCGCCCGGCACATAGAAACGGAAGCGAAGGAGGGCGCGCGGCGCGTGCAGCACGAGGCGCAGGAGCGCGTCCGCAATATGACGCCCCAACAGAAAAACGGCTGGCGGAAGGCCGGGCGGATCATTGGCACACTGCTGCTGGTATTCGTGGTGACGCTGACCATCTTCTCCGGTATCTTCATGGCGTATATCAACAGCACCATGCGGGGTAAGGTGGAGGTCTATCTGGACGAGTTCGAGACGAAGGTATCCACGGAGCTGTACAGCCAGGATCCCGACACCGGCGAATGGGTCATGTACCAGACGCTGTATCTGAACTCGGAGAACCGCATCTGGACGGATCTGGAGGATATCCCCAAGTATTTGCAGGAGGCCGCCATCGCCATCGAGGACAAGCGGTTTGAGAAGCACCACGGCGTGGATTGGAAGGGCACCACCCGCGCCATCGTATACACCCTGTTCGGCAAGAACGTGCAGGGCGGCTCCACCATCACCCAGCAGCTGGTGAAGAACGTCACCGGCGACAACGAGGTGACGGTAAAGCGGAAGATCACGGAGATCTACCGGGCGCTGGAGCTGGAAAAGCGCTACGAAAAGGACGAGATACTGGAGGCCTATCTGAACGAGGTGTTCTTCGGCCAGAGCTGCTACGGCGTGGTGACGGCCTCCCGCATGTATTTCAATAAGGATGTGTCCGACCTGACGCTGGCGGAATGTGCCAGCCTGATGGGTATCACCAACAACCCCTCCATGTACGACCCCACCCTCAGCTCCTGGACGCGGGAGAACAACCGCGAGCGGCAGCTGACCATTCTGGGCGCCATGCTGGAGCAGGAGAAGATCTCCCAGGAGGAGTATGACGAGGCCAAGGCCGAGGACATCGTGTTCTCCAACGGCTTCACCATCTCCGGCAAGTATGTGGGCAGCGACGGCACCGCCACCGAGCCGGAGCCGGAGGAGCCGTCCACCGATGATACCGAATCCCCGGCGGACGAGGAGGAGCCCACCATCAAGGGACGCTACTCCTGGTTCACCGAGGCCATGATCGGCGATGTGGCCGACGCGCTGGTGGAGAAGTACGGCATCACCGACAAGGTGCGGGACAACGGCACCACCTACACCGCCTACGAGCAGGCGTGGGACATGGTACACGGCAAGGGCTATAAGATCTACACCACCCAGAACCCCAAGTACCAGAAGATCGCCGAGGATGTGTGCTACGATCTGAGCAACATCCCCTATACCAGCAGCTATACCAACTCCGCCGGCGAGCAGGTGGAGGATCAATTGCAGATCGCGCTGACCATTGTGGATCCCACCAACGGCTATGTGGTGGCCATGATCGGCGGCGCCGGTGAAAAGCAGGCCGACCGTGTGTGGAACTGGGCGGTGAACGCGCGGCAGTGCGGTTCCGCCATCAAGCCCCTGTCCACCTACGCCCCTGCGCTGGATGACGGCACCATAAACGGCGCCAGCGTCATCGACGACTACCCCATGCTGCTCAACGGCGACGTGTGGCCGCGAAACGACAACTGGCGCTATCAGGGTCTTATGCCCCTGCACCTTGCGCTCCGACAGTCCCTGAACACCTGCGCCGTGCGGACAAATCTGGCCTACGGCGTGGATCGCTCCTACGAGTTCCTGGTGAACAAGCTGGGCTTCGAGAACCTGACGTATACCGACTCCCAGCAGGTGGGCAACATGGCGCTGGGCGGCTTTGAAAAGGGCGTGACCACCGAGGAGATGGCCGCGGGCTTCGCGACCTTCGTCAACGAGGGCGTGTACACCAAGCCCCGCACCTTCGTCCGCGTGGAGGACGCCAACGGCAACGTGATCCTGGAGAACGAAGCACAGTCCACCGTGGCCATGAAGAACACCACTGCGGCGCTGATGAACAGCCTCCTGCAGGAGGCATCCCTGCAGGGCACCGGCTATCAGGCGCAGTTCCCCGGTATGCACATCGCCGGTAAGACCGGTTCTACCAACAGCAACAAGGACCGTTACTTCGCGGGCTATACGCCCTATTACAGCTGCGCCGTCTGGGCGGGCTATGAGCATAACCAGCGGATCGTGGCCAGCGGCAACCCCTGCGCCGTGATCTTCCAGAAGGTCATGAAGGCCATTCATGAGGATCTGCCCGACAAGGACTTCTTCTCCTGCGCCGGGCTGACCAGCGTGGCCGTCTGCGCCGACAGCGGTATGCTGGCGTCGGAGAACTGCGCGCTGGATGTCCGCGGCAGCCGCGTCTATACGGCGCTGGTGGCGGCGGATAACGCGCCCACCTCCGTGTGCACCATGCACACCGCGCCCAGCTACACCGTCAACATGGCGGACAGCGACGGCAACGTGACCACCGTCACCGGCTCGGTGCTGAACTACCAGCGCGAGCTGATCGCGGGACACGACGAGATCGTGGTGGAGGATGCCTTCATGATGCTGGGCGGCTGGAACGGCTTCTTCGGCGACGAGGAGGACGAGGACTTCAACATGCCCAACGGCGACCACGACGACACGATGGACGACTCCGTACCCGATATGAGCGGATTCTTAGGATAGAATACACTGACCCTCCGGCAGATGCCGGAGGGTCAGTGCAGGTTTAAAGGAACTTAGAAAAAACTTGAAATTTTTTGAAAAAAGGGGTTGACAATTTGACCTCTACATACTATAATCTCACTTGTTCGACGCGCGAGTGGTGGAATTGGCAGACTCGCTAGATTCAGGTTCTAGTGTGCATTACGCACGTGCGGGTTCAAGTCCCGCCTCGCGCACCAAACAGAAAACCCCGTAACCACAACGGTTGCGGGGTTTTTTCATACCCTGAATCCTTGTGGCTTCCGTTTTTGCCCTGCGCTGGCTAACAAATTTCTAACAAGATTCCGGTGCCTAACAAACTGTGCCCACATTCACCATGTGCAAATGAAAATCTTCCGAAAAGCGAATACGGCAGCCTATTGAAAGGCTGCCGTAGATCGACAGACTGGAATTTGACACTTTATATTTATCGAGAATACTCTTGAAACCATTTTGCAAAGCGTGATTTATTGAAAATAATGAATTTATATAGTTCTCCATTTTTCATATTAACTGTTGCAATTGGAAAGACTATCCACTTCCAAGAGATTTCTTTTATTTCCTGCATCGGCAAAACTAAATTTCTGTATTTTTTGTCAACTGTAAGCTTGTTTGTCTTGTAAGTAAGCGACTGACTATCGAGGTACAGACCTCCTCCAAGTATGCCATTGTGACACAAACTGCAAACAAGAGATTTCATAGAAACATCCCTCCATTAAATTCCAATTTGTCACTCTCTCAGTCGATTCTCCTCGCCCCAGACGCAGAGCTGATCCAGCACAGTCATCAGCGATTTTCCACGCTCCGAAAGCGCATATTCCACCTTCGGCGGGATCTGCGGATACTCGGTGCGGACGATCAGTTTATCCGCTTCCAGCTCTTTGAGATTCGTGCTGAGGGTCTTGTCGGAGATGGTTTTCAGATACCGTTTCAGCTCATTGAATCGCACCGTCTCAAACTCCATCAGGCAGTAAAGAATGACCATCTTGTGCTTGCCGGAGATCAGCGACAGCGTGTAGGCAAAGCCGGTGTCTTCGAAATTGGCGTTCTCAATATAGTTCTGTATCATTCACTTTCTCCTAAGATAGTACCTATCATAATTATCAGTACTTGAATTTATAATTTGCATGGATATAATTATAAGCAGGATGAACAGTCCTGTCAATCTGATCACAAGGAGAAGTTATCATGAGAACAAAACTGAAAATTACCGAAGGCATTTTCCCCATGCCGGTTCTGATGATTGCAACTTACAACGAGGACGGCAGCGTGAATGTGATGAACGCCGCATGGGGCACCATGCAGGAGCGGGACACCGTTGTCCTGAACCTCACCGAGACCCACAAGACCGTGCAGAACATCAAGGCGCGGGGCGCGTTTACCGTCAGCATTGCCGATGCCGCCCACATGGTGGAGGCGGACTATTTCGGCGTGGAGTCCGGCAATAAAGTTGCCGATAAATTTGCCCGCAGCGGTCTGACCGCCAGCAAAGCCGAGACCGTCGATGCCCCTGTCATCAACGAGTTCCCGATTTGTTTGGAGTGCAAGTTCATTGAGTATCAGAACAATGAATACGGCTGCGGCGTCATCGGTAAGGTGCTCAATGTCACTGCCGACGAGAGCGTTATGGTGGACGGAAAAATTGATATGTCCAAGGTCAACGCCATCGCCTTTGACCCCTACACCCATGGCTACTACAAAGTTACCGAGCGTGTGGGAGAGGCGTTCCACGACGGCTTGAAGCTGAAAAAGTAAGATGTGCAAAGAAGGAACTTTCGTTCCCACGAAGGGGGGACGAAAAGAGCATCCCATGGGATGCTTCGTCGTCTACTCGTAAAAATATCGCGGTACGTGGGTGCCGCAGGTAAAGCAGACAGCGCGGGGACGGTGCTATTGACCGTCCGCCGCGCTGTCCTTTGCTTGTTGCGGAATTATGCCAGCGTATGTCTGCTCTGGCAGCTGCTTGATTTACTCAGCTATGCCCCTCCGGAGAAACGTTACGCTTTGACTGCGGGTGCAGTCACTTTCCTTGCGGTGATGATATTTCTTGTCGCTGGGTTAGACCAGCTTGCCCCAGGTCAGGGAACCCACGATACCATCAGCCGCCAGTCCGTTGGCCTTCTGGAATGCCAACACTGCTGCGTAAGTCTTGCTTCCAAAGATGCCGTCCACGCTGCCGCAGGTATACCCCTTGGCGTTGAGCAGCTCCTGGAGCTTACGCACGGCATCACCGCGGGAGCCGGTACGGAGCATGGGCTGGGTCGTGACGGGCGTCACATTCACAGGCGTGGCGTCATAGAGCTTCGCCCAAGTGAGTTTGCCCACGATACCGTCCACGCCAAGGCTATTAGCCTTCTGGAAGGCAGTCACCGCCGCATAGGTCTTGGCTCCGAAGATGCCGTCCACGTTGCCGGAATTGAAGCCCTTGGCATTCAACTTTTCCTGCAGGGTCTTGACAGCGTCGCCGGTGCAGCCTCTATACAGCATAGGCATATCGGGTACCACGGGGGCGTAGTAGCTGCTGCCGCCACCGGAGGAGGATCTCCGGACGACCTTGACGGTCACATCCACATTGGTTCCCGCCTGATGGTTGGTATCACCGGCATAGTTGGCCTTGAAGGTCTGATCGCCGATGGTGTTCATCTTAAGGGTGCCGTCCACCCAAGACCAGCCCGTGGGCAGCGTCACGGTGGAGAGGGCGCTGTCCTTGTAGCCCTTGAGCCCGGTGGGTGCCGCCGGCGCGTCAGCCTTGGTGATCTCAAACTTCACCGCGGGAGAAACCATCTTCAGCGTGTAGTTGCTGGCCTTGAAGCCGGAGCTGAAATGATCTATCAGTGCCAGTGTGCCCAGCGTGATGTCGTACAGGCCTGCATCCTCGCCCTCGGCTCTGCTCAGCGCGCCGCTAAAGTCGGGGATCTGACCGGGAACTCTACCGCTGTTGGTGGAGTGCAGCGTGGGATCCTCCGCGCCGAACTTCTTGCTCTGGCCGGCGTTGGGCGTGACGGTCAGGTCACGAGGGGTGATGCTGGCGCCGGTGATGGTCAGCACACCGGGAACCAGTTCATAGTTGCCGGTGATGGCATCGGGGGTAAAGGTGATGGTGTTTGCCTCGTTGACATTAGCGCTGTTGTACACGGCGGTGCCGGTGATGGTGAGGGTATCCGAACCGTAGAGGACTCCTGCCTTCACGCCCACGGTGATGCTGCTGTTGGTCGTGCCGTCATAGACCTTGGAGGTCGAGCCGGTGGGGGTCAGGTTATCCATGGTCAGGAACTTGGGGCTGATCGTGACTAACTGACATTTTTCCGGAGCGGTATCGGTGTGGGTGGCATCGCCCACGACCTTGTACTGCACAGTGTAGGCGCCGACGTTCTTGCCAGTGGGGACGGCAGTGCTCCAGATAGTACCGTCCAGACTGTACTGCATGGTACCGCCGCTGGCAGTGCCCGCAGTCACCAGCGCCTGCTGGTTGCGGCTTTTCCGTCAATCAGACCTACTTCTTGGCGCACCACGCGCAGCCGACCGGCATTGGCAGCCTTGCCTGTGTTCTGTCGGATTCTGCGGAGGGGCTGGATGTTCAAAGAGGGCTTCTGACCTATCCCACAGGCGACTTCTGTTTTGTGCCGGATGAGCTGCTGGAAAAAAGGAACCTGCGCGGTGGGCTGACCGCCTTTGTAGGGTCGGAGCTTTCCTTTGTCGGCATTTCAGAGCCGTTTACAGTGGCTGCCGGGGATGAGGCGCCTCACGATCTGACAGTGCTGATCTCAAAAGCCGCCTATGACCGCGCCATGCTGAAAAGCGTGATAGAGATCGCCGCCCTGCTGACGCTGCTGGTGTTTTTTGCCGTGGGCTGCTGCCTGTTCTATACCCGCCGCTATCTCAGACCCATACTGGAGGACATCGATCATGTCACCGTGGCGGGCGGCGAGAAGGGAAAGCCCATCTTTGAGGAGCTGCTGCCCATCTCCGAGAAGATGCGATCCCATGAGGAGGCTGTGACCGCTCTGAAGGCGGAACGGCAGGATGCCCAGGACAGAGCCGAGCAGCTTTTAGGCGAAAAGCTGGGGCTTGAAGAGCAGGTGGAGGGTATGCAGGGGCAGCTGGACGATTCCCTTGCGGAGATCCGTCGTTTGGCTCACCTCGGAAAGAAGGAGCTGAAACCGGCTGACTATGAAAAATTCTTAAAGGGCTATGCCAAGCTGAGCACCAAGGAGCTGGAAATATGCGAGGCTCTTGTCAGCGGCCTGAGTACCCGCCAATGTGCGGAGCAGATCGGCTGTGCCTCCAGCACCGTAGATACATACCGCAAGAGGGTTTATGAAAAGACCGGCATCCACAAGGTGCGGCAGCTTCAGCTCTGCGTTGCGCTCATGCGGATGGAACAGCAGGAGTCGGAAACACAGAAAGAATCATGACGGCAAGGGCGGCGGCGCATCTCTCCTCGAGACGATGTGCCGCCGCATACTTTTCTGCAACCATCAAATCTATGTGCGGGCTGAGACACCCATACGGGTGTCTTTCTTTTTTGGCGCAGCATTTTTCCGCGCTGCGCAGCTGTCTCTTGACCTGCCGGGGAAAAATTGTTATGATACTGTCAAGATAAAACTTGCACCAAAGGAGCTGGAACGCGCGATGATAAAGAAGGAACTTACCTCCCGGAAGAAGCAGGCCATGGAAATGCGCTCCCGCATACAGGCGGTGGCGCTGGAGCTGTTTGACAAGGAGGGCTTTGAGAACGTATCCGTGGAACAGATCGCGCAGGCGGCGGGATGCTCGGTGGGGAATATCTACCACTATTTCAAGAGCAAGGACGAGTTGGTCATTCAGGTGACCAGCAGCGTGGACGCCCAGTACAGCGTGCTGGAGGAGAGCTATCTGGCGGACGAGGCCAACAGCTGGCACGACAAGCTGCTGGACTTCGTGGGGCAGGCTCTGGTCATCAGCGCTAACGACCCGTCCCTGTACCGCAGCTTCATCCACGGCATCCGCTATCCCCAGCAGGGCATCCTGCGGGATAACGAAAAGCGCGTGTACTTCCGGGTGCTGCGGGAGCTGGTGGACGGCTGCAAGCAGGAGGGCTCTGTCCACGCCGGGCGCGACCGGGAGGAGCTGGTGGCCGATCTGGTGGCGCTGCACCGGGGTATGCTGCTGGAATGGCGCATTTACGAGGGGGCATTCGATCTGCCCCGGCGTGGCCGCCGCATGGCCGCCGCGCTGCTGGAGGGTTGGCGGCACGAGGAGGAGTAAAGGCATACACAGAAAAGGAGGAGCGGATGGGTAAGCGTGAAGAGAGGCGGCCGCCGGAGAGTGGGCGGGAGCCGGGCGAAAACACAGCTGTTGCGGGCTTGATAATGGGCATTGCCGCCGTGGTATTCTGGTTTTTCGGCTACTCTGCCGTGGCATCTGTTGTACTGGGCATCCTCGGCTTGGTATGGACTGACAAGGCAAAGAAAGAGGGCTATACCGGAGACAAGCGAACGATAGCCTTCGTGCTGTCGCTGGTGGGCCTTATCGGCGGGCTGGTTGTGCTTATCGTTACGGTGATCCTCATCAATGTGCTGGCAGTACCGGGGATAACGGCCTTGAGGGATATGCTGGGAATGATAGGCGAAATGGCAAATGATATCTGAGCGGACAGCCCTGCGGCACGAGAAATAAGTTAAACACCGTGAACGTTGTTTTCAACAGCGTTCACGGTGCTTTTTTGTGCGAAACGACGAGCTTTTGAAAAAACGGAAAAGGCCGTTGACATCCGGCGCGGGCAGTGCCATAATAAAATAAAATCACCGAGGGATTCGGTGAAATATTTAACGAAATCAGCCCGCCATAGACGCGGCAGAAGGAGAGAACATGAAGCTGTTGATCATTAACCCCGGCGCTACCTCCACCAAGATCGCGGTATTCGAGGACGAGGAGCAGCTGTTCAAGGTCACGATCGATCACTCCGCCGAGGAGCTGGATCAGTTCCCCCGCGTCATCGATCAGGCCGATTACCGCAAGGAGGCCATTCTCAAGGCCATCACCGAGGCGGGCTATCAGCTGACCGACTTCGCCGCCGTGTGCGGACGGGGCGGTCTGTACCGCGCCATCCCCTCCGGCACCTACGCCGTCAACGACAGGGTCATGGCCGACGTGGAGGCCGCGCCCTACGGCGAGCATCCCTCCAATCTGGGCGCGTATCTGGCGCGCAAGCTGGGCGACATGGTGGGCATCCCCGCCTTCTTCGTGGATCCCGTCTGCGTGGACGAGATGACCGAGATCGCCCACTACACCGGCTTTGCCGAGTTCCGCCGCCTGTGCCAGTTCCACGCGCTGAACCACAAGGCCGTGGGGCGCAAGGCCGCCGAGAAGCTGGGCAAGAAGTACGAGGACGTGAACCTGATCGTCTGCCATCTGGGCGGCGGCGTCAGCGTGGGAGCCCACCGGCATGGCCGCGTGGTGGACGTGTGCAACGTCAAGGACGAGGGCTCCATGGGCATGGATCGCGCCGGCGGGCTGCCGGTGAATCAGCTGATCAGCTACTGCTTCAGCGGCAAGACCAAGGAGGAGGTCAAGCGCACCTTCGGCCGCCGCGCCGGTATGTTCTCCTATCTGGGCACCACGGACTTCCGCGTGATCTGCGCCAAGGTGGTGGAGGGCGACCCCAAGTTCGTGGAGGCGTATCAGGCGCTGGTGTACCAGCTGGCCAAGGACATCGGCGCTATGGCCGCTGTGCTGCACTTCGACGTGGACGCCATCGTGTACACCGCGGGCATGGCCTACGAGGACTTCTTCTGCGACGATATCACCGCCTATGTGGGAAAGATCGCGCCCATCATCCGCCTGCCGGGTGAGGAGGAGATGCGTTCCCTGGCGGAGGGCGCTCTGCGGGTGCTGCGCGGCCAGCAGGAAGCCGGTATTTATTAAGCGAGCAAATATATTGGAAATAAAGAGGAAAAAAGACAAGAAAGGTGGAAATTGCTATGAAACATCTGATGTCCGGTAACGAGGCCACCGCCCGTGGCGTCTACGAAGCCGGTATCAAGGTCTGTTCCGCTTACCCCGGAACGCCCAGCACGGAGATCCTGGAGAATCTGCCCCAGTACGGCAAGGACGTCTACTGCGAGTGGGCGCCCAACGAGAAGGTAGCCACCGAGGTGGCCTACGGCGCGTCCGTGGCCGGCTCCCGCGCGTTCTGCACCATGAAGATGGTGGGTCTGAACGTGGCTGCCGACCCCCTGTTCACCGCCGGCTACATGGGTGTCAACGGCGCGTATGTGGTCGTCACCGCTGACGACCCCTCCTGCCACTCCTCCCAGAACGAGCAGGACAACCGCCACTATGCCCGCGCCGCCAAGATCGCCATGGTGGAGCCCTCTGACGCGCAGGAGTGCAAGGACTTCGTCCGTCTGGCCTGCGAGATCTCCGAGGAGTTCGACACCCCGGTTCTGTACCGTACCACCACCCGCGTCTGTCACAGCAAGGGTCTGGTGGAGTTCGGCGAGCGCACGGAGCACGAGGCGCCCGCCTACGCCCGCAACACCCGCAAGTTTATCTGCACCCCCGCCAACGCCTACCTGAACCACCCCATCGTGGAGGAGCGTCTGGTGAAGCTGGCCGAGTACGGCTGCACCCGCGCCGTGGAGAACGGCCTGAACAAGGTGGAGCTGGGCGACGGCAAGGTGGGCGTCATCACCGCGTCCATCAGCTATCAGTACGCCAAGGAGGTGTTCCCTGAGGGTACGTCCTTCCTGAAGCTGGGCCTGACCTATCCGCTGCCCATGGATCTGATCCGCGACTTCGCCGCCAAGGTGGAGAAGCTGTACGTCATCGAGGAGCTGGATCCGTTCATGGAGGATCAGATCAAGGCCGCCGGCATCGACTGCGTCGGCAAGGAGCTGACCGGCAAGCTGTATGAGCTGAACACCGAGCTGGTGCGCGAGCGCGTGCTGGGCATCAAGGCGGACTACAAGACCATCGACGAGGTGAAGGTGGCCAAGCGTCCTCCCGCACTGTGCCCCGGCTGTCCCCACCGCGGCTTCTTCTATACCCTGTCCAAGAATAAGAGCTATGTGGTCACCGGCGATATCGGCTGCTATACCCTGGGCTCCGCCGCGCCGCTGAACTGCATGGACGTGTGCATCTGCATGGGCGGCGGCTTCTCCGCCGGCATGGGCATGGCCAAGTCCTTCCAGCGCGAGGGCGTCACCGACAAGGTGGTGTTCGGCGTCATGGGCGACTCCACGTTCTTCCACAGCGGCATGACCGGCGCTGCCGAGATCATCTACAACAACGGCCGCATGATCCCCTGCGTGCTGGATAACCGCATCACCGGCATGACCGGTCACCAGGAGAACCCCGGCACGGGATTCACCCTGATGGGCGAGCCCGCTCCCATGATCAGCGTGGAAAAGGTACTGGAGGCCTATGGCTTCGCCCCTGTCTTCACCGTGGATCCCCAGGATCTGACGGCCATGAAGAAGACCGTGGACGAGGCGGTGGCCGCGCTCAACGAGGGCAAGCATCCCGCTATCGTCACCCGCCGTCCCTGCCTGCTGATCAAGCGTGTGAAGCACGACATCGGCATGTGCGTGGTCAACACCGACAAGTGCAAGAGCTGCAAGAGCTGCCTGAAGGTGGGCTGCCCCGCCATCTCCATGGAGAACGGCAAGGCGTTCATCGACCGCACCCAGTGCGTGGGCTGCACCGTCTGCGCGCAGGCTTGCCCGTTTGATGCCATCGAAAAGGAGGAGAAGTAACATGAACGATGTGAAAAGCTGCCTGTTGGTAGGCGTGGGCGGTCAGGGCGCGATCCTGATCTCCAAGATCATGTCCAACGGCTTTATGAAGGCCGGCTACGATGTCAAGCAGAGCGAGGTACACGGCATGGCGCAGCGCGGCGGCTCCGTGTCCACCCAGGTGCGCTGGGGCAAGAAGGTCTACGGCCCCGTGTTCGGCAAGGGCGAGGCGGACATCATGGTGGCGCTGGAGAAGATGGAAGCCGTCCGCTATGCGGAGTTCCTGAACCCCAACGGCGTGGCGGTCATCAATGACTACGCCATCAAGTCCACCACCATCGCCTCCGGCGCTGAGGAGTATCCCGCCGGCTGCATCGAGGCCATGCAGAAGAACTTCAAGACCATCGCTGTGCCCGCCAGCGACATCGCCATCCAGCTGGGCAATCCCAAGTGCATGAACGTGGTGCTGTTCGGCGCCATGTGCGACTCCCTGGGCTGCCCGGATATCGACTGGGAGCAGATCGTGGCCGAGACGGTGCCCGCCAAGGTCAAGGAGCTGAATCTGAAGGCCTTCCGCGCCGGTCGTGAGGCCGCCAAGAACGCCAAGTAAATAACCGTACAACGGAGAGGCAGGCGCTTGCGCCTGCCTCTCAGCCTGTCAAAGAGCCTGTTCGGTCACAAATATTGGCGGGACGATGTGTGGGCATCGCCCCCTGCGGACGGGTGCGATGAACCGTTGTAGGGGACGGCGTCCCGACGTCCCGTCCTGCATGACCGGCGTACCCTGTAGGGCGGGACCCATGTGTGGGCATCGCCCCCTACGGATGGGTACGATAAACCGTTGTAGGGGACGGCGTCCTCGACGTCCCGTCCTGCATGACCGGCGTACCCTGTAGGGCGGGACCCATGTGTCCCGCCGCAAAATGCGCATTTGTCCGGCGGGGCGATGTGTGGGCATCGCCCCCTGCGGACGGGTGCGGTGAGCCATTGTAGGGGACGGCGTCCCGACGTCCCCGTATGACTGCTGCACCCCGTAGGGGACGGCGTCCTCGACGTCCCGCTTCCAGTCATTCCGAGCCAGTGACCGCGTCACTGGCGTGGGAATCCGTCTCCTTGCAGGAAAAGAACGGATCACCGCGTCGCTGCGCGCCGCGAAGCAAGTGCCCTTGGGGTACTCCTCGCAATGACAGGCTTTTCCGATAGCCTGAGACGGACGCGGGGCGCCCGCTTTTTATAAATTTACAAAATCCCACTACCAAAACAGAGGAAGATGTGGTATGATACCTGCGTGAGAATAGGCCGGGCGAGAGGAGGGAGTGCCATGCTGCGGCGTGTGAAACGATATATCCTGCTGACGGGTCTGTCGGCGCTGCTGGCGGCGCTGCTGACCGGGTGCGGCTTTTCCGACGCCTCGGTGGAGGAGCTGTTCACCCTGCCCCGCATGGCAGAGGAGTATACAGGGCTGACAAAGGAACTGGACGACCTGATCGCCCAGGGCTACGAATACGCCTCGCCTACCGGCGGACGGAACATCCAGTCCGTCCAGATGGTGGATCTGGACGGCGAAGGACAGCAGGAGGCGCTGGCCTTCTTCCGTATGAGCAGCGACGAAAAGCCCCTGAAAATATTTGTATTCCGTCTGGAGGACGGGACATACACCCGCTTCTGCACCATCGAGAGCAGCGGCAGCGCCATTGACAGCGTGTACTATCAGGATTTCAACGGCGACGGCCGCCGGGAGCTGATCGTGGGCTGGCGCATCAGCGCCGAGGTACAGACCGTGGCGGTATACACCGTGGCGCGGGAGCCGGTGGTGCTCATGTCCAGCGGCTACAGCCGCTTTACCATGCAGGATCTCAACAGCGACGGCATCCCCAGCCTGCTGGTGCTGCGCACCGATGGCAACAGCCAGTCGGTGGCGGAATTCTACGGCTGGCAGGACGAGCAGATGGGCGTGGCCTACCGCTGCGTGCTGTCCAGCAGCATGGCGTCTCTGAACCGGGGCAGCATGGTCAGCGGACGGGTGGACGCCGACACGCCGGCACTGTTCATCACCGGCGTGGACGAACAGGGCATGGCGGTCACGGACATTCTGGTGTTCCGCTCTGAGCTGGGGCTGGTGAATCTGGCGCTGACCGGCAGCAGCACCGGTGTGTCCAACGCGGTCTTTGCCTACCGCCAGCTGTCGCCCCAGGATATTGACGGCGACGGCAGCATCGAGATACCCGACCCGGATCCCTCCTGGTCGGGTGAACAGACCGACGGGCTGGTGCGCTGGATGCGCTGCAGCGGCGACGGCGAGCTGTCCGTGGCGGCAGAGACGTACCACAGCCTGTCCTGCGGCTGGTATCTGAACATACCGGAGAGCTGGTGGGACTGGAACGTGGAGGCGGTCACCGGCAGCATCAGCAACGAAAACCAGCTGAATCTCAACATCAACGGCGACCCCGTGCTGAGCATCTACACCATCACCGGCGAAAACCGGGAGAACCGGGGACGTCTCGGCAAACGCATCGTCCTGCGCCGCCAGACAGCCACCGTCTACGCCGGTGAGCTGTACGACGCCGGCGCCTATTACGGCATGGATGAGGATCTGCTGCGCCGCAGCTTCAGCCTCATCGTGGGCACATGGAGCAACTGACAAGGAGGGGACTCAATGAAAAAGGTACTGGTACTGGAGGACGAATCCAGCATCCGCAGCTTTATCGTCATCAACCTGCGCCGCGCCGGTTACGAGGTGGTGGAGGCCGAAAGCGGCGAAGAAGCGCTGGAAAAGCTGAAGCTGCACAGCGATGTGCGCGTGGCGCTTCTGGACATCATGCTGCCCGGCATCGACGGCTTTGAGGTCTGCCGCCGCATCCGCGCCACCAACGCTTCCATCGGCATCATCATGCTCACCGCCCGCTCTCAGGAGATGGACAAAGTCACCGGTCTCATGACCGGCGCCGACGACTACGTCACCAAGCCCTTCTCCCCCGCGGAGCTTACCGCCCGCGTGGACGCCCTCATGCGGCGCGGCGGCGGCGCTGCCGTGGAGGCCGGCGAGATCAACCAGCCGCCCTTCCTCCTGAATACCCGCAACCGCACCTTGGAGAAGAACGGCCAGCGCATCAAGCTCACCCAGGTGGAGTACGCCATCATGAAAATGTTCATGGAGAACCCCGGCAAAGCGCTCTCCCGCGAGGAGATCCTCGACATGGTCTGGGGTCACGACTACTTCGGCGAGCTGAAGATCGTCGACGTGAACATCCGCCGCCTGCGGCTGAAAATTGAGGACAACGCCACGAATCCGACCTTTATTACTACAATCTGGGGCTTCGGCTACAAGTGGGGCCTGTAATACGCGTCTTTTTCCTCCATACTTTGTTGGGAAAGCTTGCCATACAGAAAGTATGGCTGCGCTTTCCCGCCTCGTCTGGAGAAAAAATCCACGTATTACATGGGCGTCGGCTTGACGTACACACGGTACGCCAGCGCCTCCGCGCCTCGTCCTGACGAAAAATCTCTCGCTTTCCCTCCGTGCCTCGTCTGGAGAAAAAATCCACGCATTACAATCGCACCTCCGCGTCTCGTCCTGACGGAAAATCTCTCGCTGTCCCTCCGTGCCTCGTCTGGAGAAA
>DNFA01000061.1:22378-29922 GCA_003487665.1 Oscillibacter sp.
AGAAAAAATCCGCGCATTACACAGGTGCCGCCGCGTCTCGTCCTGACGAAAAATCTCTCGCCGTCCCTCCGTGCCTCGTCTGGAGAAAAAAACCGGGACTGTCAAAAAATCTGTCATTGCGAGCCAGTGCGCGCCGCGAAGCAAGTGCCCTTGGGGTACACACTGGCGTGGCAATCCGCTCCTGAACCCTTCGTTTTGCACTTTTGATGCAGAAGCGTCCTGTCGTCCCGCTGCGCAGCATTCTGCCCGAAAGGAGATGCTCACCTTGGCAAAAAAAGTGAAAAAGGTACAGGGCCTGAAGCGCCGGTGGCTGACCGGCAGCATGGGGCCCGTGCTGGTGATACTGCTGCTGGTGGGCGTGCTCATCTCCGTGGGCTTTGCCAGCAGCTACTACAACAGCGCCCGCTCCGCCCTGCGGGCGAAGGCCGCCGCCGGCGCGGATTATTTCAACACCTATGTGATGACCAGCTACCGGGAGTATTACCGCAGCGCCACGGTCTACGCCGCCGCCTTCGATGACGGCGACCGGATCGAGCTGCAATTCCTCAACAGCTCCGGCCGGGTGGAGGTGACAACGCGGGGCGTCACTGTGGGTACCTACCCCGGAACGCCTGAGATATACAGCGCCATTGAAAGCGGCGAGGTGAAGGACTACGTGGGGCGCGACGTCGTCACCGGCGAGCGGATCATGGCGGCGTCCAGCCTGCTGAAGTTCAACGGGCAGGTGGTGGGCGTCATGCGCTACGTTACCGCCATCGGGAACATCGACCGGCAGGTGCTGCTGACGGTGCTGCTGGTGGCCGGCGTCATGGTGGCGGTGGTGGGGCTGATCGTCCTGTCCAGCATGATCTTCATCAACAACGTGGTGGCGCCGGTGTCGGCGGTGTCGGAGGCGGCCAAGCGCATCTCCGGCGGCAGCTACGGCGTGCAGATACCCAACAAATACTCCGACGAGATGGGCGAGCTGGTGGACAACATCAACGACATGTCCCGGAAGATCGGCGAGAGCGAGCGGATGAAATCCGAGTTCATCTCCTCCGTGTCCCATGAGCTGCGCACACCGCTGACGGCCATCAACGGCTGGGGCGAGACGCTGCTGGAGGACGAATCCAACGATGTGCAGCAGCTCAAGCGCGGCGTGCAGATCATGGTGAAGGAATCCCGCCGCCTGACCAACATGGTGGAGGAGCTGCTGCAATTCTCACGGCTGGAGGACGGCCGCTTCACCTTACAGGTGGAGGACACCGACCTGCAGGCGGAGCTGGAGGACGCGGTGTACAGCTACCGGGAGCTGTTCCGGCAGGACGGCGTCGCGCTGGAGTATTCCAGCGACCGGGCAGAGTACAGCGAGGTCATCTCCGGCGACCCGGAGCGGCTGAAGCAGGTGTTCTGCAATCTGCTGGACAACGCCGCCAAGCACGGCGGCAGCGGCAAGCGCATCACCGTGCACCTGACCCAGCGGGACGGGGAATACGTGATCACCATCCGGGACTTCGGCCCCGGCATCCCGGAGGCGGAGCTGCCCTATGTGAAGCAGAAGTTCTACAAGGGCTCCTCCAAGGCCAGAGGCAGCGGCATCGGTCTGGCGGTGTGCGACGAGATCGTGCAGCGCCACGGCGGACGGCTGGACATCGCCAATGCCGAGGGCGGCGGCACCGCGGTAACGGTATATCTGCCGCTGAAAAAGCAGACAGAGGCGGCGCTGTAACAGCGACCGAAAAAAGTGGAAATAAAATCGAACAGGTGTTGCATTTTTGGAACAATTGTGCTATGCTTGCGACAGAAAGGAATTTAGCAGACCTATGGAGAAAAAGAAGGGCGGTTTCCGCACCAGTATCGGAGGGCAGGCGCTGATCGAGGGCATCCTCATGCGCGGCCCGGAGAAGGACGCCATCGTTGTCCGCTCGCCGGAGGGACTGGTGACAAAGGTCACGGAGCGGAAATTCGTTAAGGATAAATACCCCATTCTGGGCATCCCCATTCTGCGGGGCGCGGTGACGTTCATCAGCTCCATGATCACCGGCGTGAAGGCGCTGATGTTCTCGGCGGACTACTTCCCGGACGATGAGAACGCGGAGCCGGGCAAGCTGGACAAGTGGCTGGACGAGCACATCCCGGCGGACAAGCTGCAATCGCTGATCGTGGCGTTCTCGGTGGTGCTCAGCATCGGGCTGATGCTGGTGCTGTTCATGCTGCTGCCCACGTTCATCGCGGGACTGTTCCACGCCACCAGCCCGGCGGTACACAACCTCATCGAGGGCGTGGTGAAGATCGCGGTGCTGCTGACCTACATGATCCTCTGCTCCAAGCAGAAGGACGTGTACCGGGTGTTCTGCTACCACGGCGCGGAGCACAAGACCATTTTCTGCTACGAGGCGGGTCTGCCCCTGACGGTGGAGAATGTCCGCATCCAGCCCCGGCACCATCCCCGCTGCGGCACCAGCTTCCTGTTCGTGGTGGTCATCGTGTCCATCATCGTGTCCAGCCTGGTGTTTCCCTACATCAACTGGCAGAGCATCTGGGTGCGCGTGGGCGTGAAGCTGCTGCTGCTGATCCCCGTGGTGGGCGTGACCTACGAGTTCAACCGGCTGGTGGGCGCCCATGACAACGTGGTGACCCGCGTCCTGTCCGCCCCCGGCATGTGGCTGCAAAACTTCACCACCCATGAGCCGGACGACTCCATGATCGAGGTGGCCATCGAAGCCATGAAGCTGGTCATTCCGGAGCAGCAGGGCAAAGACAACTGGTGACAGCCGGGGCAGGGCACTGTCCGCCCGCCGGCAGAGAGCATTTTCCCGAAAAACTCGAAGAAAGTGAAAACGGGACGTATTATGGCGATTACATATAACAACTTGTATTTGGATATCCGGCAGCAATTCCTGCGCGCCGGACTGCCCGACCCCACGCTGGAGTCGCGGGAGCTGGTGTGCTGTGCTTCCGGAAAGAGCCGGGAGGAGCTGAGCCGCGACGGGCGGCTGTATGTGCCCGACACGGTGGAGCAGCAGGTGCGGCGGCTGGCGCAGCGCCATCTGGACGGCGAGCCGGTGGCCTATCTCATCGGCGAGTGGGAGTTTTACGGCCTGCCGCTGGACATCTCCGAGAGCGTGCTGATCCCCCGGCCGGACACGGAGGTGCTGGTGGATCGGGCGCTGGCCTGTGTGAAAATGCTGGACGAGCCGCGGGTGCTGGATCTGTGCGCCGGCTCCGGCTGCATCGGTCTGGCAATAGCCAAAAATGCGCCGGGCTGCCATGCGGTGCTGGGCGAGCTGGACGAGGGCGCGCTGCGCGTCTGCCGCCAGAACATCCGCCGCAACGACCTGACGGGGCGCGTGGTGTCCCTGCAGCTGGACGCGCGGGAGAAGCCCCCGGCGCATCTGGGAGAGTTCGACTGCATCGTGTCCAACCCGCCCTACATCCCCGACGGGGATATCGCCGGGCTGGATACGTCGGTGCGGGACTACGAGCCGCATCTGGCGCTGAAGGGCGGCGCGGACGGACTGGATTTCTACCGGGACATCACCCGGCTGTGGACGGCGGCGCTCCGCGTGGGCGGCAGGCTGCTGTTCGAGGTGGGCATCGGTCAGGCGGACGAGGTGCTGCGTATCATGCGGAGCGTGGGCTTCGGCGATCTGGAGATCACCCCCGACCTGAACGGCATCCCCCGGGTGGTGGAAGGCGTACTGCATAAGGAACTGTGAGCACTGTCCTGAAAACGGGACAGCAAGGGGCGCAGAATAGACATATATTCAACTGAGGAGGACGGAATTATGGCGGCGAAGAAGGAAACGGTTGCCGCGGCACCGGTGGTGTCGGACAAGAAAAAGGCGCTGGAGACAGCCATGCAGCAGATCGAGAAGATGTACGGCAAGGGCTCCATCATGCGCTACGGCGCGGAAAGCACGATGAACGTGGAGTCCATCCCCACCGGCTCCCTGTCGCTGGATCTGGCGCTGGGCATCGGCGGTCTGCCCCGCGGCCGTATCGTGGAGATCTACGGGCCGGAGTCCTCCGGCAAGACCACGCTGGCGCTGCATGTGCTGGCGGAGGCGCAGAAAATGGGCGGCGAGGTGGCCTTTGTGGACGCCGAGCACGCGCTGGATCCCACCTACGCCAAGGCGCTGGGCGTCAACGTGGAGGATATGCTCATCTCCCAGCCGGACACCGGCGAACAGGCGCTGGAGATCACCGAGGCGCTGGTGCGCAGCGGCGCCATCGACGTGGTGGTGGTGGACTCCGTGGCGGCGCTGGTGCCCCGCGCCGAGATCGAGGGCGAAATGGGCGACAGCTTCGTGGGTCTGCACGCCCGGCTCATGAGTCAGGCGCTGCGCAAGCTGACGGGCATCATCAACAAGACCAATTCCATCGTCATCTTTATCAACCAGCTGCGCGAGAAGGTGGGCGTCATGTACGGCAATCCGGAGGTCACCACCGGCGGCCGCGCCCTGAAGTTCTACGCCAGCGTCCGCATCGACGTGCGCCGCATCGAGACGCTGAAGTCCGGCGGCGAGGTGGTGGGCAACCGCACCCGCGCCAAGGTGGTGAAGAACAAGGTGGCGCCTCCTTTCCGTGAAGCGGAGTTCGACATCATGTACGGCGAGGGCATCAGCAAGCTGGGCGACCTGCTGGATCTGGCGGTGAAGCTGGATCTGGTGCAGAAGAGCGGCTCCTGGTTCAACATGGGCGAGCTGCGGCTGGGTCAGGGACGCGACGCGGCCAAGCAGTACTTCCGCGACCATCCCGACGAGGCCGCCAAGCTGGAAGCGGCGGTGCGCGAGAACTTCCACAAGCTGATGGGCAGCCAGTCACGCGTGGCAGCCAAGGCCGCAGGCCGGGCGGTGGACGTGTCCGCCGACGACTTCGACGACGAAGACTGATGCGCATCGACCGGATCGAAAAATCCAAGCATAAGCAGGAGCGCGTGCTGGTGTTCCTGGAGGGGGGCGACCTCCTCCGGATCACCGGCGCGGAGCTTCTGCGCTTTGGCTTATATAAGGGTATGGACTTACCGCCGGAGCTTGTGGTAGAATTACAGGCGGCGGCGCAGAAGTCGGAGCTGAAGCAGACGGCGGCGCGGATGGCCTCCGGCCAGATGCTGTCGAAAAAAGAGGTGCAGCGGCGTCTGACGAAGAAGGGTGCCACCGAGCAGGAGGCCGAGGAGACGGCCGACTGGCTGGAATCGCTGGGCGCGGTGGACGATGCCGGGTACGCCGGGGTCATCGTCCGGCACTACGGCGCCATGGGCTACGGCGCGGGTCGGGTGCGGCAGGAGCTGCACCGCCGGGGCGTGCCGAAGGAGCTGTGGGACACGGCGCTGGAGCAGCTGCCGCCGCCGGAGGAGGCCATACGGAAATTTCTGGCGGGGAAGCTGCGGGGACGCGGCATGACCCCGGAGGACAGCCGCCGGCTGGCCGCTGCCCTGCAGCGGCGGGGCTTTGCCTGGCAGGATATACGCCCTGTGCTCAACGAGTGGGGGCAGGAGATCGAGGAGACGTGAGGTACACAACGTGAAGGTTGCATTTATTTCCCTTGGCTGTGCCAAGAATCTGGTGAATACCGAGCAGATGATGGCGCTGTGCCGCGACGCGGGGCACACGTTGCTGGAGGAGCCGGCAGGCGCGGATGCCGTGGTCATCAACACCTGCGGGTTTATCGACAGCGCCAAGGAGGAGGCTATCGACACCATTCTCTCCGTGGCGGAGCTGAAGAGCGCCGGTCAGGTGGGCAAAATTCTGGTGACGGGCTGTCTCACCCAGCGCTACCAGCAGGAGATACTGGACGAGCTGCCGGAGGTGGACGGCATCATGGGCACCGGCAGCTACGGCGAGATCGTGCCGGCGCTTGCGGAGATGATGGCCGGCGGCACGCCCCGGCGCTTTGCCGACATCCACGGCATGATCGACGAATTCGACCGGGTGCTGACCACGCCGGGGCACTACGCCTACCTGCGCATCGCGGAGGGCTGCGACAACCGCTGCGCCTACTGCGTGATCCCCTCCCTGCGGGGCAGGTACCGCAGCCGCCGCATGGAGGACGTGCTGGCGGAGGCAAAAAAGCTGGCCGACGCCGGTGTGAAGGAGTGCATCGTCATCGCCCAGGACATCACCCGCTACGGCATCGACCTGTACGGCGAGAAGAAGCTGGCGGCGCTGCTGCGGGAGCTGTGCAAGCTGAACTTCCACTGGATCCGGCTGCACTATCTCTATCCCGACGAGTTCACCGACGAGCTGATCGACACCATCGCCGCCGAGGACAAGGTGCTGCCCTATCTGGACATCCCCATCCAGCACTGCAACGATAAGGTGCTGCGCGCCATGAACCGCCGGGGCGACAAGGCGGAGCTGCTGGCGCTGTTCCGCGAGCTGCGGGCGCGCATTCCCGGTCTGGTGCTGCGCACCAGCCTCATCACCGGCCTGCCCTTCGAGGACGAGGCCGCCTTCGAGGAGCTGTGTGACTTCCTGCGGGAGGTGCGCATCGAGCGGGCGGGCGTGTTCCCCTACTCCCCGGAGGAGGGGACGCCGGCGGCGCGGATGCTGAACCGGGTGGACACCGCCGAGGCGGAGCGCCGGGCGGAGCTGGTGGTGGACGTGCAGTCCCGCATCATGGACGATTTCAACGACAGCCGCATGGGTGCGGTGGTCGAGGTGCTGTGCGACGGCTTCGACCAGCAGGCCATGCAGTTCGTGGGGCGCAGCTACGCCGAAAGCCCCGATATCGACGGGCGCATCTATTTCACCGCCGATCACGAGGTGGAGGCAGGCGAGTTCGTGCCGGTGCGCATCACCGGCGCCATGGACGGCGAGCTGACCGGCCAGCTGGCGGAATAAAAAGCAGTTTTCTTTCCCGGCGGAATGTGGTATACTGTGCGGGATACGATCAAGAAAGGCGGATACATATATGACTACGGCGAATAAACTGACGATCCTGCGGGTGCTGATGATCCCTGCGTTTCTGGTGGTGCTGTACTGGGGCTTCCCCGGCAGCCGCTATGTGGCGCTGGGCATTTACATCGTGGCCTGCCTGACCGACCTGCTGGACGGCTATATCGCCCGGCACTATAACCAGGTTTCCGATTTCGGCAAATTCATGGACCCGCTGGCGGACAAGTGCCTTGTGATGGCGGCGCTGTGCTGGTTCGTGGAGGAGGGCACCTTCTTCGCGTGGGTGCTGGCCATCGTGCTGCTGCGGGAGTTTGCCGTGTCCGGCATGCGCCTTGTGGCCGTGGAGAAGGGGCGCGTCATCGCTGCCGGCTGGTCGGGCAAGATCAAGACCGCCAGCACCATGGTGTGCATCTGCCTGATTTTGTTCGGCATCCCCCAGGTGCTGAACTATGTGTGCCAGGGCGTCATCCTGGTGACCACCGTGTACTCCGGCATCGAATACTTCGCCAAAAACGCCGATGTGTTCAAAGAGGTCAAATGACTTGACAGGCGGGGAATAGTTTGAAAAAGGGAAAATTGTGAATAAGTACTTGCATTTTTCGATATAGCGTGCTAAACTAAAGAAGTAACCTGCCTTCGGCAGAAAAGCCCATGGGCTTTGTCTTT
>DNFA01000061.1:30128-52083 GCA_003487665.1 Oscillibacter sp.
TTTTCATATGAAAAGACAAAGCATCCTGTTGTATGTCTCAAAAAGACAGCATGGACAATGCGGTCGAAGCGGGGGTAAAAAGAAATAAGACACAGAAAGAGAGGAGCAATGACATGAGACAGGAAAAGAAGGTCGGGGGAACGAAACGGGCACTGTTAACCAGTGTGCTGGCCCTTGTGCTGAGCTTGGCGATGTTGGCGGGCAGTACATTTGCATGGTTTACAGATACGGCCTCCACCGGCGTCAACAGGATTGTGTCCGGTAATCTGGATGTGGGTCTGGAGTATTGGGACAAGGAAAGCGGTTGGCTTGACGCAGAGGACTCCAAGGATCTGTTCGACGAGAACGCCCTGTGGGAGCCGGGCTACACCCAGATTGTCTATTTGAAGGTGAAGAACGGCGGCAATCTGGCATTGACCTACGCCATGCAGATCACGCCGGTGCATGAGACGGTGGGCGTCAATGTGGACGGCGAGGAGTTCAAGCTGTCCGACTATATCAAGTTCGGCTGGACGACGTTTACGGCTGATGAGAATGGAACACCCGTTGCCCTTGACCGTGAAGCGGCACAGACCGGCGTCGGTGAGGGCGCGCAGCTGGGGAAGACACTGCACCGTCAGGCGGAGCTGCCGCTGAAGGCCGGAGCGGAAGAACTGGTGGCACTGGTGGCTTGGATGCCCGAGAACGTGGGCAACGAGGCCAACTACAGCACGGTACAGCCCACCATCGAGCTGAGCCTGAAGGTACTGGCGACCCAGGCCCCTGTGGAGAGCGACAGCTTCGACAACACCTATGACAGAGATGCGGCGACTGATGAGGACTTGAACAACAAGCCGGAGTATGATTACGAATCGCGCTACGATTATGACAACTCTGAGGGTTATGGCGTTAAGTTGGTAAAAAATGAAGCCGGTAAAGTGGTCAAGGCCGTTGTGTCTGGCGTGAACGGCAAGGTACCGGATGGATTCTTTGCAAATTTGAAGGGATCGGTAGATGAAAACGGCAAACCGATAGCGGTGCCGGCCGAGAGATGGGCAGATCTCACGGAAGTCGTGATCGAGGATGGTGTGACAGAGATCGGCAAGGATGTGTTTCAAGGTTGCGTAGGGCTGACAAAAGTGACGATCCCCGGTAGCGTCAAGAAAATCGGCACTTGGTCGTTTTATATGTGCAAAGGCCTGAAAAATGTAGATATTCCCGCAAATATGGAGATCGGAGACTCCAGCTTCCGCCAAAGCGGTTTGGAGCAGGTGACGGTTTCTGGCGGCTCTGTTGGGAATTATGCCTTCCACAGAAGCGAGGATTTGAAAAAAATAACCGTCAACTGCGAGACCATAGGTGAGGAAGCGTTCTCCGGCTGCGATTATTTGACAGATATTACGCTGGGCGAGAATGTAAAAACCCTTGGCGACAAGGCGTTCTATACCTGTGATGCTTTGGAGCGTGTTGAGATACCCAGCACCGTGACCGACATCGGGGAGAAGACTTTCTACTCTTGCCCCGCGCTGAAGGAGGCTATTATCAGAGCTGGAACGGTCAAGGCCGGAACCTTCTATAACTGCCGGACATTGACGACACTGATCATCAGTGACAACGCGACGTTGGATGCCTCCTTTACGGTGGGAAACACGTATGCAAAAGAGACACTTGAAACCGTCAAAATCGAAAGAGGCGAGATCGGGATTAGCGCATTCAACAGTTGCCCGAGACTTACCACAGTAGAATTGGGCAATGGTGTGACTTCAGTCGGCGATAATGCATTTTCCAAATGCACAGCACTTACATCCGTTAATATTGGCGATGGTGTGACCTCTATTGGGAAAAATGCTTTTAATGGCTGTACGGCACTGACAAATGCGAATATCGGGAGCGGCGCCATTGGCGAAAGTGCATTCAATGGCTGCACAAGCCTTGTCAATGTAACGCTGGGCAATGGCGTGACCCAAATCGGTAAAAATGCGTTTATCAGATGCGCGCAGATTCCCTCCATCACCATCGGCAGCGGTGTGACCTCTATTGGATCCGGTGCGTTTAACGGCTGTACGGCATTGACAAATGCGAATATCGGGAGCGGCGCCATTGGTGACAGCGCATTCAGTAATTGCACGAACCTTACCACCGTGACGCTGGGTGATGGCGTGACCTCGATTGGAAGGAATGCATTCCTCAAATGTAAGGCACTGACCTCCATGAACATTGGCAGCAGCGTGACAACGATTGCACCATATGCGTTTAGCAATTGTACGGCACTGGAAGAAGTGAGGATTTCTGCCGCTCAGATAGGTAATCAGGCGTTCAGAAGTGCAAAAGCCTTGAAAAAGGTTACCCTCGGTGAGGGCGTGGAAACCATTCCGGCAGGAGCCTTTAGCAGCTGCGGGATGGGGGATAGAAATAATCCCGGCCAGCTTTACCTGAAGGCTGGCAAATGGACATGTGGCGGCCAAACCATTACCGTAGCGGCGGGACAAGCGATCTCTTATGAAAATGCAAATGCATTTTTCGGCAAGATTACATCCGCTAACAACATCGCCACTTGGTCTGCGCCTGTCAATCCCTAACCCGCTATTTGCCCTCCCCATGAGAAGTCCCGCGTCTTCGGACGCGGGGCTTCGCCTTTTGACCAAATGACTTGACAGGCGGGGAAATTCCTGCTACTATTAACTGAACCGAATAGCGCGTTGATCGGAAAGAGTACGCACCAGAGCTTTGCCAAGAGAGGGACGGCCACCGGCTGAAAGCCGTCCTGCCGAGCGGTGCGGAAAGTGCGTCCGGGAGCGCGGGGGATGTGGATGCCCTCCGGCTGGCCAACGTCATCAGGCCGTACTTGAGTGATAAACGAGAGTGGAACCGCGAAGTTCATTTCGCCTCTCAGACCATGCGTCTGAGAGGCGTTTTTTATCGTTCAAATAAATTCATCATATAAAAGGAGAAGCACCATGTATCTGTATAATTCCGCTACCCACAAGAAAGAGGAGTTCAAGACCCACACGCCGGGGCATGTGGAGATGTACACCTGCGGCCCCACCGTGTACCACTTTGCCCATATCGGCAACCTGCGCTCCTACATCATGGAGGACGTGCTGGAGAAGTACCTGCGCTACGCCGGATACGACGTGAACCGCGTCATGAACATCACCGACGTGGGACACCTGACCTCCGACGCCGACGAGGGCGAGGACAAGATGCTCAAGGGCGCCAAGCGGGAGCACAAGTCCGTCATGGAGATCGCCCAGTATTACACCGACGCCTTCTTCTCCGACTGCCGGAAGCTGAACATCAAGCGCCCGGACGTGGTGCAGCCCGCCACCGGCCTGATCGACGACTATATCAAGATCATCACCAAGCTCATCGACACGGGCTACGCGTATCTGGCCGGCGGCAACGTGTACTTCGACACCAGCAAGCTGAAACGGTACTACATCTTCAACGACCACAACGAGGAGGATCTGGCCGTGGGCGTCCGCGAGGGCGTGGAGGAGGACACCAACAAGCGCAACAAGAACGACTTTGTGCTGTGGTTCACCAAGTCCAAGTTCGAGGATCAGGCGCTGAAATGGGATTCCCCCTGGGGCGTGGGCTACCCCGGCTGGCACATTGAGTGCTCCGGCATCTCCATGAAGTACAACGGCGAGTACCTGGATCTGCACTGCGGCGGCGTGGACAACGCCTTCCCCCACCACACCAACGAGATCGCCCAGTCGGAGAGCTATCTGGGTCACCCCTGGTGCCCCCACTGGTGCCATGTGGCGCACCTGAACACCGACCACGGCAAGATGTCCAAGTCCAAGGGCGAGTTCCTGACCGTCAGCCTGCTGGAGGAGAAGGGCTACGACCCGCTGGCCTACCGGTTCTTCTGCCTGCAGAGCCACTACCGCAAGAGCCTTGTGTTCACGTGGGAGAATCTGGACAACGCCACCGTCGCCTACAACAAGCTGCTGGCACGCATCGCAGCGCTGAAGGACGAGGGCGACGTGGAGCAGGCTGCCTTTGACGAGTACAAGGCCAAGTTCATGGCGGCTATGGACAACGACCTGAACACCTCCATGGCGGTGACGGTGCTGTATGACGTGCTGAAGGCCAAGACCAACGACAAGACGAAGCTGGCGCTGCTGGACAGCTTCGACACGGTGCTGGGATTGAAGCTGCTGGAGAAGGCGGCGGAGCTGCGCGCCAAGCAGGTGGCCGCCGCGCCCGCTGCCGGCGGGTTTGCCGTGGTCAGCGAGGACGGCGAGGAGAACGCCGAGGTGGAGGCGCTGATCCGCGCCCGCGCCGACGCGAAGAAGGCCAAGAATTTTGCGGAGGCCGACCGCATCCGCGACGAGCTGAAGGCGCAGGGCATCGAGATCACCGATGTACCCGGCGGCGCCAAGTGGAAGCGCGTTTAAGTTGACATAAAAAAGAGCGCCCGTGCGGGCGCTCTTTTTTTGCGATAGGAGGGACGCCGTCCCCTATGGGCGGACAGAGTCGCACTGTCATTCCGAGCCAGTGACCGCATCCCCTACGAAAGGCTTCACTTTGCACCATTCAGGAACAGTTCCTCTGCCTGTTGCTGTGCGCAGGTCAGACAGGACACAGCGCTGTCCGTTCGCCCGGCGGCTATTTCCCGCAGCGCCGTGGTAATGGCATTGAACAGCAAAAGATACATCTTCTTGTACATTTTTTCACCCCCGTCCATGCGTCATAACTGCGTCAAACGCACAATTTACTATACTCCTTCGCTATTATTTTGTCAATACTTCGTCATGGAGGCGGCAAAATGAAGGATAATCTCAGTCGATACACGCTGCGGGTAGAGCAGGTACTGCTGGACAAGCTGGGCTATATCGCGGAATATGAGGGACGCACAAAGAACCGGGAGCTGGAGCAGATGATCAAAAAGCGCATCAGCGACTTTGAAAAAGAGCACGGAGAGATCCCACAGGCATAAAAAAGAGACGGCGAAGCCGTCTCTTTTTTTATGTCAACCGACCTCCGACCCCCACGAACAGGCAGCCCAGCGCGAAGAAAAACGCCAGAATGCCGGTGACGTACAGCCAGAAGCGCTTTGCGCCCAGCCGGGGATAGTCCAGAAACGGGTAGGGGTACAGCTTGTCGCTGTGGCCGATGGGCACGCCGGTGCGCGCCCGCAGCATGGCAAAGGCGAAGTACGCCAGCGGCAGCACCAGCCACCACGCGGCGTGACCCACGGTCAGGCCGGTCTTATCCTGCCACAGCAGCCATTGCAGCACCACAAGGCCGGGGGTGACGTAGTGGACACACAGATTCCCGAAGGAGAAGCGCCCTCTCAGCCAGCTCTCGTCGCCCCGGCGCCGGGCGGAGGGGATGAGCACAAAGGCGTAGATCAAATGGGTGACGTAGATGCACAGCGTCACGCTCACCGCCACGCCGGGGGAGCTGAGCCACCGGTACGCGCCGCCGTCCGGGTCACAGCTGGCGATGCCCAGCACCAGCTCGTACACCAGAATGAAGAGGTTGCTCAGGTGGGTGTAGTACACGAAAAACCCGGCGCGGAAGCATTTCTTCTCCGGCAGCCACGCCTTTTTCCACAGGCCGACGGCGGCGATGACCGCGATAGCCAGAGCCGATATCCGCAGCATCATACGCCGTGCAGCTCCTTCAGCAGGGCGATCTCACGGGCATAGCCCGGCAGCTCGTTGGGCGTCTCCAGCACGAAGGGCAGCCCCTGCAGCGCCGGATGGCGCACCACGCGCCCCAGCGCCTCCGCGCCCAGACAGCCCTCGCCGATGCGGGCGTGGCGATCCTTGTGGGAGCCGACCGGGTTCAGGCTGTCGTTGACGTGGACGGCTCTCAGCCGGTCAAGGCCGATGACCCGGTCGAACTCCGTCAGCACGCCGTCCGGGTCGTCCGCGATGTCGTACCCCGCATCGGACACATGGCAGGTGTCCAGACACACGCCCAGCTTGTCCGACAGCTCCACCCGGTCGATGATCTCCCGCAGCTCCTCGAAGCGGCTGCCCACCTCGCTGCCCTTGCCGGACATGGTCTCCAGCAGCACCGTGGTGCGGATATCCGGCGTCAGGATGGCGTTCAGCGTCTCCGCGATCTGACAGATGCCCGTCTCGATGCCCTGCCCGGTATGGCTGCCGGGGTGGAAGTTGTACACGTTGCCGGGAATATGCTCCATGCGCTTCAGGTCGTCCGCCAGCGTCATGCGGGCAAACTCCCGGGTGTGCTCGTCCTTGGAGCAGGGGTTGATGGTGTACGGCGCGTGAGCCACCAGCGTGCCGAAGCCATGCTCCGCCGCGAGCGCCAGAAACGCAGCCACGTCCGCCGGGTCGATGGCCTTGGCCTTGCTGCCACGTGGATTGCGGGTGAAGAACTGAAAGGTGTTGGCGCCAATGGACAGCGCCGTTTTGCCCATAGCCAGAAAGCCGTCGGAGGCGGAGAGATGGCAGCCGATATAGAACATGGTGTGTCTCCTTTCACAGCGCCAGCGTCCGGACGTCCGCGTGGCCGTTGTCGATGGTGAGTATGCCGCAGGTGGGATGCAGCCTGTCGCCTGCCGCGCCGGGATTCAGCGTCAGCAGAGAGCCGTCGTTGTCCACCAGCGGCACATGGGTGTGGCCGAACAGCAGTACCTGCGCGCCGTACTCCTTTGCCGCGTACAGGGCGGACATGGGGGAGCTTTTCACGTTCCGGGTGTGACCGTGGAGCATGAAAATGCGCACGCCGCCCATCTCCAGCAGCCGCTCCGGCTGGTCGCAGCTGCCCCAGTCGCAGTTGCCGGGCACGCCCTCCATGGGCAGGGCGGGGAATTCCCCCTCCAGCGCCGTCAGATCCCGCTGACAGTCGCCCAGATGCAGCACCCGATCCGGCTGCACCTGCTCCACGGCGCGTATCATATTGCCCACGTTCCCGTGGGAATCGGAGAGTACAAGAATGGTCATGAGAGCACCTCGCAGGGGATATGATCGATATGACAGGTATTATACCACTCCCGCCTTGCAAACTCAACGCTTTTGCGTTATGATGTGTGGTAAGAGACAAAAACCGGGAGGTGCCTGTATGGTAGGCGGCGTAATGGAACTGGATCTTCATGGGATGAACACATATCAGGCGCAGATCGCCATCGACGCGGCGCTGCGGCGCTGCGGCGGCGGGGTGTACCGCCTGCGGCTCATCCACGGCTACCGGGGCGGCACGGCCATCCGGGACATGCTGTGGATGGTGTACAACAAGCGCAGTCAAGTGAAACGCCTTGTCAGCATCAGCGAGGGCGTCACCGAGCTGGTGCTGCGGGAATATTGAGGTGGTGCGTATGAGACTGGCACAAATTCAGATGCACGTTACGGCGGACAAGACCGCCAACCTGCGCCACGCGGAGGAACTGTTGCGCTCCGTCCGCGGCGCGGACATGGCCATTCTGCCGGAGATGTTCTGCTGCCCCTACGACAACAGATGCTTCCGCGCCTACGGCGAGCCGGCGGGCGGCGCGGCGTATCAGATGCTCTCCCGCGCGGCGCGGGAGCTGGGACTGTGGCTGGTGGGCGGTTCTCTGCCGGAGCTGGACGATGGACGGGTGTATAACACCTCCTTCGTCTTTGACCCGCAGGGTGTCTGCGTGGCGCGCCACCGGAAAATGCACCTGTTCGACATCGACGTGGAGGGCGGCCAGCGGTTCCGGGAGTCCGACACCCTGTCGCCGGGGAACGACGTGACCCTGTTCGACACGCCGTGGGGCAGGATGGGACTGTGCATCTGCTTCGACCTGCGGTTCGAGGAGCTGTGCCGCGTCATGGCGCTGGAGGGCGCGCGGGTGCTGCTGGCGCCGGCGGCCTTCAACATGACCACCGGCCCCGCCCACTGGGAGCTGCTGCTGCGGCAGCGGGCGGTGGATAACCAGTGCTTCACCGTGGGTACCTCCCCGGCGCGGGACGAGAGCGCCTCCTACGTGGCGTGGGGCAATTCCATGGTCTGCGACCCCTGGGGCACGGTGCTGCATCAGTGCGGCGCGGGAGAGGAGGTGGCCGTCACGGAGCTGGATATGACCAGAATAGACGCCGTGCGCCGCCAGCTGCCTATCCTGTCCGCCCGGCGGACGGATGTGTACGAGCTGCGGCGGGTGTGACGCGGCTATCTATTTTATAGATAACCAGATGCCGATAAAAATGGGAATATCCGTTGACAAAAGTTTCCTTTTACGATAATATATGGACAAGGGATGCCCGCGCTGCCCGTGCAGCGCGGACATTTTCTGTGAAGAAAGAGAGGAAAGCAACATGAAAGATCTCAACGGAAAGCGCCCCAGCGGGCTGGCGCTGATCCCCTTTGCGGTGTTCATCGTCATCTACATGGGCGCCGGTATCTACTATCAGGTGAAGGGCGCGGACATGGCCTTTTACCAGTTCCCCTCCGTCACCGCCATGTTTCTGGCGGTGCTGACGGCCTTTATCATGTTCAAGGGCAGCATCAACGAAAAATTCGAGACGTTCGCCAAGGGCGCGGCCAATGTGGACATCCTGACCATGCTGATGATCTACATTCTGGCCGGTGCGTTCGCCAGCGTCGCCGCCGCCATGGGCGGGCGGGAGTCCACGGTGAATCTGGGCCTGTCGCTGGTGCCGGTGGAGTTTCTGGCGGCAGGTCTGTTCGTCATCTCCGCCTTTATGGGCACCGCCACCGGCAGCTCCATGGGCACCGTCACCGCCGTCATCCCCATCGCCGTGGGCATCGCGGAAAAGGGCGGCCTGTCCCTGACGGTGGTCATCGGTGCGGTGGTGGGCGGCGCCATGTTCGGCGACAACCTGTCCATGATCTCCGACACCACCATCGCCGCCACCCGCAGCCAGCGCTGCGAAATGCGGGATAAGTTCCGGGTGAACTTCCTTGTGGCGCTGCCGGCGGCGGTTATCACGCTGGTGCTGCTGCTGATCTTCGGCCGTCCGGAGACGGTGATGCCGCTGGAGGCGCTGCCCTTCGATCTCATCAAGGTGGTGCCCTATATTCTGGTGCTGGTGCTGGCACTGTGCGGTCTGAACGTATTCCTGGCGCTGACCATCGGCATTTTCTCCGCCGGTCTGGTGGGCATTTTCAGCGGCGACCTGACGGTGGCCACCTTTGCCCAGAGCGTGTGGAGCGGCTTTACCAGCATGAACGAGGTGTTCTTCCTGACGCTGCTGTGCGGCGGCATGTCGGAGCTGATCGCCAAAAACGGCGGCATTACATGGATCATCCAGAAGCTGCGCCGGGTGATGAAGGGCAACAAGTCCGCGCAGGTGGGCGTCGCTGCCATGGTGTCCCTATGCGACTGCGCCACCGCCAACAACACCGTGGCCATCATCGTGGCCGGCGACATGGCGCGGGACGTGTCTCAGGAATACAGGGTGGATCCCCGGCGCACCGCGTCCCTGCTGGATATCTTCTCCTGCGTGTTTCAGGGCATCATCCCCTACGGCGCGCAGCTGCTCAGCGCCGCGGCGCTGACCAACACCACCGTCACCACCGATGCCCTGCGCACCAGCCCCGCGGCCATCGTGGGCGGCATGTGGTACTGCTGGATCCTGGCGGCGGTGGGTCTGCTGTCCATTTTCATCCCCTTTGCCGACGGCGTGTGCCGCAAGGATCCGTGGAACTGGGAGTACGGCTGCGCCCAGTCCGGCGTGGAGGAGAAAAAGGCGCTGCTGGAAAAAGAGGCCGAATAACGGAACAATATCAGAACACAGTATCCCTGCCCCGGCTCGCGCCGGGGCAGCTTGCTTCCGTAGGAAACGCCGCCCCCTGCAAACATCTGTAAAAAATTCCGAAGGGCGTGTAATATTCCCGCCTGAAAAGGTAGTTGATCTATAGAGGGAGAAAGGAGGAAACACCGTTATATGGATGACAAACAAATTATACGCCTGTTTTTTGAGCGCTCAGAGCAGGCCATCACCGAACTGTCCCAAAAATACGGCGACCTGTGCATGAAAATCGCCAGAAGCATTCTGAACGATCATCAGGATGCGGAAGAATGTGTGAACGACGCCTATCTTGGCGCATGGAACAGTATTCCTCCTCAATCCCCCGACCCGCTGAGATCCTATATCTGCCGTATCGTTCGCAACCGCTCTTTGAAGAAGCTTCGCGCAAATACCGCGATAAAGCGGGGCAGCCAATTTGAGGTCTCACTATCCGAACTGGAGGACTGTATCCCCGATAGCTCCATGGATGAGCAGCTCTCGATAAGTGAACTATCTGCGCAGATCAACGCATTTCTCGCTGCCTTGCCCAAAGATGACAGACTCATGTTTGTGAAACGCTACTGGTTCTCAGAATCAATATCCGAGCTGGCAGACGCATTTGGCATCACCGAGAACAACGTGTCTGTCCGGCTCAGCAGAATACGCGGAAAACTACATCAATACCTGAATCATAAGGAGGCAAACATATAATGGATCGGAAAACCGACAAGCTGGTGTCAGCCATCGGAGATATTGACACCGCATATCTGGAAGAAGCCCTCGACTTTAACCGCACAAATGCAGACCGGAGAAAACGCACCCGCTTTCCCAAATTATCTGCCGCGTGTGCGGCGGTGCTGATCATACTGGGCGTATCCGTCACCGCCTTCGCTATCAGTCGAATACCGCTGTCGTGGCGCGACATCTTTTCCCCCGGTCAGACCGTCATCGGTGACGCAGACGAGGCACCGGTGATCTCCCAGCAGCAGCCTGCGGCGGCCACAGAGGAATTGCAAATCAACGTGGAGAAGGTGATCTCGGACGAGCGCACCCTATATCTTCTCTATGGACTGAAGGCCAACGAGGGGGCTGTGCTGGATCAGGACGGCCAATTTACCGACTTTGAACTGTACTTCCCCAGCAAGATGATGTCCGGCGCGTATGTGTCGTATTTTCTGGAGCGGAAGGAGGGCGTGCCGAAGAACGAGCTGGAGGGCGTCGTACACGCCGACTGGCAGCCGGGTGACAGCGCCAACGGCCTGGTGATGACCTTCACAAACTGGCAGGAGAAACGGTGGTTTGACCACGAGAAGATCGACTTCAACGTGGCGGAGATGGTGGAAAACGCCGGAGAGAACGCAAAGCTGCCCCAGTGCCAGCAGCGATTCCGCAACGGAACGGTGCGGTATTACTGGCAGCCGGGGGACGCGGACGTGCAGCTGCCCTGCGGTGCGTCCATCTGCAACGCCGGGTGGGAGGACGGCACTCTCCAGTTGGTGATGAAAGAGCCGCTGGGTTCGGACGAATGGTCCGCGTCCTGGGAGGCGAACTGGTATTTCCTGGACACGCGGACGGGCACGGTCATCTACCCGAAGACCCACTGTCATTTCGGACAGCCCAGCGACTTTGACCCGGAGGCCACGGATACCGAGTGGCGGTACTTTTGGCGGGACGTGACCGTTGATAAGGAAGCACTTCCATATCTGGAGCTGCACTGGGGCGGAAAGGGGATCACCACCACCGTGCTGCCGGGGGACTGGCGGGTCACGCTGGAGGAAACGCCTGTTACCGTGCAGAGTGAGGTGCTGGCGGAGAATGTTTCCCTGTCCTACGGCGGCGAGACGCTCACGGCGGAGAGGATCGAGTGCTCCAAGCTGTCCATGGCGGTGTATTTTGCCGACTATATAGACTCCACCACCGGCATCCTCAGCGCGTTCAAAGCGTTTGACGAGGGCGGCAAGTCTATCCCCTGCGATTGGAGCTTCACCGCCGACCAAGCCGACGATAGTTGCATGATTTGGACACGGTTTGACGAGCCAATCGAGCCGGGGAGCGTCTGCAAGCTTACCTTCAACGGAGAAACCGTATTCACAAGATAATGGCTTTGCAGAACGATGCGTTTTGCTAAGCTGCCCCGGCGTGAGCCGGGGCAGCTTTTTCTCCGATATTCACAAATTGCGGTTGCATTTTTTGTGCAAGTAGTGTAATATGGTTCGCAAGAAATACCCGGAACGCAAGAACGAAGGAGGAAAAGCATAATGAAGAAATACACCGAGATGACGCCCCAGGAGCGGCAGGCGGAGTACGCCGCGGTGAAGGCGAAGTTCGAGCAGCTCAAGGGCATGGGTCTTAGCCTGAATATGGCGCGGGGCAAGCCGAGCAAGGTGCAGCTGGATCTGGTCACGCCCATTTTCGGCCTGCTGACCAAGCCGGAGGATTTCGTCTCCGACGGCATCGACGTCCGCAACTACGGCGAGGTGGCGGGCATCCCCGCGGCCAGAAGGCTGTTTGCGGACATTCTGGGCTGCAAGCCCGAGCAGGTGTTCGTGGGCGGCAACGCCAGCCTGCAATTGATGTATGACGCCGTGTCCAAGGCGTTCACCCACGGCCTTGCCCACAGCGAGAAACCCTGGTGCAAGCTGGACAAGGTGAAGTGGATCTGCCCGGTGCCCGGCTACGACCGGCACTTCAAGGTGACGGAGAGCTTCGGCGTGGAGATGATCGCCGTCCCCATGACGGCGGAGGGCCCCGACATGGACAAGGTGGAGGAACTGATCAAGGATCCCGCCGTGAAGGGCATGTGGAACGTACCCAAGTACTCCAACCCCGAGGGCGTGGTGTACTCCGCCGAGACGGTGCGCCGTCTGGCGGCCATGAAGCCCGCCGCGCCGGACTTCATGCTCATGTGGGACAACGCCTACTGCATCCACGAGTTCGACTGCGACTTCGTGGAGTTCCCCGACATCATCGACCTGTGCGCCCAGTACGGCAACGGGGACATGGTGTACGAGTTCGCCTCCACCAGCAAGGTGACGTTCCCCGGCGCGGGCGTGGGCGTTATGGCCAGCAGCGAGGCCAACATCGCCTATTTCAGCAAGCTCATCAACATCCAGACCATCGGCTTTGACAAGATCAACCAGCTGCGCCATGTGCTGTTCCTGAAGGATCGGGCGCACACGCTGGAGCTGATGAAGCAGCACGCGGCGATCCTGGCACCCAAGTTCCACGCGGTGCTGGACGCGCTGGATCAGGAGATCGCCCCGCTGGGCATCGCGGACTACAAGCGTCCGGTGGGCGGCTACTTTATCAGCGTGGACACCATGCCCGGCTGCGCCAAGCGGACGCTGGCGCTGTGCAAGGAGGCGGGCGTTACCATGACCGGCGCCGGCGCCACCTTCCCCTACGGCAAGGATCCCCAGGACAGCAACATCCGCATCGCCCCGTCCCTGCCGCCGGTGGCGGAGCTGGAGCAGGCCATCGCCGTGTTCTGCACCTGCCTGAAGCTGGCCGCGCTGGAAAAGCTGGGCGTGTGAGAAGCAGAAAAAAGAAAGCCCTCGCGGGCTTTCTTTTTTTACTCTCATTGCGGGGCAAATATGGTAAACCGTCCGTAGGGGACGGCGTCCCCGACGTCCCGCCGTAGGGACGGACGACCCTGTCCGCCCGGCGCCTTTTGCGCTTATTTATGCAGCAGGGGGCTCAGCGGCTTGTAGATCAGGAAGCACAGCGCCACGTCCAGCAGCCCCTTGCACAGGGTGAAGGGCACGTTGAACACCAGCAGGCAGTTCAGCAGGGCGTTGGAGGTGGGCACCTGCGCCACCGTGCCCAGAATTTCCTGATACATGCCCACGATGGCCTCCAGCGGCAGGCCGTACAGCACCACATAGGCGGGGTAGACGATGAAATAGTTGATGGGCAGGCTGATGAGCGCCATGGCTGCGGCGCCGGCCACGGAGCCCCACAGGGCGCCGCTGCGCTTTTTGTGATTCTTGTAGACCATGCCGGCGATAAAGGCGAACACCGCGCCCAGCAGGAAGTTGGACAACTCGCCCACGCCGGCGCTGGAGCCGAAGGGCAGATGCAGCAGGTTCTTCACCAGCTGGATGGCCGCGCCGTAGACGGGGCCCAGGGAAAACGTGCCCAGCAGGGCGGGCAGGTCGGAGATGTCCAGCTTGATAAAGGCGGGCATGATGGGGATGGAGAACTCGATGAATTGCAGCACGGCGGCTACGGCGGCCAGCAGCGCGGCTACGGCCAGATGGTGGGTTTTCTGTGCTTGTGTCATAAAAAATACTCCTTTTCGATGATAAACACCCGGAAATTGCCTTCCAAGGTGTACGCATCAAAAAAGAGCATCGCAAAATGCCATACACGCCTTCTCTCATCCAGACTATACTGTCGGTACCGGAATCGCACCGGTTCCTGCGGCCGAAGCCGCTCGCGGACTATACCGCCGGTGGGGAATCGCACCCCGCCCCGAAGACAAATATGCGGTTGTTTTCGACATGTATGGTAGCACGGCGGGCGCAGGAAGTCAAGAGGAAAATTCCACTGCCTGCCCTTTACAGGGGCGCTTCTATCCTGTACAATGGGCGGAGAAAGAGGGTGAGGCGTATGCCGGCAAAACAGATGACGGTGTGCTTTTCCGGGTATCGGCCGGAGAAGCTGCCGTGGGGGTACGATGAGGACGATCCCCGGTGCGCGGCGCTGAAGGAACGGCTGCGGCAGGCCGTCGCCGACGCCTGTGAACAGGGGTACCGGCACTTTATCTGCGGCATGGCGCGGGGCGTGGACACCTACTGCGGCGAGATCACGCTGGCGCTGCGGGCGCAGTACCCGGAGATCACGCTGGAGGCGGCCATCCCCTGTCCCAGCCAGCCGGAGGGCTGGACGCCGGAGCAGCAGGCGCGGTGGCAGGCGCTGGTAGAGCGCTGCGACTACGAGACGGTGGTGCAGGATCACTACAGCGCCGGGTGCATGCAGCGGCGGAACCGGTACATGGTGGATCACGCCCAGCGGCTCATCGCGGTGTTCGACGGGCAGGAGGGCGGCACACGCCGCACGGTGGAATACGCCATGCGCCGGGGGCTGGAGATCGTGTACGTGGATATGGAGTAAATGGAGTAAGCTGACAGCGGGAGGGGCTTTGCCCCTCCCGCTGATGTTCATTCTGCAAATAAGCTCCACGGCCAGCTGTCCGGCGGGGGACAGGTGACGTCGATGGGCTTCCCGGTGATGGGATGGGTCAGCGCCAGACGGTGCGACCACAGGGCGGGGGAGCAGGGCGCCTTGCTGCCGTAGCGGATGTCCCCCAGCAGGGGCAGGCCGCGGGAGGAGAACTGCACCCGTATCTGGTGGGTGCGGCCTGTGTGCAGGCGCACCCGCACCAGCGTCAGACCGTCGGCTCGCCCCAGCACGGCGTAGTCCAGCGATGCCTCGCGGACGCCCTTGCGCATCCGCTTGACCACATAGCTCTTGTTGTGGGCGGCATCCCGGAACAGCAGGTCGGTGAGGGTGTCGCTGTCCTTTTCCGGCGTGCCCCGGAGGACAGCCAGATACTCCTTGGTGACCCGGTGCTCCGCAATGGCGGCAGTGAGCTTTCCGGTGATCTCCCGGCGGCGGGAGAACAGCATCACACCGCCCACGGCCTTGTCCAGCCGGTGGACGGTGGCAATGTAGTCGGGCTTGCCCTGGGCGCGGTAGTGCTGCCGCAGCAGGGCGGGCATACAGGCGCCGTCGGCGCTGTCCTCCGACAGCACACCCACGGGCTTGACGCACAGCACAAGGTGCGCGTCCTCGTACAGGATACGAAGCGGCTCCATGGGCATCAGTGGCGGCGTCCGTGGTAGGAGCGGTGGCGGTACTGCTTGCTGCCGGCCTTTCCGTAGCGGCGGTTGCGGCCATAGAACCGGAACCACAGCACCAGAGCCACTATCAGCACCAGCAGCGCGATGGCGGCAATGCGGATGGAGGGGCGGGAGAAGAACTCGCCCACGGCGTGGCGCGCCAGCAGGAAGCGGCTGGCGGACACATCGGCCACGGCCAGCAGGGGAACGGTGACGTACTCGGTGTCGCCGTAGCTGACGGTGATCTCGCCCAGACGGTCGCCGGCGGCGATGGGCGCCAGCGCCGTTTCGTTATCCAGTGTGACGGTGCGGGTCAGGGACTCCACGTCCAGATCCTTGGGGAGCATGGCCTCGGCGCTCTGCGCCGGGTGGACGGCCACGGTGGACACCTGCTTGCTCAGGGCGACGGGCACCTCCTGCACCAGCTCGTTCTCGTCCAGCACCTGCCGGGAGGAGAAGTTGTCAAAGCCCCAGTCGAACAGGCGCGCCGTCTCGGTGAAGCTTTCCACGATGTAGCCGGAGCCGTTCTCCTTTTCCACCTTTTCCGCGCCCAGCACCACGCTGATAAGCGTCCGGCTGCCGCGGACGGCGGAGGATACCAGACACTGTCCGGCGGCGTCGGTGCTGCCGGTCTTGATGCCCTGTGCGCCGGAGTACAGATACCCGGCCAGCCGCCAGTTGGAGATCAGGGCGTTGGTGCTGTGGAGCACGCGCTCCTCCTCGGTCTTGTTGGTGGGAGGTATCTCATAGGACTTGGTGTTGACGATGGTCATGAAATCCTCAAAGGTCATGGCCTCCCTGGTGATGAGATACAGGTCGTAGGCGCAGGAGTAGTGGCCGGACTGGGTCAGGCCGGTGGTGTTGGCGAAGTGGGTGTTCTTGCAGCCCAGCTCCTGCGCCCGCTGGTTCATGCGCTCCACGAAGGCGTCCACGGAGCCGGCCACCGTCTCGCCCAGGATATTGCACGTCTCGTTGGCGGAGATGACCAGCATGCAGTAGAGCAGCTGCTCCACGGTCAGCGTTTCGCCCTCCACGATGTCGGCGGTGCTGCCGTCCTCCGGCAGGCCGCGCAGGGCGCTGGCGGTGGCGGTGACGGACTGATCCATCCGCAGCTCGCCGCGCTCGATGGCCTCGAATATCAGCAGGGCGGACATGATCTTGGTGGTGCTGGCGATGGACAGCTCGTCGTGGGCGTTCTTGTCATAGAGTATGGTGCCCGTCTCGGCCTCCACCAGCAGGGCGGCCTTGGCGCGGATGTCCGGATCCTCCAGCGCGGCGGCGGGAACGGTGAAAAGGCCGCACAGCAGGGCGGCCAGCAAAAAAACAGAGAGCAAACGGCGTATTTTCATGTGACTTTTTCTCCATGTATGCTATAATATAGGGGGACGGCGCCGCGCGGGACGCGGCGTCGGTATGTCCGCACTCTATTATAAGCAAAAGGAGCGGGGTAGTCAACCGTGGGAAAGAGGATAAATTTGACAAAGACTGATCTGTTTTTGCTGGGGCTGACGGTGCTGTTCCTTCTGGCGGTGGCACTGACGTGGCTGCTGACGCCGCGGACGGCGCGGGGCGACTACGAGATCGAGGCGGAGCAGCCGACGGAGGACGCGGCGCAGCTGCGGATGGTCAATATCAACACCGCCGGCGTGGACGAGCTGGACAGTCTGCCGGGGATCGGCCCGGTGCTGGCGCAGCGGATCGTGGACTGGCGGACGGAAAACGGCCCCTTCACCGATGCGGCGCAGCTGCTGGAGGTGGACGGCATTGGCCAGACCGTGCTGGAGAGCATACAAGATTTCATCGTGACGGAGGATACGCAGGAATGAAGATACTGGTGGTAGACGACGAAAAGCTGCTGGTCAAGGGCATGAAGTTCAATCTGGAGAACGAGGGCTACGAGGTGGAAACGGCCTACGACGGCGCGGCCGCCGTGGAGCTGGCGAAGAAGGGCGACCTGGATCTGATCGTCATGGACGTGATGATGCCGGAGTTGTCCGGCAGCGACGCGTGCATGAAGATACGGGAGTTTTCCGAGGTGCCCATCATCATGCTCACCGCCCGCAGCGAGGACAGCGACAAGCTCATGGGCTTTGCCTGCGGCGCGGACGACTATGTGACGAAGCCCTTCAACATTCTGGAGCTGAAGGCGCGCATCCGGGCGCTGCTGCGGCGCTCCATGAACGGCGCTCAGGCGGCGCAGAGCCGCCAGCGGACGCCGCTGCTGACCGTGGGCGAGCTGAGTCTGGACACGGAGCAGCGGGTGGCCATCCGGGACGGAAAGACCATCGACCTGACCGCCAAGGAGTACGATCTCATCGAGCTTTTGATGAAGAACCCCCGGCGGGTATACAGCCGGGAGAGCCTGATGGATCTGGTGTGGGGCTATTCCTACGCCGGAGATTACCGGACGGTGGACGTACACATCCGCCGCCTGCGGGAGAAGCTGGAGCCCGACCCGGCCAACCCGGTATACATTATGACGAAGTGGGGAGTTGGTTACTATTTCAAGGGAGAAGAACAGCCTACCGTGTGAGACGGAGGCCATCCATACCGACACGACCCCGCAGGAGGAGACGCGGGGCGATCAGCTGCGCGCCGGGGCGCGGAAGCTGCGCAGCAAGGCGACCCTGCAGCTGAAGTTCAGTCTCAGCTACATTCTGGTCATCGCGGCGGTGCTGGTGCTGCTGAACTCCTATCCGCTGCTGGTGAGCCAGAACCTGATGGTGACATCCACGCAGAACGGACTGAAAAGCACCACCAAGGTCATCGAGTCGGCGCTGATGGGGCTGGAAAAGCTGACGAAGGAGAACGTGCAGGCGGCGCTGGAGGGACTGGACGAGTCCGGCGCCACCCGCGTGATGGTCACCAACAGCGCGGGACTGGTGCTGTACGACACCCGGCAGGGCGGCAACGCCGTGGGGCGGTACGCCCTGTACTCCGTGGTGGCGGTGGCGCTGCGGGGACAGGATGCCAGCTACTGCAAATACGACGGCACGGCCTTCCTCAGCCGCGTGGCCACGCCGGTGGTGTATCACAACCAGATCGTGGGTGCGGTGTACGCCTATGACTACGACACGGAGCAGGCGGAGCTGCTGGAGACGTTCCGGCACAACCTGCTGATCATCTCTCTGCTGATCGCCCTGCTGGTGGCGGGGCTGAGCATCGTGCTCAGCCGGATGCTGACGCGGCAGATCAGCGGGCTTCTGCAGGCCATCCGCCATGTGCGGGAGGGCGCGTACAGCCACCGGGCGGACGCCAGCGGCACCGACGAGATCGCCCAGATCGCGGCGGAGTTCAACAGCCTGACTGACCGGCTGCAAACCACGGAGAACGCCCGGCGGCGCTTCGTGTCCGACGCCAGCCACGAGCTGAAAACGCCCCTGGCGGGCATACGGCTGCTGACGGATTCCATTTTGCAGACCGACCACATGGACGAGGAGACCACCAAGGAGTTCGTTACCGACATCGGCCGGGAGGCGGAGCGGCTCAGCCGCATCACGGAGAACCTGCTGCGGCTGACGCGGCTGGACAGCGGCGTGGTGCAGCAGCCCTATCCTGCGGCGGTGGCGCCGGTGATGGAGCGGGTGGAGCGGATGCTGCACATGGTGGCGCAGGAGAAGGGCGTGACCATCTCCGGCACGGCGGACGAGGACGCCGTGGCGCTGGCTACCGACGACGATGTACATCAGATCCTCTACAACCTCATGGAAAACGCCATCAAATACTCCGCGCCGGAGAACGGCTTTGTCCACGCGGAGGCTCATGTGGACGGGCAGCGGGTGGTCATCACCGTCAGCGACAACGGCATCGGCATACCGGACGAGGATCTGCCCCACGTGTTCGACCGCTTCTACCGGGTGGACAAGATGCGCTCCCGTGAGGTGGGCGGCACCGGACTGGGTCTGTCCATCGTGAAGGACACCATCGAGAACCGGGGCGGCACCATCGAGGCCGGGCACGGTGCGGACGGCGTGGGCACGGTGTTCACCGTGTATCTGCCGCTGGCGGAAAGGGGTGACGAGGCGTGAAAAAACGGATCATCGCCCTGCTGCTGGCGCTGCTGATGCTGACATCTGCGGGCTGCGGCAGCGCGCCTGCGGCGAAGGAGCCGGCGGACGAGGAACCGGCACTGGGGGCGTATCAGGCCGGCGCGCCGGAGCAGGAGGCAGGGCAGAGCGCGGCGGAGCCGTCGTTGTATCTGCGGCTGTACGGCCTGGCCGACCTCAGCGAGAAGAACAAGAGCAACGGCGGCGGCGATGCCGTGACGGGCATCTCTATCCCCTGGGCGGAGATCACCGCCCATGACCGGGGACGGCAGCAGCAGGCGCAGTACATCATGGAACTGCTTCTGGGCGGCTGCACCAAATCGGACTTTATCTGCCCCGTGCCCACGGGCACAAGGCTGCTGAGCTGCACCGTTACCGGCGGCACGGTGTCGGTGGATCTCAGCGGCGAGTACAACCAGCTGATGGGCATCGACCGCACCATCGCCGACTACTGCATCACCCTGTCGCTGATGCAGCTGACGGGTATTCTGGCGGTGCGGCTGACGGTGGAGGGCGAACTGCCCGCCGACCGCACCAACGAGGTGTACACCTCCGAGGAGGTGCTGCTCACCAGCCCGGAGGACATCGTCCGCACGGTGAAGGTGGTTCTGTACTTCCCCGACCAGACCGGGAAGCTGGTGGGCGAGGAGCGGCGGCTGACGGTGTACGAGGGCGAGACCATCGCCCAGGCGGTGGTCAAGGCGCTGACCGAGCGTCCCATGGACAGCTACGGCGGCCTGGACGAGCCGCTGCTGCCCGCGGAATTCACGGCGCTGGGCGCCAACACCGAGGGCGGCACCTGCTATCTGAACCTGCCGAGCAGCGTTACGGTGCTGCTGCCGGAGGACGCGGACGCGCAGAACCGCATGATACAGGGATTGGTGGACTCCCTCTGCTCGCTGGAGGGCGTGGAGCAGGTGCAGCTGATGCTGGACGGCGAGTATATGCTGATGCTGGGCTCTGTGCCCATCAGCCGCCCGCTGCTGCCCGGCAGCGCGGCGGAAACGGCGTAGTTTTCATTTTGCCTATTGCAAAAACGGGGAAATGTGGTATTATATCCCCGAGCGCCGCACTCTGCTGGACGGAGGCGGCAGCAGGAGGTAACAATATGAATAACGAAACGAAGCGCGGGAAATACACCGTGCATGACCTGGTGCGCATTTCTGTGCTGGTGGCCATTATGCTGCTGCTGGAGGTCACGGGTCTGGGCATGATCAAGATGCCGGGGCTGGAGATCACCCTGCTGATGGTGCCGGTCATCGTGGGCGCCATCGTCATGGGGCCGGCCACCGGCGCCATTCTGGGCGGCGTGTTCGGCTGCATCAGCTTCTGGGAATGCTTCGGCAAGAGCCAGTTCGGTGCGGTGCTGCTGGGCATCAACCCGCTTTACACGTTTCTGGTGTGCGTGCCCACCCGTATTCTGGCGGGCTGGCTGTGCGGTTTGGCTTTCAAGGGGCTGAACAAGCTGGACAAGAGCAACCTGTGGTCCTTCGGCGCGGCGGGACTGATCGGCGCGCTGTGCAACACGGTGCTGTTTATGTCCATGCTGTGCCTGTGCTTCTATCACACGGAGTACATTCAGGGCTTTGCAGCGGCGCTGGGCAGCTCCAACGCCTTCCTGTTCGTGATCGCCTTCGTGGGCGTCAACGGACTGGTGGAGGGCGCGGTGTGCCTGATCACCGGCGCCGCCATCGCCAAGGCGGTCATGTACAGCCGGGGCAAGCTGGCTGCCCGCAAGACCAACGCATAAGACGGGGGGCGTTCGTATGCTGCTTGCACTGGACGTGGGCAACACCCACGTGGTCGTAGGACTGATGGAGGGGCGGCAGGTGCGCCGCAGCTTCCGCATCGCCACCCGGCGCGACAACGCCGTGGGCGATTACGCCGTGGCGCTCAGCCAGCTTCTGGAGCTGGCGGAGGTGGACAGGCGGGACGTGGAGCAGGTCATCATCTCCTCGGTGGTGCCGCCGGTAACGCGTGCCCTGCAGGGCGCGGCGCGGCTGCTGACCGGGAGAGAGCCGCTGGTGGTGGGTGAAAACGTCCGCTGCCGGATCCCGGTGATGATCCGCCATCCGGAGACGCTGGGCGCCGACCTGCTGACGGCTGCGGTGGGCGCGCTGGATCTGTACCGGCCGCCGCTGCTGCTGATCGACATGGGCACCGCCACCACCATTTCGGTGCTGGACGCGCAGGGCGCGTTCCGGGGAGGAGCGATCCTGCCGGGCGCAAATCTGGCGCTGTCGGCGCTGGCAGGCGGCACGGCGCTGCTGCCGGATATTCCGCTGGCGGTGCCGGAAAAGGCCATCGGCACGGACACGCTGGGCTGCATGCAGAGCGGCTGCGTGCTGGGCTCGGCGCTGCTGCTGGACGGCATGATCGACCGGATGGA